>NZ_JALMEZ010000007.1:0-399978 GCF_023242495.1 Pseudomonas sp. MWU13-2862 | reverse complement strand
TTCTGCTGCCCTGCATTCCGCCAGGAAAGCTCTTCCCATGGGGGTCATTTGAGCACCGCTGTAGACCAGTTGCGGATGGCTGACGTCGGCCAGCGCTTGCGCATAGTTGAAGCTGATCAAGCGTTCCAGCGTGTCGACCTCGGCAGGATCCTTGATCTCACTTTTGCCCTGGGCGATTTCATTCAGGAGACTGTAGAAGGCGGTGTCTTGTTTGTTCACGATTTAGCCTCTTTCCGGGGTTGTGCCTGCTGATGACGGCCGTGCCAGCAATGCCTTGGCGCGGGCGCAGACATTGTCGAGGGTAAAGCCGTATTCGCGCAGCAGGACATCGGCCGGTGCCGAGGCGCCGAATCGCTCCACCCCCAACATGTCGCCATCACTACCAATATAGCGCTCCCAGCCTTGACGCACGCCCAATTCGACCGCCAGTCGCGCGCCGACCGAAGGCGGCAGCACGGCGTCGCGCTCGGCCTGGGGCAGGGCCTCGAACAACTCCCAGCTGGGCATCGAGACACAACGCACGGCGATGCCTTCACCCTCCAGGCGTTCGCCCGCCGCCAGGATCAAGGCGACTTCCGAGCCGCTGGCGATCAAGATCAACTCGGGCTCACGGCTCGCCTTGTCGTTCAACACATAGGCCCCGCGCCGCAACCCATCGGCCGCGGCATAGCGGTTGCGGTCCAGGGTAGGCAATGCTTGCCGGGTCAGGACCAGCAGGACAGGGCGGTCACGGGTAGTCATGGCGACCTGCCAGGCCACCGCGGTTTCATTGGCGTCGGCGGGGCGGATCAACAGCAGGTTCGGGATGGCGCGCAGGCTCGCCAGGTGTTCGACCGGCTGATGGGTCGGGCCGTCCTCGCCGAGGGCCAGACTGTCGTGGGTGAACACATGCACCACGTGCAGGCCCATCAGAGCTGCCAGGCGCAGGGGCGGGCGCATATAGTCGGAGAAGACCAGGAAGGTCGCGCCGTAGGCGATGAAACCGCCATGGGCGGCCAAACCGTTGACGATGGCGCCCATGGCATGTTCGCGTACGCCGAAGTGCAGGTTGCGACCGACCTGGCTCCAGCCGCTGGCGTCGGAGCCTTGTTGATCGGTGCCTGTCATTGGCGCAGGGTTGAAGTCGCCGAGGCCCTTGAGCACGGTTTTTGTCGAAGGATCGAGGTCGGCGGAGCCCCCGCTCAGTGCCGGTAGCCGCGGGGCGATGGCGTTCATCACCTTGGCGCCGGCATCGCGTGTGGCCAGGCCCTTGGCATCGGCGGGAAACACGGGAATGTCCGCATCCCAGCCTGACGGCAGTTCGCCGCCCAGGCGCTGCTGCAGTTCCTGGGAGAGTTCTGCAAAGGCCTGGGTGTAGGCGTCCATGCGCACACACCAATCCGCTTCATTGCGTGCCCCGCGTTCCACGGCCTGGCGAAAGTGCGCCAAGGCGGCGTCGGGTATCAGGAAATCCGGCTCGGTGGGCCAGCCCAGCTTTTCCTTGGTCTTGCGCACGGCGTCCACGCCGAGGGGCGAGCCGTGGGCCTTGAAACTGTCCTGCTCGGGTGAGCCGTAGCCAATATGGGTGCGCACCAGAATCAACGACGGCCGCGTCGTTTGCTCCCGCGCCGCCTGCAAGGCGGCATGTATTGCGCCGAGATCGTTACCATCTTCCACCGACACCGTGTGCCAGCCGTAGGCCTCGAAGCGCGCCGCGCGATTTTCGGAGAACGTCATGGCCGTGCCGGCGGCGAGGGTGACGGCGTTGTCATCGTAGAGGCAGGTGAGCTTGCTCAGCCCCAGGTGGCCGGCGAGTGAGGCGGCTTCGCTGGCCACGCCCTCCATCAGGTCGCCATCGCCGACGAGCGCGTAGGTATGGTGATCGACGACCGTGTGACCGGGACGGTTGTAGATCGCCGCCAGTTGCGCCTCGGCCATCGCCATGCCGACCGCGTTGGCCAGGCCCTGGCCCAGCGGCCCGGTGGTGGTTTCCACGCCGGGGGTGTGCCCGCGCTCGGGATGTCCCGGCGTCTTGCTGCCCCATTGGCGGAACTGCTTGATGTCGTCCAGCGTCAGCGCGTAGCCACTGAGGTGCAGCAGGCTGTAGAGCAACGCCGAACCGTGCCCGGCGCTGAGCACGAAACGATCGCGGTCAGGCCACTGCGGATTGTGCGGGTTGAACCTCAGCCAGCGGGTCCACAACACATAGGCCATCGGCGCGGCGCCGAGGGGCAAACCGGGATGGCCGCTGTCGGCCTTTTGCACCATATCCACCGATAGGAAACGCAGAGTGTCAATGCATTGCTGGTCGAGTTCGCTGGACATGGTGGTCTCTCGGTGAGGTGAAGAGAAGGTGGGGGACTGGTATGTCGCTTATCAGTGGATCAGTCAGGTGCCGAAGGGTTTCATTTATTTCAAGCCCGTTGGGCCATTCGGGAAGTCTGGCCGATTTACACCACTCTGGAAGCTGGATACGTCCTGTCCCCCATTTCCGGGCCATGAATAAATAAAACCAAAACTCGTCTGTATGAGTTGTTGATTCGACTCGTACAGACGAGTATTTTAATTTCGAGAGGTTACATATGACCCTCTCATAAAACAAAAAATGGATAAAGCATGATTCAAGGCTAGCCGTTTCGAGTGCGTGGTAATCAATGACTTCCTATTGGTTTGAGGGGTATGAGCATGCATGCTGGAGCCATATTTATATCATTTGATGCTGTCGCGGTATCGGGCATTACGGTTGAAGCATTAAAGATGGCCAAGTGCCTTGAGCAGAGTGAGATTACGTCCTATCTCGACCTGGGCTATGACATCAAGATCGACAAAGGCAATTTCAACAGGCCTTATGATCACGAGAAAAATATCTATCAGGGCGTGTTTACCCTGGTTCGCATCGAAGACATAGAGACTGTCCCGCATTACAGCCGGGATTTCATAGAGTATTCGCACAGTGTCTTGATCGGTCAAAAGACCGCGGTTTCTCCAGAAGAGCAGGAACGGCTTTTAATCGCCATTCGCGAGTCGTCACAGGCACTGGCTCATCGAATGGTGCAGTTTTGGGAAACACTGGATATCCGTTATGTGATCGTTGAAAACGGAACGTTGCCGGAAAACATTATTTACACCCAAGCCTTGTACCTGGCCATCGACGCCTATGGGCAAAAGCATGGCCTGGGGAATTTCGTTATCTGGCGCGATCATGACCTGATGTGGAACAGTGAGAAGACTGTGATGAAATACGGTCCGGAGCCGTATCCCCATGCCGTCAAGCCGGTTCAATCCCGCTACATTACCTATGTGACCCTCAATCAGCACCTGAAGAACAAACTCGAGGAATGGTGCGATCACGCCATCGACGTCAAGGTCAGGAAGAATACCTATGATTTCAGCGGGCAGGGGACCTGCACGAACATCAAGGAAAGCCTGGATATCCGCGACAGCGACGTCCTGATTGCCCGCACGACCCGCATCATTCCGCAAAAACGACAGGACAGGGATATCCACCTGGTCCATCGGTTGAACGCGCTTTTTGCCCGGAACGGTAGCCGCCGAAGAGTGTATCTCGCGGTCGCCGGCGATCCCCATGAACATCCTGGCTATTTTGAAGCCTTGAATAAACTGGCCCGGGAGCTACAAGTCGAGGGCTTTATCAAGTTCATCGGCTCACTGCTCCATGACTCTATGCCGACGAAGGAAAAGTCCACGACCATTGAGGATTTGTATTACTCCTGCGACCTGGTTTCCTTTCTCACTTCCTGGGGGTATGACAGCTACGGCAATCCCGTGGGGGAGGCGATCAGCAGCCGGCGCTGCTATATCACGAGCCGCTACGAATATTATCAGGAAGTCTATGGCCAGCATGGTTTTGAAGCGCCGGTCATGTCGATCGCGGAAGAGCAGGATGGCCTGCCTGATGATGACTTTATTGACGATGTCTATCAGTTGCTGAATAACAAGACGCTGATGGCTGAAATGGCTCATAAAAACTTCACCATCGGTCAGCAGGTGCTCTCCAATAACGTCATTGGCATGCTGGACTTGAGTCCTTCTGGAGGAAATATGCGTGAGGCTGTCTTTGTCTCGGTTGTGCTGCCGGTTTATAACGAAAGTGATCGCATCGATAGTGTGCTGGATTCTTTATTCAATCAGAAAACACGGGGTGGCCTGATTACCCACGCCACCTATGAACTGATCATCGTGGATAACAACTCCACGGATGACTCGGTAAAAAAAATCAACGCCTTCAAGGCTGAAAACCCGACCTTGGATATTCACGTTATCCAGGAGACCACCCAAGGTGTTTCATCTGCCAGAAAACGCGGCATGGACTATGCCTCCTTGCGTTCAAAACAGCGCGACATCCGCCTGGGAGTCAAGAATAAACACTACATTGCTTCCGCCGATGCGGACTGCACCGTGGACCCTTACTGGCTGCACGCGCTGATTGAAAAAATGCTCGAGGAGAACGGCGATCTGGGCACCTGTAATTACTATTACAACGAAGCGTCCTTTCGCCATCGGCCGAACCTGCTCAACGAGATCCAGAAGACCCTGCGCTGCCGCGAGATGTCATTTTCACTGTTTGGCGGTTTTCCGGACGGCAAGGGGTTTGCCGTCGAGCGGGGCCTCTACGACAAAGTGGGCGGCATCGAGATTTTCTACCAGTTGGACAAGGGCCGCTTTGTCGAACACCTCTCCGATGACTGGGATTTCGGGATCCGGGTGATCGCCTGGGGCGGTAAGCCGGTCTACGCCCACGATTCCCGTATCGAGATCAACAGCCGTCGTGTGGATACCATTCTGGATGAGGTGATTACCGGCAACGCCTATGGGCAGGACGGAATCATCATCATGAAGGACGTACGCCCCGACGTCGAAGAGCAAACCCCAACGCTGCGGGACACCACGCCTGTGCAGTCGCAACAGGCCTGGGACTACTCGATCAAGGACTATGTGCCCAAAAACATCGTGCTGCCGGCGCTGCTCAACCCGCGGATTCTGCTGGAAAGCCCGGCTGTACGTGAGTTTTTCAGCGAGCCGGTGGCCGATCGTATGTATCAGCGTATCGATGAAATCAAACAGGGCTCGCGGGTCATCGATTTCAAACCGATTCACGCCTACAAGACCCCGTCCTATCGCCTCTATTTCGAGTTCCGCGAGGAGATCTTCAGTGCCCTGCGCCGTGCCGTCGGCGAGGACATCGGTTTCCCGCCGCCATTGCCGGCCTGCTTCGATGGGGTCAAACCGGAAGACTTCGAGCGCTTTGTCTACTACTTCGCCGAAGACCGCGAGTCCGGTGAAGCCCATAACTACTTTGCGAACGGAGGGGTATTCTGATGAATGGCGAAGCGCTGGGCTCACTGAACGATATCGACTTGAACTATCCGACGCCACGGGTCTACGACTTTCTCTCGCGCCCCGACAACAGCGCCTTTCTGGAGTACGTGTTCAACGACCCGTTCGGCTGCCATGTTTTTCCTGGCGATATCCCCGACTATCCGCTGTCCTCTTTTTTTGCCGACATGGATCGCGATATCAAGCAGGCCAGGCAGATTCACCTCTGGGCCTATATTCCCACCTGCCGCTACCGTTGCCATTTTTGCCAGTATCCGACGGTTATCCTGAACCCCAAGGCCGCCTCGTCGCAGCAGGTGTTCCGGGACCTGGTGGATTACAACATCAAAGAGGCCACGATGTGGCTCCAGAAAGTCCCCGGTCTGGCTCAGGCTGAAGTGGGCGAATTCAACATCTTTGGCGGTACGCCGTCACTGCTGCCTGAGCAGGAACTGCGTCGTCTGATGGCGTTCTACCGGAGCCATTTCAACTTCTCGGCCGCCACCCTGCGTTTTGAGGGCGAACCGGGCACCCTGAACAAACCCTACCTGTCGCTGTTGAAGGAGCTGGGGTTCAGCAAAATCAGCTTCGGCACCCAATCCTTCAATGACCGTATCATCTCGGCCTGCGGTCGTATGCACTCCGCTGACGAGTGCGTGGAAACCATCCATCACGCCCGTGAAATCGGCCTGGACTGGGTCAGCGTCGACCTTATCTACGGCATGCTCGGCCAAAGCGTGGATGACGTGAAATACGACATGGAGAAGTCCCTCGAGCTCGAGCTTTCCCATGTGGTCATCAGCAAGCTGCACATGGAGGAGTTCATGAAAACCCGTACCGGCGTGTCGGGAGAGAAAGAAAGCCACTGGCAGAGAAAAGGGCTGATCAGTGTCAACGACATGAGCTTCCCGGGTCTTGGCAAGCAGTATCAGATGCGCGAGCTGGTGGAGCAGCACCTGTCATCCGGTTATCGCGAACACCCGACCATGTACTTCCACCAGAACCATCGACAACCGGAGAAATGGAAGGGGCTTATCACCGATCTCGATAAACAGTACCCGGAAGTGGCGATCGGTCTTGGTGGCAGCTCGAAATGCACGGGCTCCGAAGCCATCAATATCACCGGCTACAACAAGTACAAGCAGGCACTTGATGAAGGCCGCCTGCCGATTGATGAAAGCCGGGGGTTCTCGCCGCTCCAGCGCGAAGTGAATGCTTTCAAAATGGCACTTTCCACGCTGATTCCAGTGAATGACCAGGTCTTCAAACAGCGTTTTGAAGGCAGAAGCTTTTACGACAATCCGATTATCGGCGGCACGCTCAAAACCCTGGTCGACAAGGCTCTCGTCAGTGTCGATGGCGATCTGGTCAGCCTGACGCCCAACGGCGTAACGCTGGTCGAAGCCGTCATCAACACCCAGTTCGTGACGCCGCAAGCCTGAGGGAGGTATCCGATGGAACAGCAAAAAAGCTCGTCCGTGCCGGTCTTCAGCCTCTACTACATTGCTATCGACACTGAAGCCGGCGTGACGCCAGAACAGTTTGAGCACTTTGTTCGCCACAAGGGCGTACATATTCCCAGCTATCCGGGCTGGAGCTGGACCTTGTTACGCGGGTTGCGGGGCGAACGGGCAGGGCAATACCTGATGCTGTTTGAGATCGACAGCGCCGCGCAGCGCGATTGTTATATGGCCGCGGATGGTAATAAAACAGAACTGGCCCACCAGTTCTGGCGTGAACATCCCGAAGCGCTGGATATTCTCGGGGAGTGGAAGCGTTACGCTACCTTCAGCGAGCTACCCACCCTTTACACCGATTATCGGCTGCTGGCGGAAAACAGCAAAAGCACCGTGCCCCATGGCCCGCGTTACCAGGAGCGGGCAGGGGAGGAGCCTGTCGCGCGGGTTATCGGTATCCACAATCTCGCGTTGCGCCCCGATGTCCAGGCGCAGACCTTCGAGACCTTTATTGCGCAAAACCACCACCGCATCGAGGACTATCCGGACTGGAAATTCCGCTTGCTCAAAGGCGAGCGGGGCAACCGTCTGGACCAGTACGTGGTGCTGATGGAGATCGCGAGCCTGAAGGCGCTCGATGTGTTTTATCCGGAGCCGGATATCGCCACCGATGAAGCGGCGAAATTTGCCCGGGCACACCGGGACACCAAGCAGATGTACGAAGAGTGGAAGCAACTGGCCTCGTTTTCCGGCTCGCCGCAGATCTATACCGACTATCTGTCAGTGGCGCAAAGCCTGTGAGTACAAATGTATCCCTCTTGCAGAGCGGCTCGAATCTTCGTCAGCAGAACGCCACACGGGGCATCTTCTTTATTGCCGGGCTGGGCATGGCGTCCTGGGCGCCGTTGATTCCATTTGTCAAAGCCCGGCTCGATATTGATGACGGCACGCTGGGCCTGCTGCTGTTTTGTATTGCGGCGGGCTCCATGCTGGTAATGCCCTTTACCGGGCGCGCCATCGCCAGGCTCGGCTGTCGGACGCTGATCCTTGCCTGCGCAGCGGTCTTCTGTTTGATCCTGCCGTTCATGATGCACGCCACCTCTGCCGTGGAGATTGGCGGCGCATTGCTGGTTTTTGGCGCGGTCAACGGCCTGTTGGATGTGTCGATGAATGCCCAGGCGGTGATTGTCGAACGTGACAGCGGGCAGGCGAGGATGTCCGGATTTCACGGTTTCTACAGCATTGGCTGTGTCGCCGGGGCAGGGGGCGTCAGTCTGCTGCTGTGGGCTGGGCTGATGCCTCTGCAAGCCATTTTCCTGATCGTGCTGCTGATTGCGCTTGTGGTGATGACGGCTTCCAGTCATCTGCTCGCCAAGCGGCCGCAGGAAAGCGGTGAGTCTGGCGGTACGTTTCAGGCGCTCTCACACCCGGGGATTCTGTTTATTGCCGTGTTGTGCTTTTTCATCTTCCTGATTGAGGGCGCGATGCTGGACTGGTCGGCTGTGTTCCTTCATACGGAGCGTGGCATGGAAAAAAGCCACGCCGGTTTTGGCTACACCCTTTATGCCATCGCCGTCGCGCTGGGCAGGTTGTACGGCGATAGCCTGGTCAACGCGTTCGGCCGGCAACGCATGCTGATGCTGGGCGGTTCATGTGCCGCAGTCGGGCTGCTGCTGATCGTCTCGATCGATCTCCCTGGTGTGGCCCTCGCCGGGTTCATCCTGGCAGGCATCGGCCTGTCCAATATCATCCCGATTCTGTTCACCACCGCCGGCAACCAGCCGGATGTCCCGTCGAGCTTCGCGCTTTCGGCCGTGACCCTTATCGGTTACACGGGGTTGTTGAGCGGCCCGGCGCTTATCGGATTTGTTGCCCACCATTCCAGCCTGACCACGGCTTTCAGCGCGGGAGTGGTGATCATGCTGCTGGTCTGTTCCAGTGCCCGACGCATTGCGCGTTGAGGCCATGACAGGTCTGTCCTGACGTTGTTAATCCATGGAGTCTTTATGAGTCAATTATCCGGTCCGGTGTTCAGCCTGCATTACATTGGCCTCAATTTGAAAAAGGGCGTTACGGCTGAGCATTTCGAAAATTTCGTGCGCGAACGCGGTGTCGGGATCCCGGCTTATCCGGGCTGGCACTGGACATTATTGAAAGGGTTGCGCGGTGAAAGGGAAAATCAGTATCTGATGCTGCAGGAGGCACCCAGCGCGGAACAGTACGCCCAGTATATTGACCGCAACGGCGATCAGACCATCCGTGCGCGGGGGTTCTGGCGGGAACATTCGCAGGCACAGGCTCTGATTGCCGAGTGGAAAACCTTCTCAACCTTCGCCGAGCTACCGACCATCTTCTCCTACTATTCAACAGTGGCTGAGAACACCAACAGCTCACTGCCGGAAGGCCCTAACTATCAGGCCAAAGCGCTGGCCCGCGTGGTGGGGATTCACAACCTGGCCCTGCGTTCCGGCGTGGCGCCGGAGACCTTCGAGGATTTCATCACCGGCAATATTCACCGGGTGGAAGACTACCCGGGCTGGAAATTTCACATGCTCAAAGGGCAGGGCGGCAGTCGCCTCGACCAATACGCGGTCATGCTGGAAATCGAAAGCCTGGAGTCCCTGAACGCCTTCCACCCTGAGCTGGATGTTTCGACGGACAAGGCCCTGACGTTCGTGCGCGAGCATCAGGAGAGTGAGCGTATGTACGACGAGTGGCGTGAACTGGCGTCTTTTTCTGGCGCTCCGCAGCTCTATACCGACTACATCACCATCGCCGGCAACAGTGGCTGAAAGGACGCTTGGCCGAGAGGTTTGGTGTGTGTTTTTCTGGCGGCTGATCAAGCGTAGGGGATTGGTTGAAATGAGCTTTCCCCGGGGCTAGTCTCATCCGGCCCCAGTGTTGTCTCAGCCGAGGGCGATGTCCCCGGGGTTCTAGCGTGATATTCAGGTGGGGTTATGAAGTCAAAACTTGCAGTCGCTGTTTTATTGCTGACAGCCTTCAACGGTGCGCAAGCCGCTGAAATCAAGGTGTTGACCACGGGAGCATTCAAACCGGTGTTATTGGCCATCGCGCCGGAGCTTGAGGCTTCGAAGCATATTACCCTGAATATTTCTAACGGTACTGCCGGGGAGCTGAACAAAAGGATTGAGTCAGGGGAACGTTTTGATGTGGCGATTCTTACGGATTCGCTGGTCAGCAAGTTCGAAGCCGCCGGGAGTTTGGACAAGGATACTGCGAAGAACGTCGCGAAGGTCGGTATCGGTGTGGCCGTCCCGTTGAACACTCCGAAGCCAGTGATTTCCACGGTCAACGACTTCAAGTCCATGCTGCATTCTGAGGCAAAAATTGCTTATATCGACCCCAAGTCTGGAGGCTCATCGGGGATCTACCTGACTGGGTTATTCGATAAGCTGGGCGTTTCTGAAGAGGTTGCCAGAAAGGCTGTCATGGTGAATGGTGGGCTGGTGGGTACGAAGCTCGTCGACGGTGAGGCAAGCGTTGCCATTCATCAAATCAGCGAATTATTGGCTGTACCCGGCATCCAGTTTGTTGGAGCGCTCCCGGCCGAAATCCAGAGCTATACGACCTACACGGCAGCAATGGCGAAAGGTTCTCGGCATGCAAAGGACTCGCTCGAGTTGATCAAGGCGTTGGGTGAAGAAAAAGCCGTGAGTTTATTGCAGGCCAAAGGGATGGAATGAGCGCCATGCCCTTGTTGATTGTGCAAGGTCTAGTGACCCGGGATCCCGAACGCGACTTTCACGTCGTGGATGTAGATCTGCCAGGCAATCAGCGCAAGCACTGTTTGTATCGCAGCCAGTCCCAAACCACCCCAAATGATCCCAATCGCGATTTCGTAGGCCAGGCGGCGTTCCGGAGTCTTTCTGGTCACCCTTGGTTCGTCATCGTCACGTTCAGCGCGCATTTTCTGTCCTTGGCGTTTTTTGAGGGCCGCTGCTGATCGTACAGCAATTGCTGAGATGCTCGAACGCTTCTGAGCTTTAATCTATGTGGCTCGAAACGCTCCTCACGGGTGGTACCAGTGCCAGGGCGAAGTTTTTTGGCCTGGCCGCCGTAACGTCAACTCCCGTGTTCATCAACCATACGCGGAGGAAAACAACATGAATCGTTTCGCAGGCAAAGTTGTAGTCGTGACAGGGGCCGGGACAGGCATTGGGGCCGCTACGGCCCGCCGGTTCTTGTCCGAGGGCGCATCGGTGGTGCTTAACGGCCGCCGCGAACACAAGCTCGCCAAAACAGTGGAAGGAGCCGATCCGACCAAGGTGATGCTCCATCCTGGCGACATCTCGGACGAGACGTACGTCAAGCGGCTCATAGCCGACACCGTCGCAAAGTTCGGCCGGCTGGACGTACTGGTCAACAACGCCGGCTTCGCCATCTTTGGCCCATTCGCCCAGCTTTCCACAGAGGACTGGCGGCGACAGATCGCCACTGACCTGGACGGAGTCTATTTTGGCTGCCGGGAGGCGTTGCCTCACTTGCTCGCCACCAAGGGCTCAATCGTCAATGTATCGTCAGCCTCCGGCCTGGGTGGTGACTGGGGAGGAAGCGGGTACAACGCAGCGAAGGGGGCGGTCAGCAATCTGACCCGGTCGCTTGCCCTGGAGTACGCCGCTAGGAACGTCCGGGTAAACGCCGTCGCTCCCAGCCTCACCAGCACCGATGCGACGGCAGAGATCGAGAAGAACGAGGCCATCATGTCGGCGTTTCGCGCCCGTCTGCCGGCCGGTCGACAGGCATTACCGGAAGAGGTCGCGGCTGTCATTGCGTTTCTGGCCAGTGATGACGCCAGCTTCGTCAACGGGGTAATCATACCGGTCGACGGCGGTTTGGCCGCATCTAACGGCCAGCCAAACTTTCTCGCGATGTTCGGGGAGGACTGATACGCCTGGCACCGCGCCACGGGTGTCCTTGGCGTTTATCGTTTTCTGTGAGACGCATCGGGCGAACGCTTGCTTGTCAGCTTGCTGACACCGTCGCTCGATGTTGCTGTGGAGTTTTTGCCTGTGGCGGTGAAGCGGCTCGGTTCAGAGCGCGGAACCGTCGCAAGCAGTCATGTCGGCGTAGTGGCTTGGCTTAGGTGCCTGAGGTTACGTCGATTTATGCAGGCCAGGGCCCGTAGGTCTCAATCCATAACTTCGCATAATGTATATTATGTTAAACGAGGTGCTCAGCCGTCTACGTGCTTCTCTGAATTGACTCTGCGTTCACTGAGGTTGCGGCAGCTGTCGGGCGTCGTTTTAACAGCTATCTTGTGTTCGTGTGCGCCCCAATGAGCACCGCTATCGTCGCCTACAGAAGAACAAGTTGAATTTTCCCGTTTGAAAAAGGTGGCTTTTTAAAAACCTGCTACATTCGAGTGTGAGACGGATGCTCACATACATTAGGAAGGTACAGGGATGACCAATTTCGACGCGGCCGCAGGCATTAGCGTGACGGAGCTCAACACCTTGTTGGGCGAGTATTACAAGAACGCCCCTAGCACCAACGACCCATTCAAGGGTAGCCTGCCCAAGACCCTGCCGAACCTCGGAGCTGTGACGCTGACTTGGGATGTCGGTGCTGCGCCTAGCCTTATTTTTGGTCCTCCCACCCTGGATATCTGGAATGCCGCGCTTGCGCCGAACGGCAAAGCCAATGGCGCCCAGAGCATCCCTTTGCCCAGTTTGCCGATGGTCCAGCTCACCTTGCCGACGCTGACGGCCAGCTACACGCTGGGTAGTGCGCCCTCCGTAGGCGGTACTGCCCCGAGCGTGGTGGTCTATGCAACGCTCACCTTTACTCCGGGAACACTGGCACTCGACCTGGTAGCGGTGTCATTGGACGAGAGTCGTTTCTCCACGTGGGACAAAGCCATATTCAACCTGATGCTGTTGCCACAAATTTTCGCCTCTGCGAATCAGGCGCTGGCAATCGTGCACCTGCCCAGTCTCGATTGGAAAGGTGTGACGCTCAATCCTATACAGCTGCAGTTGACTACAAGTTATTTGCTCGGCGCGACGACGCTTACCAGCAACACCAGTGCGCTTGATATTGAAGGAGTTACCTGGCCCACCGATGACGTGTTCGTGATCGCCAGCAATACGTTACTCAACACGGCAATGGCTACCTTCTTGCAGCCTTACCAGGGGCATCCATTCTCCGATAGCGGCGACTTCAAAAAATTGGCCGATTGGAGCTACAGCGGCTCGATTTCCTCGCTATCGGCCACAGTCAAGCAGGTGGCCCCATTGACCATCAATGCGCAACTGAGCGCTTCGCTCAATGCGAAGGCCACCCTCACCGCGGCAGGCATGGCCCTGGCAGCGGCAGGTTGTGCCATCGGTGCGGCCCTGCTGTAACCCTCAAAATCCTTGCCGGAGCAACGCGCATGTCGAGCATGTTTGATTACGATGTCTCTATCAGCCCATCGCCTGCCGAAATCGACCTGACCGTGGCAGTCGATGGCGTCGCCATCAGCGCGACTATAACGTCGGTGCCTTCACTGACCTTTAAATTGACGCCGACTGGAAACCTGGTCCAGAAGATCCTGTCTGCAGTCGCATATCCCATTGCGACTCTCATTGCGTCAGAGGTCAAGGACAAACCCAAGGACGCGTTGCAAGGGAAAGTCGAGCCCATCGGCTCTGTGCCCAACTACGATACCAATGGTATCCGCATCGCCCCCAGCGCCCTGACCTTTGGTAGCGTCAGCATTGGCAACACCCCGATGCTGAAAATCGTCGCAAAGCTGGCGATCACCACTCCAACCCCCTCTTCCAGCATCTGATCTGCCTACGAGAGCACTCATCGCATGCCTACTATCGACGACTTCCTGCCGAAATTGACAGCGGCCTCCGGCCCGGCCTCCTTGACCGCTACCCTGCCCCGGCAATTTTCGGTATCGGCTTGCGGCCCCTATCCGCTGGCCACCCACGTGGACATTCCCGGCAATGCCAACGGCGGCGAATTATTACTGGCATTCAGCGACATATCCGTGTCGCCAGTGAAGTTGGTATCCATCGTTCCCGACCGTGACGCCAGTCGTATCGTGGTGACCCTGGCGCCGATGCAACTAAGCGGAACCTATGACCTGTTCGGCCTGGAAAGTGCGAGGGTGCAATTGGATACCGGCGGGTTGATGGCGCCGCTGACCAGTTTTGCCATTGGTGCGGGTACTGCTGATGATACCGATCCACCGACTATCACCGAGAAACAGTATGACCAGCTGCAGCAAGCCAACGATCAGCGCACCCAATTGAATCAGACTGCAAACGGTCGCTCGCTGCTGGATACATTCAACCAGCACAACGACGTCTATACCGAGATTTTCAATACCAATTCGCAATTGCGCACGGCCTGGATAAGGGGTGGTGCCACCGCAGAGATGTCCGACTACACGTCGCTAGCGCTGGATACACCGGGTATGCCGGTAAATCCGCAGGACAAGCTATTCGGTACTCAGCAGTGGTCCTACAACAGAAATGCTTTCACGCAGAAGCTTCATGTCTATTACGCTTGTCAAACGCCCTACCCCGATGCCGCGCTGGCCGCGTTGAGCTTTCAGGCACAAGTTTCGACCAACACTCAAAACACGCAGCAGACGGTGCTGCCGATGACCGCAGCTTCTGTTTACGACACCGTCAATACAGCCCCACCCGTGAGTCAGGCAAATCTCCTGTCGCAGACCCAGAGCCTGAGGGAGGCGCTGTCGCGGATTGCCGACAATAGCCATGACGATACCGATCTGGATCTATGTGTCCAGCACGGTTTTATCATGGACGCCGACACAATAGTGCGTGTGCAAGCCATCTATGCCGAATCATTGCGTCTGCATGATCCCAAGCGCCGCTTGCCTCTGCATAGCGGACCATTCTCCAGTTCGCTCGCCGAAAGCCGCTTCGTCTTCACCCTCAGCGAGCAGCCTGATGGCGCGCTGACGCTCAAGTTACAACGCAGCAGTTTGAGCGTACCGACACTGGACCTTGACAGGGCGCAGTGGCAGGGCCAGGCCGGTGAGGTCGCGCGTTCGCGCCTGGGCAACGCCAACTTCATCCGAGGCATCCTCGAAGACCGCATTGCCAGCCAACTGACTCGCGTACTGCGAACGCTGGCCAGCCAGGAGGCATGATGTCGGCAAGCAATTCCATTGCCGCTGTCATCCCGCAGCGGCCGATAGCATCGTCGGCATCAGTGTACGCGCGCATCAGCGAAGAACTACTGGCCGAAGACCTCGTGCGCTTCCGGCAAGAAGTTGAGCTGGCGTTGCAACCACAGGCGCCCTATCTCACCGACGTTGAACGGCAAATGTTTGCCGGCGGGAAAAAGATACGTCCGTTGGTCATGCTGCTGTCGGCACGGCTAATCGCGCAGGACGGGGCTCTGCCCGACAAGGTCTACAAAGGCGCGGCATCGCTGGAGATGCTGCATGTGGCCACCTTGATCCATGACGACATCGTCGACGAAGCGCAATTGCGACGCGGGCTGCCATCGGTGTCGGCGGCTCGCGGTAGCAAGACCGCACTACTGATCGGCGATCTGCAATTCGTACAGGCACTGCGCGGGTTTGCCACGGCGGTGGATACCGAGCGCGACATGACCTTGGTGCGGTTGGTGCTGGATACCGCGTTCGATATCTGCCGGGGCGAGTTGGACGAATTGGATCGGACCCTGCCCGATGATCACGATGCACGCCTGGCACGCTATTACCAAACCATCGACCGCAAGACCGCGGTCTTGTTTCGCCTGGCCTGCCAGGGGGGTATCGATCTGGCAGGCGGGCGCAGCCGTGACGCGCGCCGCGGCGGCTTCTTCGGCCGCGCCCTGGGTCGCGCGTTCCAGATCATGGACGATGTGCTCGATGTGGTGGAGTACGAAAGTTCGGCGGGCAAGCAGTCAGGTATCGACCTGTCACTGGGGCGACTGTCGCTGCCGCTGGTCTATGCGATGGAGACGCTGGGCCCGACACATGCGATCAGCAAATCACTGCGCGAAGGCACGCCATTGAGTGGTCATCTGTTGGGCGATGCATTGGACGACTTGCGTGATTGCGGCTGTATCGACAAGGCCTACGCGGCCGCCCGGCGCGAAGCCTTGCAGGCGTTGTTCTATCTCGAGCCATTTCCTCCAGGCCGATATCGCGATGCTCTGGAGGAATTGACGCTACACGTCGTTGATCGGCCATTGAACGGCTGAAACCGCACCTAACGGAGCACCTATGAGCACTTTGATGAGCTTTTTTCTCGACACCCTGCAACCGTGCCTCAACGACCCGGCCAATGCCAAGTTGTGGCTGCCCAGGCAACTGGCGCAGATGAAGGGGAGCGATGGCCATCTGGTGCTGCCGCTGCATGCCGACCAGCAGGATCTGGGCTATCTGACCGGCGACAACGGCAGCTATATCGCCGAGCAGTTTGCCGAGAATTGGTCCATCGTGAACCAGCAAGATTGCGTGCCCGATCCTAACAAGCAGTATCCGCACCTGAGCCTGTCAGCAATACAGGTGGACGGCTTGCAAAACATCTTCGTCAATCCGTCGGCCTCCACACTCACGGGCCAAGGCTACTCCATCAGCCTGCCATTGCTGTTCAATTACTATAACGCCTCCTCAGGGCAGAAAGACTTGCCGCAGCTTACGATGTCCGGCAACTATCACATCGACCAGTCCCTCCTGATCGGGGACGCTCCCAACACCTCGACCACTGACATCATCGGCACCGGTGCATTCAGTGTCGTGTTCAGCGAAAGCATGTTGAACGCGCAGGCCAGCGTGACCATCGAAGGCAGCGCCGCAATGCGTTCGCTGGCCATCGCGGTGAGCGAACTGCAAGTTACCGGCGTGCAGGGCGGTCCGGTGAAACTGAACTTCACACAGCTCACTCTGGATGGCGACTTTACGGGCAAAGATCAGTTAATTGAAACGATCAAGGACGCGCTCAACGATCCCGAAGGCCAGGCAGCAATGGTCGGCACGTTAAGCAACATGTTGAATTCGCCCTCCAACCTGCAAAGCGTCAACAACATGCTCGGCACACAGACCGAGAGCCTCATGTCCAGTGTGTTCGGACCACTCCCTGCCCAGGGCATGCCCGGTGACGACAGTGGCCAGGACGCGGCCTCACCCGTGGACCTGTTCCTGTTCGATCGCATGCGCGTGGCGTTGAACGAAGCGGACAGTAACTGGTATCTCCCGTGGCAGCTTGCGTCCTCGTCGGATCCGGTGCTGGAGCCTTATTCCAACCCTCAGGTCAATGTACCCGATCAGACGCTCGGGGGCCTGAAGTACACCAACATTCAGTTGACTAACCTGACGCTCACGGGCGGTTCAAACGCTCAAGCCCCGCTGGCGGCGGTCACGCTCAGCACACCGCGGATCGCCGCCACGCTCAATTTCGGCGGGCTGGCGCAAGGGCCGGTGCGTCAGCTCGATCGGCCAGGTCCGCCGGTAAGGCAGCCTGTTCCGCCGGCGCCGCCGCTTAAAGTGAACGCCGGGTTCTCGCTGACCCAGCAAGGCTTCAAGCCCGTCCCACTGGTGGGCACCCTGACCGCGACCCTGGTCAACTTGCAGAGCGCCCTGACGATCACCCCATCAGGCGCCGACGTGAATGACTTGACGCTCACGATCAGCAATATCAGCGCACGTCTGGACAGCGCCCAGATAGGTGTGTCGGTGACTCTGACGCCTCACGACGCCGCACTTGAACAGATCATCGGCAGATTGTTCCAGAAACCCGAAGTCCAGTCGCAGATTGCCAACGCGTTGAACAACGCGCTCAGCGCTCAGGCGCCGCAACTGTCCGAAGAGTTCAGCCAAATCGCGCGTAAAGCCATCCTCAACCAACTCAACAGCTAGGGGAACACCATGTCTGACAGTCAACTCGTCCAACTGCTGGAAAACATGCTATTGACGCCCTCTTCCGACTTCTACCTGTCCAAGATTCTCTACAACGCGGACGGTAGTGCCCTGGACCCACGTACCATCGCCGCAGTGGATCTGGGCTCGTTCTCGCTCGAAGGGGTTCCAATCGACATCGTTATCAAGAAACTGAATATTCGCGGGTTGAGCAACAGCCAGGTGAAGTTCGATAGTGGAACCAACCCCGAGATCGTCGTCGACGGCAGCACGGTGACCTTCCATGCCAAACAGCCCAACACGCAGGACGGGTATCAACGGCCCGCCACCGTACCCAACCAGATTCTGGCCAATGGCGAGCTGCATGTCACGCTGGACCACAGCGACATGCCGCCTGGCACCATCAGCCTGACCATCAACCATGTCGATGATTTGACCGGTGTCTTCAGTGCTACCGAGGCGGTGGATGGACAGCTCGATACAACAGTCGTCAACTTCAGCTCGTTATCAATCAATCCGGTCATCGGTAACGGCAACCTGACGATCGTCGTCGACCTGGACACGGTCTTCAAGGCCACCATCAACCAGTTGCTCAATGAGGACGCCAACCAGAAGAAGATCATCGACGCGCTCAACAGCGAGATCTCCAATCCCGATCTGCTCGCCAGCCTGTCGCAGATCGCCACCCAAGAGGCCCGCAAGGCCTTGGCCAATATCTGATCGACAAGGAGTCTCGACCATGTCCACCGACTTCATCGCGGGTCTTTCGCAATCGCTGTTGAACAATGCCAGCGAATCCATTTTTCCCACTGTAGGGCCAAAGCTGGGCGACACCACAAGCATCCCCGAAATAAACGCCAGCTTGACCTGGAGCGTGTCAGCACCACCGAAATTCGCTTTAGCCGCCAGCGGTAGCGGCCAGACCTTCCTGGTCAGCATGCCAGTGGACCTGACGGTGACAGTGACCGGCCAGGATCCCACCAGTAGCACGGTTGGCGCCAATGCCAGCGCACGGGCAACGATAAATGGCAACGGTGTGGTGCGTTTGTCGGTTACCGATATCAGCTTTGTCACAAACGATCCATTCGTGCTCGGGGTCCTGAACGCCAAGAAGAGTGATATCGCCAGCAAGGTGGACAGCCTGATATCCGCTATCTCCATACCGTTGGGGCCCATCAACGGTATCACTTTTGCCGGATACGCCCTGCTGATCGAAGGCGGGAATGCCTATGCGGCAGGCGGACTGAGCTCGCCGGTCGCGATCAGCCAGAAGCAGCCCCCGGCGGATGGCGGCTTCAACCTGGTACTCACCGAACCGCTGATCCAGCAGGTTGTCGCCAATCTGTGGTGGAGCACAGTACAAAAGACCTACTCGGCCAGCGGTGCTGTCGTACACCTGAACAGTTACAGCGCTTCGGTCAATAACGGCAATCTGACGCTGACGCTCAATCTGAGCGGTGAGTACAGCTTGGGCCCGGCAGACTGGGATATCTCCATCAGTCCGGTCACCGCGACGCTGCAAGTGGTGGTGGATGCACAACGCAACATCCGTATAAGCGGAGGCAATGTTTCCCGCCCCTCGGTCAGCATCACCCCATCCAATTTCTGGGCGTGGATGGCGACGTTGGGCGGCGGTGTAATTTCCGCCATCACCCTGGCCATCCTCAATGATGTAGTCGAAGGTCAGATTCAGGAAACGATCCAGGGACAGTTGACTCAGAGCCTGCTGCAAATCCCTGATCTAAGCGGCAACTTCGAAGGCATTACCCTGAAGGTGTCGCCGCAGAATCTGAACATCACGGGCGTAGGCAATCAGATCCTGCTGACAGGCACCGCCAGCGTCACCGCCTACTGAGCGATGTTCCGGCGGTGCCTGCGCAGGCACCGCCGGGATACCGTAATCGCCATCACATGGAGTGGACGCCCATGCCCGAAATCGCCGATTACATGTCATGGAATATCGAAAGCCTGTCATCGAAGAAGTGCGCCAAGGACGTCTTTCGCAACGTCAACGTTGCGGCCTGGATAGCCGTGCTGATTGACGAGATGCAGGCCAGTGTCATCGGTGTCATGGAAGTAACGCTGGGCACAGGCGAACAGGCCGTGCAAGTACTGGCCCAGGCCATCAACGATCGCAAGAAGCTTGTAGGCTCAGGCAGTAAGTGGAAGTACGACGTGTCGCAGCGAAATATTGAAGTGGCCCATACTTTCGCCCGGCGCGCCGACAAGTATGCGTTGCTTTGGGACGACGCAAACATCAGCGTCAGCAATATGGCCGTCGCCGCCAGCACCAAGGTGATCTTCGCTGACCGAAATCCACTGTTCTGGAACATGCAGGCCAGAACCGCTGGCAAACCCAAGGAGCTCAACTGCCTGCTCTGGCACGCCCCACAACCCAAGTATCACAAGAAAGATGCGACCATCAAGCTGCTAGCAGATCTGACCACCGAGATCGAGATCAACAACGGCAACGCGACCTTTTTGATCTCTGGCGACTTCAACTACGACACTGCCAAAGCGGCTACCTATGCGCCTCTGACCAACCTGAAGTTCTCCGGCGTATTCGATGGTGAAAAAACCACCCTTACCTCCTTGAAGTCGTTCGTCAATGACATCGCCAATCGCGAAAAAATGATACAGCAAGGCGATGTTGACGACGCCTTCCTGGTAAGCGCCTACGACAACATATTCATCCGTGGCATCACCTCCAATTGGGAGCTCAAGGTCTGTGTTCCCAACGTCATCCTCCAGGAAATCATGTACAGCTTCACCTTCATGACTGTCACCCGCATGCAACTGCAACTGGCAATGAAGAATGCCAAGATCATCAGCGACCACATGCCTATCGTAATGACTCTCGAAGAATAACCGCAGCGAACTTCGCTCTCTGATGAAGAAATGGCCATGGATATCCAAACGCTTCGCGAGAACCTCAAGATAGGACATGACGGGAAGACAACCATCGTGGCCGACACGGTGAGCACGGCGAAATTCGCCAGCTTTTACGGGAGCATTTTCGACAATCAACCACTGACAATTTCCAATGCGAGCCCTGGTCCCGACGACGGCGGCAATACGGTGCAGCGGGTCGGCACCGCCTCGCTTTTTCGCCGAGTGGATAACGCCCCGGTGACGGCCACCTTTGTGCTCGATCCGCAAAGCGGCGACGTCAGCGTCCGGCTGATGTTCACCTTGATTGGCGCGGGACAAAACTGGAAATTCTCCGACAGCTTCCCGGATTTGCCGGTCAGCTTCGACTTCAGTTCCAGCGTGACCGATCCGCAGACTTCGGCGTTGGATGACCTCGCACTGACCTCGGCGTGGTTCTATGCACTGACCGATGCCATTGCTGTTGATATCGATTTGGGCACCAGCACAGTGCCGGTGTCGTTGGACGCGGGGTTAGGCTTTGCCGGCATCGTTGAACTCAAAGGCATACTGCTGGCGTTGGAGAGTCTGCTGGACGTCCACGATAGCTTCGCGATCGGTGGCAACATTATCGAACCCACCGTGCAGGTGCCTCCGCTGCGCGACAGCGTCAACAATTTCCCATGGATAGAACACAAATCGCCACCGGGCATCAGCCTGTTCACCGATCTTGGACTGGAACTATCCATTTCCGACAAGCTTGCGCTTACCCAGACGATCTTCTCTATCTACAGCCCATTGAGCGCGCAATGGTGGACGGCCAACCCCAGCTACGAGCCATTCATGGCGATCAGTGGCGCGTTGACCATACCCAGTGCCGGTCTGACCATCGAGCTGTCATCGAAGATTCCCAAGGGCACTCGCAAGCTGGTCATCACCGGAGAATTCAGCGGTTTCAGCTTGAACAATCTGGCAGACCTGCTGGACTTGGCGGGCATCGCGACGTTGATCGACTACCTGCCCAAGTCGCTGCAAGACGCCCTGCATGACGCCGGCAAAATGCAGTTGCTGGATGCTGCGATCGCACTGACGGGGTCGGCCACCGGCCTTAGCACCGACTACGTCTACTTGACCGTTGGTATCCCGGACGCCCAGTGGAAACTGTTGGACGATGAGTTTTTGCTCGAATCCATATCCGTCGAGTTCTATGTCACCACGCCCTTTGCCACTCCAGCACCTGGCGCTTCGATAGATGCATCGTTCCTGATCGGCAAAGCCGCCCAGGTTCACGTTAGTGCCGGTTATCCGGACTTCTTTATTGCCGGCGAACTGGAAGATTCGGTGACACTGCCGCTGCAGGCGCTGGTCACGCAGTACCTGCCGGCGATCCAGCCTCCGACGGACCTGACCATCGACAAGTTGTCAGTCAACATCGATGCCCAGGCCGGCTACAACTTCTATACCGAGATGGCCAAATCCCCTGGGTGGGTGATTCCACTGGGGCCGCACAGTTTGACCATCGAGGACATTCAATTCGGCTTGTCGAAGGGGACCGGATCAAGCGGCAAGACCTCGGCTCAGTTTGCCGGCGGGCTGGTCTTCGATGAAAGCCTGACGCTGGCCATGTCCTATGACCCCACTCAGGGGCTGGCGTTGCGTGGTGCCCTCCCCCAAGTCACGTTGAACGGACTGATCGGCTGGTTATGCAACGCCGAAGACATACTGCCCAGCGGGCTCGGCGACTTGCCGTTCACCGACTCGACCCTGTTGATCACCAAGACCGAAGACCAATTCAAGCTCTCGTTCGGGACCCAGGTCGCAAACGCCGGCTCACTGGCCTTCGAGCTCTTGGACCAACAGGGTACCTGGGGCTTCGCCCTGGGCCTGGACCTGTCCCTGTGCAAACTGTCGGCGCTACCCGGACTTTCGTCTATCCAGGCATTCCTGGATATCTTTCCTATCTCCGGCGAGCAGGTGGTGATCATTTCCACGCTGAAGAAGTCCGATTTCACCTTCCCTGCGCTGGACCTGTTCCAAAATCCGCAGATCAAATCGAAGCAAATCACTATTCCAGCCTGGTCGGGCGGACTGCAAAAAGGTTTCTACTTTTACGCACAAACTCAATTGAATCAAAACAAGATCCTGCAGAATCTGGCCAAAATGCTGTCCATTTCGCAAGACACAAGCCTGGATGCCGGAGTCTTTATCGGTACCGATGCCGGCACCAACGCACGGCTCTTCGCTAATATCAGCACGGTAATCAATCAGTCGGTGATGCTGAGCGGCGCCTTGGGCGTGCAGATGCAGGCTGAAGAGGTTGAGTTCTATTTGACCGCCACCGCCCGCACCACCATCGAGTCGCAATCGGTGCGCTTTGATGTCAGCTTGGCAGTGGTGGAAAACGGAGCATTCGTATCGGGCGACATGGTGGTGGAAGGCGGTAAAAGCACCATCGACTTTTCGGTATTCAAGCTGAAGGCATTGGCATTCGAGCTTGGCATTTCCTTCGAAGGTGAACCCTCGATCGGATTTGCCGCCGAACTGGATATCGCCGACATCGACAGCTCCTTGGCGGTGTTCATCGATACCGTGCAACCTAGTCAATCCATGGTCGCCGGCGCCATCAGCAACCTGAGCCTGGCCAAGGTATTCGACGAGCTGACCGGCGCCGTTGCCTCGGACCTGCCCGGTTTTCTGCGCGATGTACTAACCCGGATAGCCGTGGGCGGATTGCACAGCTTCGACAGTGACTGGCAGGCTTACCATGATGCACTGAACCACTACGACCTGGCCAAAATCCGCGAGATGTTCGCCGCCGGCGGGATCAACCTGCCCACCGATAGCGGCCAGATCCAACTGATCGTGAACACCCCGGACCAGGAATGGTATCTGCTCGATCTTTCCATGATGTACCACTATGAAATGCAGCGTAACGGACAGCAGATCTCAGTGTCGCTCGAAGCGCAACTGTATGTTGTACCTCAGCAAGTCAGCATCGCCACATTGACGTTCCCACAGGGTTTCCACATCTTTTCCGACATCCAGTTCCTGTTGATCCGAGAACAGATCAAGGTTGAGGTCATGCCTAACAAGGGCATCGGCTTCAATGTCGAGATGGCGCCAATCGTCATCGGCAATGACAAACTGTTCAAGCTTACCGGCGCCCAGGGCTTGGGTGGCCCTAGTGTGTTGCTGTGTACCTTCTCGGACGCCAACAACCCGGAGCCGCACTATCGAGTTCCCGCGTTCCGGATCTCAGGCGAGGCTTATCTGTTGGGGATCGGCCCGCAAATCGATATCGATATCCAGACCGACCGTTGTCATTTCGAAATCAAGGACACCACTTTCGGCGGTTCGACCTTCAACCTCCAGGCCGATATCAACGGTATTGATTCAATCAACGCACAGGGTTCGGCCAGCGTCGGCATCGACCAGTCCATCGATCTGGGACCGCTCGGTACGCTAACCATAGACGACACCATTAATGCTGCCCTGGATTTTGGCTGCACAAAACAGGAAATATTTGCCAACGCCTCGTTCAGCTTCACAGTGGCCAGCAGTACTCATGACATCGCTGCCTTTGACCTGGATATCAACGTCGGTCCGCTGGGCAACCTGCCGGGCATCCTGCTGGACAAGATCAAACAGTTCTTTGTCGGATTGTTCCAGGACGCGAAGAAATGGTTGGAATATGTCTACCAAGGCATCTTGAAAGGAATTGAAGGGATCGAGCAAATCGGTAGGGTCCTCAGAGACACCTTCAAACTCGCGTGGAAGCAGGCCGCCATCGTTTTGCAAGCCGTTGGCTATGTTGCCGAGGACGTGGAAAAGATGCTGATTGCAGTCTTCAACAAAACCGCCGAAGAAGCGCAAGAGATTGTCGATTTTCTCTACAACACCATCAAGAATTGCGCGATAAAGAGCGGTCTGCTGGCCGCCGCATGAGAGAGAGGTTGTGTTTCGGCCCAAGCTGATCCAGCGATAGCTACGGAGAAGGCGTTGACTGCTCGCCGGATCACCGATTAAAGGGGATTGATTACAGGCTGCGGCCAAGAAACTACGAGGTGCTCAAAGGTGTTATTAACGCCCTCTTTGCTCTTGGGTTTAGCTCAGAGGACGGATTACTTATGAACACACTTTCGTGAACTTCTAGCTCGTTATAAGCACGAGGTCTTCCTATCTATCAATGGCTTGCAATTCTTATGAACGTATCACACCGCCCATAAGTGAAATTGAGTAATATGTTTCGAGTGTTACTGCTGCGGCGCACCTGCGCCACACACCTTGCTTCGCTGTTCACACTCCCTGTACGATTTCCCCAGTTTGTTTGGCCATCCACTCATTCCAAGGAAGGACCATGCGCTTCGTACAGTTCCTCAGCAATCCTCCTGAAAATTTCAAGGGTGGAGCCCGCCAGCGTGTGAAACGGCTCGTTGCCGAGATGTCACCGGGGGTGAAGCCTCACACGCCAACTCCACGAAACAACACGGTCCTGCCTCTTTCGATGTATGAAGGTGGAGTGGCTGACACCCGGCACGAAGACTGCCACCGAGGACACCTCATTGCTCTGGAGTTTGGTGGGCCCGAGTCCTCGAGCAACCTGGTTCCGATGTATGGCTCATTCAACTCGGGAGGTATATGGCGCCAATTCGAGCGTGAGCTTGAGAGCTGGGTGGATGCCGCAGGAGGTAATTGCGAAGTGGCCATCACCTGCGATTACGCTACCGAAATTTCCGAAGAACAGCGTGTGCCCACGCGGTTCACGATTATCACGAAAGTCCTGGCCGGCCTGCACGTCAATCGCACACGCACGTGGCCTATTCTGCATCCAAAGCCAGCGCCTATCATCGGCGGTGCCGACCCGACGAAGAAGGCCGAATACCTCGCACTCATCGACGAAATGACAAACGCAGGCTGGGACATCCAGGACCAGTTGAATACTGTAGGGTTTCCCTCTTACCGACGGCTCCCCGTTTTTCCTGCCGCGGCAAGGCCTTACGCGTTCCTCGATTATGCCGAGTGGAAGTCCGTCAAGGATGACCCCAAGCAGCTTGCGCATTGGAATGACCGCGTAATACTGTCGCAGGCAGCCGAATTTTCAAGCACACAGATCGAAACTATCCGCGCAGTCAACCGCGTTCTCAACGATGGGTATCTTATAAGCGACGACATCGTTGACCCTGTGTACACCGACAAGTACCGCATTCCAGGCCAGCGGGTTGGTCTACTGGTCGAAGGTGGTCATGATCTCACACCTCAGGTCGATCACATTATTGCCAAGTCTGCCAGCGGAGCGGCCGTTTACAGCAATGCCATGTTGATCAGCGCCAAGCACAACAGCGACAAGCGCGCACGATTGGCGTTCGCAGACAGCAATGCTTTGAGCAGCATTGTTCGCGGTACCGGCAGAGTCAAAAGATATAAGCCTTACTGAACTTGATTTCGAAGACTCGATAGCTGCAGGCAAGCATCAGTGCCTGCCCTCCTCTCGGGCCTGTGAGCTACTTATGAACATCTGACATCGCCCACTTGTTGAATACGATATATTCATAAGGTCCCACCTGGTGTCAGCTTCAGACATTGCGCCTTAAATTTCTGTCGCCTCCTCAAATCGAACCCGCGGACGCTCTGCTTGGAGCCTCTCATCGATTGCACTGATGATTACTATCGAAGCCCCCGCCTATTGGGTTGCCAGAACCGATTCATATAATCGCCTCCAATTTCTCCCTTCCGCCTGGCTTCAGGCGAATTCCCCCCGGAACCCAACACCATGCCAAGCGCAAGCCAGGCCCCTCGAGGTCTTCCCGAACATAATCAACAGAGTGTCAAGCAGCAATGGCTGGCGATTCTCTCGGTCGCTGTGGGTGCCTTCGCCTTGGTGACCAGTGAGTTTCTCCCGGTGGGCGTACTCAACGACGTCGCCGGTGATCTGGGTATCAGTGCCGGCCACGCCGGACTGATGGTTACCTTGCCCGGCATCATGGCCGCCCTCGCCGCGCCATTGCTGTCTGTCGGCATTGGCGCCATGGACCGTCGCTATCTGCTGATCGGCCTGACGCTGATAATGATCATCGCCAACTCGGTCGTGGCCTACGCCAGCGACTTCAGTCTGCTGCTGTTCGGCCGCGTACTCCTGGGCATCAGTATCGGCGGTTTCTGGGCCACTGCCATTGCCCTCAGCGGCCGCCTGGCCCCCAAGGGAGTCGGCGTAGCCCAGGCCACCTCGATCATCATGGTTGGCGTGACATTGGCCACCGTACTGGGTGTGCCCGTAGGCACCTGGCTGAGTGGCCTGATGGGCTGGCGCATGACCTTCCTGGTCACCGCGCTGTTGGGCGTACCGGTGCTACTGGCGCAGATATTCCTGCTACCGCGGCTCACCCCGGAAAAGGCCATTCGCATCAGCGACCTGCCGGCCTTGTTCATCAATCCACAATCTCGGGTTGGCTTGATCGCTGTACTGCTGATTGGCCTGGCGCACTTTGCCGCTTACACCTATGTCGCCCCCTTCTTCAAACACAGCGCAGGCTTCGACGGGCCGACTATTGGCTCATTGCTGCTGCTCTATGGCGTGGCCGGGGTAATGGGTAATATTTTCGCTGGTTTCGCCGCCAACCGCAGTGTCCGTCACACCCTGTTGCTGGTCGCCCTGATGATCGGCACCAGCACCGCCCTGTTTCCCTACTTCGCCACGGGCATGACCGGCGCAGCGATGCTCATAGCGCTCTGGGGCTTCGCCTTCGGCGCCTTCCCGGCCTGCGCCAGCATCTGGATGTTTGTCGTAGCACCCAAGGATGTGGAGCGCGGCATGCCGCTCTTCGTCGCTTTGTTCCAGGTGATTATTGCCCTGGGCTCATTCTTTGGCGGGCAGATCGTCGACCAACTGGGCAGTTCGGTGCTGTTGAGCCTGGCGACGGCCCTGGTGGGCTGCGGTTTTGTTACGGTGCTTGTGCTGGGGAGTAACGTCAGCAATAGCCTGGCGGCCCAACCCAGCTAACCAAGAAGGCTGGTCAAGTGTGCACCTGGTTCATTCAAACTCCTGCCGATTCTCCGGAGTGATCAGCTTGAACGGCACCCAGATCAATGGTGAATCCAGGCTCTCCCCCCTGGCCAGGCGCAACGCAACCTCCACCGCGCCATTCGCCTGGCCGATAGCGTCCTGGAACACACTCACGGCCATCTTGCCATCGGCCATCAGCTTCAAACCGTCAGGCGTGCCATCAATGCCACCGACCCAATAGTCCTTGGCATTTTTACCGGCCTTTTCCAGCCCCATGATCGCGCCAATAGCCATCTCATCGTTATTGGCGGCGATGATCGAAAAGTCCACGCCCGCCTTGACCCAATCGATAACAATGGCAGCCGCCTGGCTACGCTCCCAGTTACCAACCTTCTTCTGTACCACTTTCATGTTCGGGTATTTGGCGACGACCTTTTCCACATCTTCGGTGCGCATCAACGAGGACTTGTTGTTGGGGTCCCCCACCAGGATCACCACATTGCCCTTGTAGTTGGCGCGACGGGCCAGCTCTTCCATTTGCAGTGTGCCCGACTCCAGCTCATCAGATCCGACGAACGCCGTCTGCCCCGGCCATTTGTCGGGGGCCGGGTTGCGGTTGACGAACACCAGCGGGATTTTCGCCGCAGTGGCCAAACGCAGCATTTCAGGGGCGCTCTTGGCATTGACCATCGCGACCACGATGGCGTCTACCTTGGAATTGACCAGGTTACGAAACTGGCGCATCTGCAACTCGGCGCTGTCATGACCATCTTCCATGAAGATATCGGTATCCAGCACGGCGGCATGCTTCTGCACGCCATTGCGCAGGATGGTCTGGAAGTTGTCGTCGTATTTGGCCATGGCCACGCCCAACAGCGGCGTAGCGGCCTGGGCCAAACCGGCAGTAAGGCAACTGATACCCAAGGCAAGCGTCAACCACTGTTTCATGTTCGGTCTCCCCGGCGTCATACGCTGAAATGATGGAGCAGCTCACGCTGCACCTTGGCCATGTCCGACAGGCCCTGGCTGCTGCTGGCCGTACGCTCGGCCCCCTCGGCGGCCTGTTGGGCGGAGTCGTTGATCTGGGTGACCATGCGGCTGGTTTCCTGCACCGTGGCACTCTGTTCCTCGGTGGCGGCAGCGATCTGGATGTTCATGTCACGGATGGTGCCCACCGCCTCCCCCATCGCCACCAGCAGCTCATCGGCGCCAGAGGCCAAGGTCACGCAGTTGTTGGATTGCACCTGGCTTTCGTTCATCACTTGCACGGCGGAATGAATCTTGCCCTGCATCTGGCCGATCATTTCCTGGATTTCGCTGGTCGACGCCTGGGTGCGGCTGGCCAGTGAACGCACTTCATCAGCCACCACCGCAAAGCCCCTGCCTTGCTCGCCGGCACGGGCCGCTTCAATGGCGGCGTTGAGCGCCAACAGGTTGGTCTGTTCGGCAATGGTGCGAATCGCATCGACGATACTGTCGATGTTCTGGCCATATTTCTGCAGTTCGTCGGTGACCGCCGAGGCCTTGTTCACCTGCTCGGCCTGCTGGCGGATATTGACGATGGTCTCGGCTACTCGCTGTTGCACCTTGTGGGTCAGCTCGCTGGTGTCGTCCACCGCGCTACGGGTGTCCTGCGCCCGCCGCGCGACTTCTTCGACGGTACTCTCCATCTCGGTCATCGCCGAAGCAGCGGAATGCAGGCGATCTTTCTGTTCATCCACTACCCGTGTGGTCTGCTCGCTGACCACCGCGTTATCGCTCGCGGATTGGGCCAGGGTATCGGCGGAGCCGATCAGCTCACGGAAGGTGGTCTGCAAGGACTGGGTCAGTTCGTTGAGGTAGCCGCCGAGTTCACCGAATTCATCTTTGCGACTGACATCGAAGCGCACCCGCATGTCACCCCGGGTAAGCTGCTTCAACACCTCGCGAAAGGCCGCCAACGGCCGACGCAGGCTGAAGGCCACCCACGTACCGATCACCAAGGCGGCCAACACCGCCAGCACACAGACGATCAACAGCAGGCTGAGGCTGTTGCTGATGGTGGCGTCGGCATCGCTCTTCGCCGCGCTGGCCACGTCAAGAGACTGGCTACCGAATTCGCCGATCTTGTCCAGCGTGGCCTGCAGGCGGGTTTCCGTCGCCTGGCGTTGTTCGCGAACATGGTCGGCCAGGCTGGCTTCCTGCTGAAAGGCACGGTACAGCCCATCACTGCCGGTCAGGTCGTTGAGCAAACGGTTGACCATGACCGCGACGATGCGCCCTACCCTGGGGTCAACCGCCCAAAATGCCTGGACCCGCGAGTTAATCACCTCGTCCTGCAGGTTAAGCAGGCGCTGCAAGGTCACGATATCCGGCTTGGCGGCGTGGGCGGCCAGACTGTCGTAGGACTTATTGACTTCCAGCAGCAACTTCTCCGCTGCGGCCAGGTGTTCATCGGCACCGGCACTGCGCTCACGGGCGATATAATCGCGCAGATAGCTGGTCAGCTGGACTCCCTGGCTGCTGCTGTAACCTTGCAACTCGTGGGTCAGGGCAACTTGCGCCACATACTGGCGATGGGTCTCCATCAGGCTCTGGGCCTGTTCGACATAAGCCGCACTGAGTTGGCGTTGTTGAGTCAGGTTGTCGCGTAGCTGCGGGTGATCGCCGATATAGGTCGGAATACTCTCGAGCAATTGAGTAAAGCGCACCAGGCTGTCGTTGAATGGCTGCTTACCGTCATCGATCTGCTTGGGGTCATTGCTGATAAGAACAGCCAGCAGCGCCTGGTTGGCCCTGAGGATATGAACGTAAAGCTCGCTGGCCGCCCGGCTCAACGGTGCAGATTGGCCGGTAATGATCGTCAAGCGTTCGCTGATCGAGTGGGTGCTTTGATAGCTGATGCCGACCATGGTGAGCAACACCACCAACAACACGGCAAAGCCGCCAATCACTCGCTGAAGAATGGTCATGGCTATCCTCTTTTATTTTTATACGGACTCAAGCGTGCGTTGCACAGAGCACCAATCTTGGCGGTTTCTTGGTAGCCTGGAATATTATCGGCGTGGCAATGACCAACTTTAGGCTCCGCCTGTTGGCAACGGTCGCTGATCGCGATGAATGACGCGCATCATTAACGACTGAGAATAGCCATACGCTAAGACACCTGAAGTTTCTTTTGAAAAAAGCGCGTAATCGCACTTTTTGAATAAGCTCTTTTAGCCGTTTCCACCCTGTGCCGATAACGCATTCCATCGCGCGATGACCGCCACCTCGGGGTGGTGGGCGTCGTAGGTGAGAATGCTCAGTGATGCCGTATCCAGTGGAAAATGCTGTGCTGAAACCACCGGCAACCCCACCCATCGCATGGCCAGGACCGAAGAAAACTGACCATGGGAGAACAGCGCAATATTGCCGTCCAACGCCTTCAGTTGAGCAATGATCCGGTCAGCACGACTGGCAATTTGCTCTGGGCTGTCGCCGTGCGGACAGCCGTCGCGAAAAAGATTCCAGCCCGGTCGCTGCTTGAGAATATCGACCGAGCGCTTCCCTTCGTAGTCGCCGTAGTCCCACTCCACCAAGTCCGGGACGATGACGGCAGATGCTCCCAGCCCCGCCAATGCGCAGGTTTGTTGCGCGCGCTTCAGCGGGCTGGTCAGGACATGGCGGAAGGGGATATCCCGCAGCTGCGCTGCAAGAGTCTTCGCCTCCTCCTCACCATGCGCCGTCAACGGGATATCCGTGCGACCGGTATGCTGGCGGGAAAGTGCCCATTCGGTTTCGCCGTGTCTCATCAGATAAATGTGTACGGGATCTTTCATACGGCCGGACTTTCCTGAGCAGCGTCATATTCACCCCGGCATGCCGCGTGGTTACATCTGAGCCTGTGTAACAGTGCCTGTTGAGCGGCCACCACATTAGCCTCCTCACCGCGCCAGATCTCCAAAGCCGGCTGCTGAACGGCACGAGCAAAGGAAAACGCCAAAGCCCAGGGCTGCCGTGACTTGAACGCCAGATTCATGGCGTTCAATCGGGCCGAGGCCAGCTCTGCCGATTGTCCTCCTGACAAGAATGTAACGCCCTGGACAGCGGCGGGAACGGTTCGCAGCAGACAGCTCACGGTTGCATCGGCCACTGCGGCCAGCGTTGTCGGCGTGGTGCATCCCAAGCCGGGAAGCACCATATTCGGTTTCAAGATCATCCCCTCGAGCAGCACCCGTTGGGCGTGCAGCTGTTTGAAAACAATGCGCAGAACCTCCTCCGTTACTTCGGCGCACCGTTGCAGGGTATGTTCACCGTCCATCAGCACTTCCGGCTCGACGATGGGCACCAGCCCCTCCTCCTGGCACAACGCGGCATAACGGGCCAGCGCCTGGGCGTTGGCCTCGATGCAACCGCTGCTGGGAATGCCGCTCCCCACGGTGATGACCGCACGCCACTTGGCAAACCGGGCGCCCATTTGAAAGTATTCCTTGAGCCGGTTGCGCAGCCCGTCCAGGCCCTCGGTGATTTTTTCTCCTGGATGAGCGGCCAGATCCGTTGCACCGATGTCCACTTTGATGCCTGGAATAACACCCGCGGCGCCCAGGGCGTCACTGAATGAGAAGCCGTCTTTTGTGTGCTGGCGAATGGTTTCATCGTAGAGAATCGCACCATTGATGTAGTCGCCCAGCCCCGGCGTTGTCACGATAAGCTCCCGATAGAGCCGCCGGGCCTCCTCGGTCTGGGGGATGCTCAATGGGGCAAAACGGCGGTTGCACGTCGGAGTGCTTTCGTCCATGGCCAGCAACCCTTTGTAGTCGGCGACCAGCCTTCTGGTGGTGTCTATCAGTGCTTGCACATTCATGTTCAACTCCTTGTCAATAATGGAATCAGCGGCTCCCCGATCGTCCACGACCATGGGGGTCATGATTGCCCTTGCCTGAGCGTGCGATGATTTTCTCACCCGTGAATGAGGATTTCCGGCGGCTGGCCACAGTGTAGAAGATGACCGAAGCGCCAGATTCACCAAAGAGCTGCCCCAGCCCTGGACACCCGTTAATACTCAGGATAAAAAACATCAAGTCCGTTTTGTTCTATGCCCATGCATTGACAGCCATTTGATATCACGCTCTACTTCGGCTTACATAAAGCTATATCCATATAAGGAAATGAAAGCATGCGCAAGGACGCTGAGCAATCGAGCTTGCTCACCCTCAAAAGCGTCGTCAATTCGCATTCAACTCTTTGATTTTATTCTGCGCGCATCATGATTTTGGTGCGTTCTAAACTGGGTCGATTCGAATAAAGAGGGGCACCTTCTCGTGGAGAACTACAAAGAAAAGCATAACCTGTCCTCCCTGCCTTTCTGGGTGCTCTCCGCGAGACAACTCTGTGACCTGGAGCTTCTGGCTAACGAGGCCTTTTCGCCACTGACGGGTTTTCTCGGTTTAGAGGATTATCTCAGCGTCGTCCACCACATGAGACTGAGCTCGGGTGCCCTTTGGCCAATGCCAATCACCCTGGATATCCCGCAGGCATTGGCTGATCAGTTGGTACCCGGGGGCGAGTTGGCGCTACGTGATCCGGAAGGCCTCACATTAGCCGTACTGGCCATTGAGTCAATCTACCAACCGGACCATCACATCGAGGCGTTGCGGGTTTTTGGCACCCAGGACAAGGGCCATCCCGGTGTGGCAGCCTTGTATCGGCAGCATGCTTTCAATGTCGGCGGGATCATCAAAAAAGTCGACTCGGTGACGCACTATGATTTTTCTGATTTGCGCTTGTCGCCCGCGCAAGTCAAACGCGAAATAGCCCGTCGTGGCTGGGACGCGGTCGTTGCCTTTCAAACACGTAATCCGATGCATTGTGCCCATGTCGAACTGACCCTTCGCGCCATGAAACAGGCCAATGCGGCCTTGTTGCTACAGCCCGTCGTCGGGCTGACCAAACCGGATGATATCGATTATTACACCCGTGTCAGGTGCTACAAACACGCCCTGAAGTCTTACCCCGCCGATGCCGTCCTGCTGTCATTGCTGCCGTTGGCCATGCGTATGGGCGGCCCCCGTGAGGCCGTTTGGCACGCCCTGATTCGCAAGAACTTTGGTGCCACGCACTTTATCGTTGGCCGTGATCACGCCGGTCCCGGCAACGATAAGCACGGCAACGCGTTCTACTCCCCCTATGCCGCCCAGGAAATGGCGTTGGCACATGCGCAGGAAATCGGCCTGCAGATCCTGGCCTTCGAGGAAATGTTGTATATCAAGGAGGAGCGACGTTACGCGCCGGCCTCAGAGGTGCCACCAGGTGCCGCCGTGTTGAGCCTGTCGGGAACCGCCGTCAGGGAAAAACTGGCCAGCGGCGCGGAAATTCCCGAATGGTTCAGTACACCCGATATCGTCGCAGAACTGCGTCGTTCATATCGTCCGAAACAACAGCAAGGCTTTGTGCTCTTTTTCACCGGGCTGTCTGGCGCCGGCAAGTCAACGATTGCCAATGGCATCGCCGTGCGACTGCGGGAGGACGGGAGACGAACCGTGAGTTTGCTGGATGGCGATGTGGTCCGACATAGCCTCTGCAAGGGGCTCGGTTTTTCAAAAGAGGACCGCGAGGCCAATGTAGAGCGTATTGGTTTTGTGGCTATCGAGATCGCCAGGGCCGGCGGGATCGCAATCTGCGCGTGTATTGCACCCTACGCGAGTACGCGCCAGGTCTGTCGAGAGTTGGCCGGCACCCACAAGACGGCCTTTTTCGAAATATATATAGCGGCGGATCTGGAGGTTTGTGAAAGACGTGACCGAAAGGGTTTGTATGCCAAAGCCAGGGCCGGGAAGCTACCGGGGATGACGGGTATTGATGCCCCCTATGAAGCACCGCTCTATCCCGACTTGCGAATTGACACCGCCTCCCTGAGTGCGGCCCAGGCGGTGGAGTTGATCATTGCCACCCTGGTCGAGCTGGACTATCTCCCCTCCTCTCTCCTTCATGAGCCCTGAACCACAACAGCCTTGTATACACCCATCCAAGTAGCCTGAGCCCGCTGTGTTTCCAAGGAGAACGACGTGAACGTGACCGACAAACCTGTGTCCACTGGCAATGCGCGCCCACGGCCCATCTTGATGATCCCGTTGCGTCGCTGCGGTAGTCATGCTCTGCGCCTACGTCTCAATCTTAATCCGCAGTTCTTTTCACCTTATCCGTTGCACATCGCTGACTATATGCCGATTGTTCCCCTGTACGGTGATATCGCCGATGACAACGCCTACTTTCGCATGGTGGTCGATGTTGTCGGTCTGCAGGCCGCCAGCATCGTCAAATGGCCCGGTAGCGCTTTCGATCCGATCGATATTTTCGAGCGGGTTCGCCACGAGCCGCGAAGCGTGCATCGGATTACCTGGGAGTTGCTGTTATGCGCGGCGGAACAGCAGCACGCCCATGTGGCGATGGACAAGTCGCTCGACGATGTGCACTACGCCCATGAACTCATGCAGCTTTTCCCCAATATGCTGCTGCTCAATGTTGTCCGTGACCCCCGTGCGCAGGTCGCTTCAATGAATCGCGCGATCATTCATGACTTCGACACCTTGATCAATGCACAAACCTGGGTGGCGGCGCATCGAGCGGCGCAATCCTTGATCGAGCGTTACCCCGGGCGCGTATTGACCATACGCTATGAAGATTTCCTGCTCGATGAAGAATCGACGCTCAAGCAGATCTGCCATTTTTTCGGCATTGAATTTCTCGACAAAATGCTCGACATCTCCGAATCCCGGGAGGCAAGGCAGATTTCGAAAATGTCGGCGCTTTGGTCATCCAACAGCTCTTCGCCGATCACCACGAATATTGATAAATTCAAAGGGCAACTGAGCACCCAGGAGATCGAGGTTATCGAGACCCTGGCCAAGGAGTTCATGTTGCGATATGGCTATGAGCCCATGACCGAGGCCAATTTCGCCTTTGACACGCACATGTTGGTGGACGCCGCCGAGCGCTCAGGTGACGCCCGCAAATTTGCCTGGCAAGACTTGGAACAGAAGAATTTCCAAGACTACATTTTGCGTCAATACCGCGTGGACTACCTGGCCTCGGTGCGCAGTCGGCTTGAGCGAAGTCGATAACGCCAGGCGGATGGCGGAGTAGCCGGGCAAATCGGCATAATCCGCCTATCCCACCTCAAGCAAGAGAATTTCATGGCGAACCAAGACATTACCTTCCTTCCCGACCCCGACGCGGATTCCATCTCCTCCGATGTTGCCGGTTTCGGCGGCCTGCTGGTCTCCACCCAGATCCCTACCCGTGCCGACGGCAGCCTGGAACTGGGCGACATCACCCTGCAGAGCGAGTGCACGCTACAGGCGCTCAAAGTGGCACTGGAAAAAGCCGGCAGTTCCATGGACCGGGTTCTGCACCTGACCATCTACCTCACCGACATCGCCGATCGCCCCGCCTTCAACGAAGTCTATAAACGCTTCTTCGCCAAGCCCTGGCCGGTGCGCGCAGCCGTTGGCGTGGCGGCCTTGGCGGTCGAAGGCATGCGGGTGGAAGTCACCGCGATGGCCGCCAAGGGCTGAGTTCGCGGTTTTATCCGGCGGCCGCGCTCAGCGAGTGGTCGCCGACTGGCAGCATTCGGGTGTCGGTCAGGCGTTTCGCCGCTACAATGCACGCCTTGACCGTGAAGCCTGACTAAAAAAACATGTCCCTACCCAAGCATCACCTGGAATTGCTCAGCCCCGCCCGCGACGTAGCTATCGCCCGCGAGGCCATCCTGCATGGCGCTGATGCCGTGTATATCGGCGGCCCGAGCTTCGGCGCGCGCCACAACGCCTGCAACGAAGTGAGCGATATCGCCGGATTGGTGGAGTTCGCCCGTCGTTACCACGCCCGGGTGTTCACCACGATCAACACGATCCTGCACGACAACGAACTGGAACCGGCCCGCAAGCTGATCCATCAGCTCTACGATGCCGGCGTCGATGCCTTGATCGTCCAGGACCTGGGCGTTATGGAGCTGGATATTCCGCCCATCGAGCTGCATGCCAGCACCCAGACCGATATCCGCACCCTGGCACGGGCGAAGTTCCTCGACCAGGCCGGCTTCTCGCAGCTGGTACTGGCCCGCGAGCTGAACCTGCAAGAGATCCGCGCCATCGCCGACGAGACCGATGCCGCAGTCGAGTTCTTCATTCACGGCGCGTTGTGCGTGGCGTTCTCCGGTCAATGCAATATCTCCCACGCGCAGAATGGCCGTAGCGCCAACCGTGGCGATTGCTCCCAGGCGTGTCGCCTGCCCTACACCCTGAAAGATGACCAGGGTCGTGTGGTCGCCTTTGAGAAGCACCTGCTGTCGATGAAGGACAACAACCAGAGCGCCAATATTCGCGCCCTGGTCGAAGCCGGCGTGCGCTCGTTCAAGATCGAGGGGCGCTACAAGGACATGGGCTATGTGAAGAACATCACCGCCTACTACCGCCAGCGCCTGGACGACGTCCTCGAAGACCGCCCGGACCTGGCCCGTGCTTCCAGTGGTCGTACCGCGCATTTCTTCTTGCCCGATCCGGAGAAAACCTTCCATCGTGGCAGCACCGACTACTTTGTCAGTGATCGCAAGATCGACATTGGTGCCTTCGACACCCCAACCTTCACCGGCCTGCCGGTGGGCGTGGTGGAGAAAGTCGGCAAGCGCGATATGCAGGTGGTGACCCATGAGCCGCTGTCCAACGGCGACGGCCTCAATGTGCAGGTCAAGCGCGAGGTAGTGGGCTTCCGCGCCAACATCGCCGAACCCAAGGGCGAATTCGAAGAAGATGGCGAGAAGCGCTATCGCTACCGCGTCGAGCCCAACGAGATGCCGGCCGGGCTGCACAACCTGCGGCCGAACCATCCGCTGAGCCGTAACCTGGACCACAACTGGCAGCAAGCCCTGCTCAAGACCTCCGCCGAACGCCGGATCGGCCTTTCGTGGGTGGCTCGTCTGCGCGAAGAACGCCTGGAACTGACCGCCACCAGCGAAGAAGGCGTCAGCGCCAGCGTTGCCCTGGACGGTCCGTTCGGTCTGGCCAACAAACCGGAACAGGCCCTGGAGCAATTGCAGGACCTGCTCGGCCAACTGGGCACCACCCAGTACCACGCCACCGATATCAAGCTGGATGCGCCACAGGCGTATTTCATTCCTAATTCGCAGCTCAAGACCTTGCGCCGTGAAGTGATCGAAGCGCTGACCGTGGCCCGTGTGGCCGCGCACCCACGGGGCAGCCGCAAGGCCGAGACCACGCCGCCACCGGTGTACCCGGATTCGCATCTGTCGTTCCTGGCCAACGTCTACAACCAGAAGGCCCGCGACTTCTATCACCGTCACGGCGTCAAGCTGATCGATGCGGCCTTCGAGGCGCACGAGGAGACCGGTGAGGTGCCGGTGATGATCACCAAGCACTGCCTGCGTTTCTCCTTCAACCTCTGCCCCAAGCAGGCCAAGGGTGTGACGGGCGTGCGCACCAAGGTCGCGCCGATGCAGCTGATCCACGGTGACGAAGTGCTGACGCTGAAGTTCGACTGCAAGCCTTGTGAGATGCACGTAGTCGGGAAGATCAAGGGCCATATCCTTGACCTGCCGCTACCAGGCAGCGGCGTGCAGCAAGTCGTTGGGCATATCAGTCCTGAAGATCTGCTCAAGACGATTCATCGGGCGCCGCACTGAGAGTATGAGGGGCTGACAAAAGGACGGGGAGCTAAAGCTCCCCGTTTTCAGGCGTCTGAGTCATGCGGTACAACATCTGTTCGAGGGCGCTCCTGAATACACCCTCATGCGCCTCTCAAACCTACGCAACACCAGGAAATGTCCGACTATCTATCCTGGCAGGTTTAGTCGAGTCTATGGACTGGATCGCTGTTGTTCACAGCACACGGCCAGGAAGGCTATGTTGATGATGGCTACAAGCCCTTGGGGCAGCCGTCATGAGATGTCTCCGGTCACTTGTCAATTGCAGGAGGCATGATGAAACTATCGCTTACCTTATACGATGCACTGACAGCTGCCACCATTCCGGCAAACAAGGCCAAGGCAGTTGTAGATGCCTGGGAGGCCGATGTGGAAAATCTCGCGTCAAAATCTGACTTGCAACAAACCGAGACACACCTCAAAGCCTCCATCTCGGAGCTGGGGTCAGCCATCAGGGAGCACGGCGTCGAATTGCGCGCACTGATCAAGGAACAGGGCGCCGAACTGCGCTCTTCCATTTCGGGGCTGGAGTCGCAGAACAAAATCCTGCGCTGGCAGTTCGGCCTGATTTTTATTTGTGTCGCGGTACCGCTGCTGAAAATGGGGCTTGAGTTACTGGCCAGGTCATCCTGACCACCCACTATACAAATATCGCTCCGGCAACGTCGGCTGTTGTGAATGCCAGTCTTTCACCGGCGGTCCAGTTGACCGACGCCCCCGCGGTATTGTTGCGAATGGCGGTCACCGCGGCCTGTTGTGCTGCCGGTGTATTGCCCCAGACCGCGAGGGTGGCAGGCTCTGCCGGCAGTGCGGATTGGTTCCGTGCTGATCGGCGTCCAGCAGCAGCCGCGAACGCTGCCAAAGCCAACTGTCTGGTAAGCCGCATGGGCATTCCTCACCCAGTGATTGACCATCATGAGCTTCCAGCGGTTTCTGTTTCCCCAGGTCAATATCATGCCCTTCGGCATGTGCCAGAGCCTGGCCAACCCCATGGCGGCGTCACCCCAGGCCGCCTACCGGCAGTTGAAGGTTATTTCCGACTATCTGAAACGGGTCGAGCCCCACAGCCCGGTGCCCTACCTGATCAACCGTGCAGTGGATTAGGGGAATATGGAGCTGCCGGAACTGCCTGGCTAGTTGATCAAGGCCGACCCCGATATCCAGCGGATCTGGCGATTGCTCGGGGTCTTGCCTTGAATACGGCGTCTACCTTCAGTGCATGTCGCCGTGATCGGCCATGCTGTTCAGTGCCCGGGCGCGGGCCTTGACTTCAATGGATTCCTTGACACCCTTGGCGTTTTCCACCACCAGGGTCAGCGGCACTTCGTCGCCCTCCTTCACCTGCCCCACCAAGTCGATCAGCATCACGTGATACCCCTCAGGCTCGATGGCCACGGTCTTGCCCGCCGGCAACGGCACGAACGCCACCGGCTGCATGCTCATCACGTCATTGTCCATCTTCGACTGGTGGATCTGCACGATCTTGGCCGCCGGCGATTTCGCCTCCAGCAGCTTGGCGTTGTCACTTGAGGTGATCCGCATAAAGGCCCCGGTCGAAGGCTGACCGGGTACGGTGGCGCGGACCCAGGCGTCATCCACGCGGGTTTGTGCAAAGGCCGGGCCACTCAGCAACGCGAGCAGGGACAACATCAGGACGTTCAAGGGTTTCATGGCCGCAACCTTATAAATTCGAGTATTCATCAGCAGACTTCCATCACCGTGAGCAAGTCTTCGGCGCACTGTTTGGCCGACAGCGATGGCGACAGTCCCAGGCGCAGTACGCCCCGCGTGTCATAGACAAAACTGGTCGCCGAATGGGACAGCGTGTAGGTCGAACCGCTGGGGATCTTTTCGTAGAACACCTTGAATTCCTTGGCGGTGGCCGCGGTTTCTTCCAGGGTGCCGTAGAGCGCGACAAAGCTCGGGTCGAAGGCCTTTACATAGGCATCGAGGACCTTGGGCGTATCGCGTTCCGGGTCCAGGGTGATGAAGATCACCTGCAATCGATCGCCGTCCACGCCCATCAGCTTCTTAGCCTGTACCGCCCTGGCCAGCGCGGTCGGGCAGACGGCCGGGCACTGGGTGAAGCCGAAAAACACCATCGGCATCATGCCGCGGTAACTGGACAGCGTTTTGACGTTGCCCGCGGTGTCCTTCAGCTTGAAGGTCCGCCCGAGGATCTCGTCGCTCAGGTCCTTGCCGTATTTGTACGACAAGCGGTTGGAGCTGTCGCAGCCGGTCAGCGCGCCGAGGCCGAGCAGGCCAAGGCCGGCAACGACCTGGCGGCGAGTCAGCAATTCATTCATGTTCTGTAGTCCTTCGTATGGAGCGATGTCGCGGCCTGGCGTTGCCGGATAAATGCACATTGACGCACATCAGGGCGTCGGGTTTATCGGCAGCAGATCGTTTCGACAATGATCGGTGCGGCGGATCAGACGCTGGCCTGAGGCGGTGCACGAGAACGGGCCCCCGGAAAAACCGGGGCCGAGGCTTGCTCGGGGATGAAGTGGTTGTGGGCAAAGCTGATCGGGACCAGTGCCAGGCGAGGTGCCAGGGCATGGGAGTCGCTCAGGGCCGGGTGTTGGAACAGCAGCGAGCAATAACCGCACTTTTCCCAGAGCATCGTCCCGTGATGATCCACCGGGACGGAGTCTTGCTGCGCCACCGGGTTCAGGCCGGGCACGGCGCCGCAGATATCCTCGATCGCCGGACCGGCACCGTGGGCCAGGCTCAGCCCCTGCCCGATCAGCGGGCCGGCGAAGACCAGCAGCATGGCCAGCAAGCTGAGCCAGGCACCGGTGCGGCGGCGGCCGGACGGTCGAAGGGACGGGATGGGTTTCATGGGCGCAGAATGTAACACCGTCGCTGTGGCCGGTGGTGCGACAAAATGGCACATCGGGCGCCGCACCACGGGTTCAACGCTTACGCCAGCTTGACGTTCATGGTGATCCGCGCCGTGAATACCTGCACACCCTCCTCGTCACGAATGTCCACCACGACGATCTTGTCTCCCGCCGTCGACCAGTCAACCGCACTGCCATCGGCCACGGCACGTACGTCGGTCTTGGCCTTGGCCAGGTACTCCACGCTCATGCCCTTGGGAATCCAGCGCGCACCCTCGGGAATCGACACATCGGTCATCACCCCGGCTGCCAGCTCGGCGGCGTTGCACAGGGCAATGGCGTGGACAGTACCCAGGTGATTGGTGATTTCCCGACGAAACGGCACCAGCACCTGCGAATGCCCGGCGCGTAGCTCGCTGATCAACGGATTGATGGTGCTGAAGTACGGGGCGATCTGGCAGGCCATCTGACTGAATTTTTCCGGACCTGCACTGGTGAACATACTCAGGAACTGGCTCATCGGGTGTACCTCGGTGGGTGTCTTGTTCGATTAACAGAATAATATTCTGTAAAAGAACAATATTCTGTTAATGGAAAATCTGTCAAGCTCAGGCTTCTGTTTCATAAGATTGCTGCCTTGCCACCGGACTTCAGGTTGTTGCTTCCATGGAAAACCTCGATCTTCTCGAACGCTGTTACCCGGGCCGTCGGGCCGAACTGAAACGCGCGATCCTGGCGCAGGCCCTGTCCAGCTTTAACGAGCACGGGATCGAAGCCACGACCATCGAAACCATCCGCGCCGAATGCGACACCAGCGTGGGAGCGATCTATCACCACTTCGGCAACAAGGAGGGGCTGGTGGCGGCGCTGTTTTTCGCCGCACTGGAAGACCAGGCCGGTTTGCGTGAGCGTTATCTCTCGGCTGCCGAGACATTGCAGGACGGTGTGCAGGCGTTGGTGTACAGCTATGTCGATTGGGTCGACGCGCAACCGCAATGGGCACGATTCCAGTTCCAGGCGCGTTTTGTCGTGGCCCAGGGGCCCCATGCCACGGAGCTGGCCACCCGTAACAAGGCGCGTAACCGACAGTTGCGCGAATGGCTGGGCGAGCCGGCCCATGCCGACGGCCTCAAGAATGTTCCGGCCGAGCTGTTGCTGTCGTTGATTGTCGGGCAGGCGGAGAACTATTGCCGGGCCTGGTTATCCGGGCGGGTCCAGAGTCGCCCCGTGACTTTCCGGAACGAGTTGGCCGAAGCGGCCTGGCGCTCGCTGCAGATCTAGTCTTTCAAAGACTGATGCAGAACCTTTGGGAGCGGAGCTTGCCCACGAAGCTTTAAGCGACCTCACGGTCGTCTTCGCGGGCAAGCTCCGCTCCCACAAAGTGGCGGAAGGCAGCCGGAGTCGAACCTGCCCGGGAACGGATGCCGTCCCCAACCGGGTTTGAAGCCCGGCCGCGCCACCGGGCGCGATTGCCTTCCTTGAAATCTGTACGCCTGGACGAGGCCTTGGGCACGCTACAAACCTGTAGGAGCCTGGCTTGCCAGCGAAGCTTTTAGCGCTCTCAAGGGCCTCTTCGCTGGCAAGCCAGGCTCCTACAGGTTTTGCGGCGCACTCCGGGCCAGTGCGTTGTCAGCACGAATAAAGCGCAAGTTGCCGACACGCCGGGTCAGGCCGATCCGATCGAAAAACTCCAATATCTGAATACAGCGTTTACGCCCCAGGCCCAGCCGATCACGAAAGGCGATCACCTGTACCGTCGGATTATCCGCCGCCAATTGCACCAGCATAGCCGCCAATTGCCGGACCGCCGCCTCCGTGTAAAAACGATCGTGCACCACCTGGTACACCTGCCCCAGCCTCGCCAGCTTGCGCAGCAGCAAGCGTACGGCGTTTTCATCCTGCCCGGTCGACAGTGCCAGGGTGCGTACCCACGGAGGATCGATTGCGCCCTGGTCCAGCAGCGGTTGCAGCTGTTGCCACAAGTTCTCGTCGTCTGCGCTCAGGCGGACCTGATGGTCGGGCAAATGCAACCAGGGGCCGCTTGCTGCAATCGCTGCGTCGTCGAGCAGCGAGTCCAGCAGGCTGATAAATGCCGGTCGTTCCAGCGCCAAGGCGGCGAAACGCCGCAGGCGATCGCGGTCCGGCCCCAATTGATCGGGCTCCAGGCTGTGAAAGCGTGCCAGTTGCGCGAGCAAGGCGTCCTTCTGGGCTTGCCAACCTGTGCTGCTGAACAACAACGAGCCTTGGCGCGTGGCGATCACACTGATATCGGCGGGCAGCGTCCAGCTGTTGCGCGGACGATTGAACTGACGCTCCAGGCGTTGTGGATCAAGACCCCCGGTGCTGCCGGCAAGTAATGTCGGCAATACCGTCTCCAGGCTTTGGGCCTGCGCCAAGGCCTGCAACTGCGCCAGGCGCTCGGGGCTGCGGCGCTGACGGGTTGGCGCAAAGGGATCCAGCACCCGGCCACCACCGAGGGTCCGTTGTGCGCTTTGATCACGCAACACCAGACGGTCACCGTGCACGGCCTGCAAGGGTGCATGGGTCAGCAACTGGGCAAAGGCTAGGCCTCCCGGCGCCAACTGCGTGGTATCCAGCAAAGCCACCCGGCCCAGTACATCCTGGGTGCCCAAGTGAATGTGCACCGAACTGAAGTGTTCGAACCGGCGGGTTTCACTGGCGAGCAGTCGCAGTTCGATATCCAGCCGCTGGGTCGGGGCATGCAGCCACTCGGACAGCAGCCAGTGACCGCGATGAATCTGCTCGAGCGCCAGGCGCTCGGCACTCAAGTTCAAAGCGACCCGCTGCCCGGCGAACGCCTTGCTTGCCGCCTGATTCTGCGCGTGCAGACCACGGACCCGCACCGCTTTGCCGGTAGGTCCAAGGGCCAGGACATCACCGGCTCCAACGTGACCGGACAAAGCCGTGCCGGTGACCACGATACCGCTGCCCGGTACATTGAAGGCGCGGTCGATCGCCAGGCGAAAGCCGCCCTCATCACTGCGTCGCCGGACCTCGCCCTGGGCTTCGAGCAACGCTTGGCGCAAGGTCTCGATACCCTCACCGGTGACACTGGAAACCTCGATAAAGGGTGCCCGGGCATAAGGGCCGGACGCCAGCAATGCCTGGATCTCGGTGCGCACCTGGGCCCTGCGCGCAGGCTCCACCCGGTCGCACTTGCTGATCGCCACCAATGCCCGGGGAATGCCCAGCAGCTCGACAATCGCCAGGTGCTCGCGGGTCTGGGGCATCACCCCGTCATCGGCGGCCACCACCAGCAACACCAGGTCGATCCCCTGGGCGCCGGCCAGCATGTTATGGATAAATCGCTCATGGCCGGGCACATCGATAAAACCGGTCAGCGCGCAGCCGGGCTCCAGCGAGGCATAGAGGTAACCCAGATCGATGGTGATGCCGCGTTCGCGCTCCTCGCGGCGCTTGTCGCCGGCCTGACCGGTCAGCGCCTGGAGCAGGCTCGTCTTGCCATGGTCGATATGCCCCGCCGTGCCGACGATCACCTCGTCCGACTCCCCTGCGGCCCGCTTTTTGTAGGAGCAAGCTTGCTCGCGATGAACGATGACGCGGTCCCGAGGTTCAACCCCGCAAGCTGCGCCACCCAGACCGCCTCGTCATCCAACTGACGCAGATCCAGCCACAAGGCATCATCATCGATGCGCCCCAACACCGGAATCGGCAACCCCCGCAACGCCGCCTCCAGCCCATGCAAACTGCGTCCGCGCAGGCGCTTCGAGGTATTCGCCCGCAGGCACAAGGCCGCGCTGGGCAGCCGCGCCACCGGTTGGCTACCGCTGCCGATCATGCCCAGCGCCGGCATCGCCGAGACGCTCCAGCCCTCCCCCAAGACGCCGGCCAACAACGGACGCAGACGCTCGGCCTGGGCAAGGATCTCCGCCTGGGGTCGGGTCAGCAGGCGCAAGCTGGGCAAACGTTCAGCCAATCGGTCCGGGTTACGGTACAACCCCAGCACCGCCTCCAGCGCGGCGAGGGTCAGCTTGTCGACCCGCAACGCCCGTTTCAACGGGTTCTTCTTGATCTTCGCGATCAACTCCTTGCGCCCGACAATCAACCCGGCCTGGGGCCCACCGAGCAATTTGTCGCCGCTGAAGGTGACAATATCGGCGCCGTCTTCCAGCGCCTGGCGCACCGTGGGTTCGGCGGGCAGGCCCCAGCGTGTGAGGTCGAGCAGGCTGCCGCTGCCCAGGTCTTCCAGCAACGGCAAGCCATGGCGATGGGCAATCTCTGCCAACCGGGCGGTGGGCACCTGGGCAGTAAAGCCCTGGATGTTGTAGTTGCTGGCGTGCACCCGCATCAACAGGCCGCTACGTGGGCCGATGGCGGTTTCGTAGTCTCGGGCATGGGTGCGATTGGTGGTGCCCACCTCATGCAGGCGGACACCGGCGCGGGCCATGATATCGGGGATGCGAAAGGCCCCGCCTATCTCGATCAACTCGCCCCGGGAGATGATGCCTTCCTTGCGTTGCCCGAGGCTGTTGAGGGCCAGCAGCACGGCGGCGGCATTGTTGTTGACCACGGTGACGGCTTCGGCGCCGGTCAGTTCGCGAATCAGGCCTTCGATCAGGTCGTCACGGTCGCCACGCTTGCCGCTGCGCAGGTCGAATTCGAGATTGAGCGGGTAACGGGCGGCGATTTGCATGGCGTCTATGGCTTCTTCGGGCAGCAGCGCCCGGCCGAGGTTGGTGTGCAGCACCGTGCCGGTCAGGTTGAACACCCGTTGCACACGGCTGCGGTGCTGGTTGAACAGGCGTTCGCCGGCTCGGCCCGCCAGAACGGGCGGGGTCAGTTCGTTGGCCGTGAGCTGGCCCGAACGGACCGGTTCACGCAGTTCATCGAGCAACTGCCGCAAGGTTGTCAGCAAGGCATCCCGACCATAGCGCTCGGCCAGGGGCTGGCAAGCGGGGTCGCGCAGCAGGCTATCGATGGAAGGCAGACGTGGCGGGACAGCGGCAAGGCTCGAGGACATCAGCGGTTTCCTGAAGACGCGATGCGGAAACCTGAGTGTAGACGCCTCGCTCGTTCCTTGAGGGAGGGGCACGACGCCATCGCCTAATCGCCCCCTGGCGCCAGCAACAGGTTGGGTGCCTGGCGCAGATACCCTTCCTGATCGAGACGAATATCCAGCGCCAGGCTGGTGATATCAGCTGACAGCCCCTCGGCCTCGGCATCTTCTTCCAGATAGAGCAGCTTGAGATAGCTGTTACAGCCCGGGCAGATTTCCGCCCGCAACGGTGCATGACCCGCTTCGTGGCCGTCATCCCCCAGGCTCAGGTACTTGAGTCCCTTGCTCTGTTCGCAGTAGATGCATTTGACCCGTACCACATGCCACTCGCAGGCGCACAGTGAACACACCAGGTAACGCAGGCCATTGAACTTGCCCCGGTGGCGGATCACCCCGGCCATGGCCGGCGAACCGCAGGCCGGGCATTGGCTCAGGCTGTCGCCGGGTTTCAAGGCCAGGTTCGGCACGCTCAGCAGCCAATAGCTCCAGGCCGCCTGCAAGGCCGCCCCGAGAAACGGCACCAAGGCTGCCGGCAGGCCGGAATACTGGCCCCCGAGCAAGGCCAGCGCCCAGACTTTACGTTGCCCGCCCCAGGTGTCCTGCAAAGTGCTGATGGCCTGTCGCACGGCGGGGACACGGGTGGCATGACCCGACAACAAGGCGTCCAGCCAAGGCAGCCAAAGGTCTTCGCGCACCAGGCTGTCAGCAGCCAGCGGCGGCAGGCCATGCTCCAGGCACAGCCGCTGGCGCTCAGGATCGGGAAGCGCGGTGCTTGGCGGTTGATCCAGCAGTTGCTGCTGCACCCGACAAAGCCCGGCCACCAGTCCGATATATTCGGCCAGCGGATGCCCGACCGCCAACTGCTCCAGCCGCGCTGCGCGCAGGGCGAACAGCGTCGGCGGCGGCAGATGCAGAAACGGCGGCGAACTGGCCGAAGCCTCGATCTGTCCAGGTTCCAATATCGTGCTCAAGCGCTTATCCCTTTTTCCGTGGCTCGGCGGTCGAGGCTTCGTTCCGGGTCACCTCGCGGTACCACAACTCATGGTGTTTGCGTGCCCAGGCACGACTGACCCAGCCATGCAGCATGGCCCCGACCGAGCCCTTGATCCAGATACCGGCATAAATATGCACGATGATGCTCAACACCAGTACGAACGCCGCCAGGGCATGGAGCAACACCGCCAGGCGAATGCTGCCGATGCCGAAGTACTGGCTGAAATACGCCCGCCAGATCACCACGCCGCTGAACAGCAGGACCAACATGCAAGCCAGCAGCGTCCAGAACAGCAGTTTCTGCCCGGGGTTGTACTTGCCGATCGGCGGTACGCCCTCCTCCTCGTTACGGATCACCCGATCTACCCGTTTGAGCCACAAGCGGTCGTTGGCGATAAAGAAGTTGGCCCGCCAGAAGCGGATCACCAATCCGAGGAACAGCACGAACATCAGCAGGCCCATGAACGGATGCAGGATACGGGTCCAGGGACCGCCGCCGAACAGTTGGCTGAGCCAGAACAACGACGGGTGAAACAGCGCCAGCCCGGACAGGCCGGCCATAAAGAACAGGATCGCCACCAGCCAGTGGTTGGTGCGCTGGTTGGCGGTATAACGCAGGATCGGCTTGTCGCTCATGGCCGTGGCTCCTCACCGGTTTTCGGATCAAAGACATGCACGCTCGGATCGACCTGATGGACGCTGCTGTCCGGGGGGGCCGGATGCTCATCCTCCTCCACCCGTTGCGGGCCGATGCGCACGTAGTGGAAAAAGCCCGCCAGCACCGCGGCGCCCATCGCCAGCAGGCCCAGGGGCTTGCTGATGCCTTTCCACAATTCGACAAAGGGGCTGATACTCGGCTGGTTCGGCAGGCCGGCGTACAGCGACGGCTGGTCGGCGTGGTGCAGCACGTACATCACATGGGTGCCGCCGACCCCGGCCGGGTCGTACAAGCCGGCCTGGTCGAAGCCGCGGGACTTGAGGTCGACAATGCGTTCGGCGGCGTGCTCCTTCATGTCCTCCTTGCTGCCAAAGACAATCGCCCCGGTCGGGCAGGTTTTCACACAGGCCGGCTCCAGTCCCACCGCCACCCGGTCCGAACACAGCGTGCACTTGTAGGCCTTGTGGTCCTTCTGCGAGATGCGCGGTATGTCGAAGGGGCAACCGGTGATGCAGTAACCGCAACCGATGCAATGGTCCTGGTTGAAATCGACGATGCCATTGGCGTGCTTGATGATCGCCCCCGGGCTGGGGCAGGCCTTCAGGCAGCCGGGGTCGGCGCAGTGCATGCAACCGTCCTTGCGGATCAGCCACTCCAGGTTGCCGGCGGCATTTTCATGCTCGGTGAAGCGCATCAGGGTCCAGCTTTCGGCACTCAGGTCCTGGGGGTTGTCGTAGGTGCCATGGTTATGGCCGACCTCGTCGCGCAGCTCGTTCCATTCCGAACACGCCACCTGGCAGGCCTTGCAGCCGATGCACTTGGTGGTGTCGATCAGTTTGGCGACTTCTTCCTGCTGGCGCACGGAGGGCGGCAAGGTGGTGGTCGCCGAACGGGCAATGATGTCTTGGCTGGCCATCAGATTTTCTCCACGTTGACCAGGAATGACTTGGATTCCGGGGTCTGTGAATTACCATCGCCGAGGAACGGCACCAGGGTGTTGGTCAGGTAGCCATGCCGCGCCACCCCGGTGAATCCCCAGTGCAACGGGATGCCGATGTGGTGCACGACCTGGTTGTTGACCTGCAGCGGCCGAATCCGTTTGGTCACCACCGCCACCGCCTCGATATGCCCGCGCTTGGAGCTGACCCGCACCCGGTCGCCGGCCACGATGCCCTTCTCCTTGGCCAGGAGCTCGCCGATCTCGACGAACTGCTCGGGCTGGGCAATGGCGTTGAGCTTGCAGTGCTTGCTCCAGAAGTGGAAATGTTCGGTCAGCCGGTAAGTGGTCGCGGCATAGGGGAAATCCTTCGCCACGCCCAGACTGTCCCAGACCGAATCGAAGATCCGGGCCGCCGGGTTGCTGGTGACCCTCTTGTTGTCCGGGTGCAGCGGGTTGATGCCGATGGGGGTTTCGAACGGCTCGTAATGCTCCGGGAACGGCCCTTCGGCCATCTTGTCCACGGCAAAGAACCGCGCCACGCCCTCGGGGTTCATGATGAACGGGTTCATCCCGGCTTCCGGCGGTACATCGGGTTTGTAGTCGGGCACGTCGGTGCCGCCCCAGGCCTTGCCGTTCCACCACACCAGGCGTTTTTCCGGCGACCAGGGCTTGCCCTGGGTGTCGGCGGACGCACGGTTGTAGAGAATGCGCCGGTTCATCGGCCAGGCCCAGGCCCAACCCAGGTGCTGTTTCATGCCGTAGGGATCGCTGTTGTCGCGCCGGGCCATCTGGTTGCCCTGCTCGGTCCAGCTGCCGCAGAAGATCCAGCAGCCCGAAGCGGTGCTGCCGTCGTCCTTGAGCTGGGCGAATCCGGCCAGTTGCTGGCCGGCCTTCATGGCAGTCCCCGTGGCATCGGTGAAGTCCGCGCTGGCGTAACCGTTGATTTCCCGCGCCAGTTCCTCCGGTGACGGTTCATCAGCGATCTTGTACGGCCAGCTGAGCTTGAGGATCGGCTCGGGGAAAGCGCCGCCATCGGCCTGATAACGTTTGCGCAGACGCAGGAACAGTTCGCTCATGATCTTCACGTCGGTGCGGGTTTCCCCAGGCCCCTCGGCGCCTTTCCAGTGCCATTGCAGCCAGCGGCTGCTATTGGTCAGCGAGCCATCTTCCTCGGCGAAGCAGGTGGTCGGAAAGCGAATGACCTCGGTCTGGATACTGCCGGTGTCGACATCGTTGTAAGGTCCGGCGTTGCGCCAGAACTCCGAGGTTTCAGTGGACAGCGGATCCATCACCACCAGCCACTTGAGTTTGCCCAGCGCCGCGGTCACCCGGTTCTTGTCGGGCAGCGCGGCAATCGGGTTGAAGCCCTGGCAGATATAGCCGTTGACCAGCCCCTGGCCCATCCGGTCGAACATGCGCAGGATGTCGTAGCCAGGGTTGTCGAGCTTGGGCAGCCAGTCGTAGCCCCAGTGGTTTTCGGCGGTGGCATTGGCGCCATACCAGGCTTTCATCAGGCTGACATGGAACTTGCCGTAGTTCTGCCAGTAGGACAACTGGCCGGGGCGCAAGGGTTTGAGGGCGCGCTTGGCGATATAGGTGTCGTAGTCCTGCTCGGCATCGGAAGCCAGGGTCAGGTAGCCGGGCAGCGAATTGGACAACAGCCCGAGGTCCGTCAGCCCCTGGATATTGGAGTGACCGCGCAAGGCATTGACCCCGCCGCCGGGCATGCCGACGTTACCCAGCAACAGCTGGACCATGGCCGCACTGCGGATGATCTGCGAGCCGATGGAGTGCTGGGTCCAACCCAGGGCATAGAGAATCGTCATGGTCTTGCCCGGTTGCGAGCAGGTGGCGATTTCGTCCCAGATCTTGCGCATGGCGTCCTGGGGCATGCCGCAGGTCTGGCTCGCCAGTTCCAGGCTGTAGCGGCTGTAGTGCCGTTTCATCAGCTGGTAGACGCAGCGCTCGTGTTGCAGGCTCGGGTCGACCTTGGCGAAACCGTCCTCGCCCAGCTCATACCCCCAGGAGGACTTGTCGGTATAGGTGCGGCTGGCCGCATCGTAGCCGCTGAACAGCCCGTCCTCGAAGCCGAAGCCGGCTTTGACGATAAACGATACGTCGGTGTAGTTGCGCACATATTCGTGCTGGATCTTGTCCTCGGTCAGCAGGAAATTGATCAGCCCGCCCATAAAGGCGATATCGCTGCCGGTACGGATCGGCGCGTAATAGTCGGCCACCGAGGCGGTCCGGGTAAACCGCGGGTCGACCACGATCAGGCGTGCCTGGTTGTGGGCCTTGGCTTCGGTCACCCATTTGAAGCCGCACGGATGCGCTTCAGCGGCATTGCCACCCATTACCAGGATCAGATTCGCGTTGGCGATATCGGTCCAGGTGTTGGTCATGGCGCCACGGCCGTACGTCGGGGCAAGACTTGCCACCGTCGGGCCGTGTCAGACACGTGCCTGGTTGTCGAACCCCAGCATGCCGAGACTGCGAATGACCTTGTGGGTCAGGTAACCGGCTTCGTTGGACGCCGCCGAAGCGGCGAGAAATCCGGTGGTCAGCCAGCGGTTGACCGTCTGCCCCTGGGCGTTCTTCTCGATGAAGTTGGCGTCGCGGTCGGCCTTGATCAGGTCGCTGACGCGGTCCAGCGCCTCATCCCAGGAAACCCGGGTCCATTCCTGGCTGCCCGGCTTGCGTACCTGCGGGTACTTGAGGCGATCAGGGCTGTGGATGAAGTCCAGCAGGCCGGCGCCTTTGGGGCACAGGGTGCCGCGATTGACCGGATGGTCGGCATCGCCCTCGATATGGATGATGTCCTGGACCACGTTCTTCGCGGTATCACCCTGGCTGTACATGATCAGCCCGCAACCGACCGAGCAATACGGGCAGGTGTTGCGGGTTTCATGGGTATGGGTGAGTTTGAAGTGGCGCACTTGCTCGGCGAAGGCGGGCGTCGGGGCCATGCCCAACGCGGCCAGACTCGAGCCTCCAAGGCCGATGGCGGCGACCTTGAAGAACTGACGACGGTTGAGATCCATCGCGTACTCCCGATCAGGTGAAGGTCCCGGTCAGGTGCCGGGCTCTTTGAAACGATCACGGTGGCGGCACAATTGCCGTCAGTTTCACTCTAGCCATGATTGGCGATTGTGCGACGTGACCTGATCATCGGTATCGGCTCAAACATGGGCGCGCCAATACACGAGGGATCAATCCGCTATGGCTTGCCGGCCACCTTGGCCGTGACCGGCACGCCCTGCTGGCGAATCGAGCGTTGGGTCTGCAGCACGCGCTCCAGCGCCTGCTCGGCTTTGCGGTCCTGCATCGGCGCATGGATGGCGGCCGAGACCAGGCTGATCAGCTTGGCCATGACTTCGGCATCCGTGGCCGGGCGCCCCAGGCTCATGGCCTGCATCAGGAAACGCAGCTCGGTCCCGGCAATCACCCCGGAAATCGCCTTGAGGGCGAATTGCAGGCGCACCCCGACTTCATTGCGCGGCATATCCGGCAGCGCCAGGGCAAAGGCCTTGAAGAAACGCTCGAAAACCGGCTGGTAATGCTCCTTGAGGTACTCCTGGATAAAGGGTGAGGTATCGCTGTAGACCCGCCCCAGAAAACGAATGAAGGAGCGGCTTTCATCACCATCGCCGCTGCGTTCCAGGCCCATGGCCGGGGCGAACAGAACCCCCAGCAGGGTCTCGCAGTCCAGCGGGCCGTCCGCCTGTTCCTCGCATTTGGCCAACAGTTCCAGGCGCTGCTCGTTGAGCGGCCCGAGGCGCTGCATGAGCAAGGCGGTCATCAGGGAATCCTTGTCCCCGAAGTGATAGTTCACCGCGGCCAGGTTGACCTGGGCGCGCTCCGTGATCTGGCGCAATAACACGGCGTCGTAGCCGTATTTGATAAACAGTGCCTCCGTGGCATCCAGTAGTCGGGTCTTGGTGACATTCGGGGCACTGAGTTTCTTTGCGACCATATGTGAGGAGCCTTTGCGGGGTGAAAATTTGACCGGATGAACAGTGTTTTAAAAATAAATTTGATTTTTTATACCCGTGAAAACCTTTGAAAGCAAGCCTCTACGCCGGGTACCGTGTCTTATCGGGTGTTTGAAAACCATTCTATTTGGGTTCAAAAAGACACAGTTGGAGGCAACTGTGTCCAGGCTGTCCCTCGTGAGCAAGGCTAGTGCCTGCACTCGTCGCGGCCGGCTTGACCGACCAATAAAATGTATCCAGTTGTCACAAAGCCCTGCCTGAAATGTCTTGGCCTTCCTTGAACCCGGCGGCTGGCGTCGCCCCAAGATCACGGTTACTATTCAAACAATTATTTGAAACAATAAAATAAACCTTGTGCTTGTCCCTGCCCCGAGAACCGCCTGAGCGTCCCACAAAGCGCCCGGGACGGAGGCTCCTGCCGGGTCAAGCCGGCCGGCGCGATCAGCGATGACAGACACGATTGCTCACGAAGGCTTCATCTCCCTGCAGGGCATCGCCAAGCGTTATCGCCTCGCCGAGCAAACCCTCACCATTCTCGACAATGTCTCGCTGTCCATCGAGGCCGGTGAAAGCTGTGCCATTCTCGGCGCTTCCGGTTCGGGCAAAAGCACCCTGCTCAATATCCTCGGGTTGCTCGACCTGCCCGACAGCGGCCACTATCGTTTTGCCGGCCATGACATCTTCCACTCCAGCCCCGACCAGTTGGCGGCGATCCGCAACCGGCAGATCGGCTTCGTCTTCCAGAGTTTCAACCTGCTGGCGCGCCTCAGCGCCCTGGACAATGTCGCCCTGCCCCTGAGTTATCGCGGTGTCCCCCGTGGCGAGTCACTGACCCGGGCCATGGCCATGCTCGAACAGGTCGGCCTGGAGGCGCGCGCGCACCATCGCCCCGCCGACCTCTCCGGCGGCCAGCGCCAACGGGTGGCGATTGCCCGGGCGCTGGTGGGGGAACCTTCGGTGATCCTCGCCGACGAACCCACCGGCAACCTCGACAGCAGCACCGCCCGGGAAATCATGGACCTGTTGCTGGAGCTCAATCGCGTCCGCCAGGTCACGCTGATCATCGTCACCCACGACCCGCAGATCGCCCAACGCCTGGGGCGGCAGATCCGGGTGCACAACGGCGTGATACGCGAGGCCTGCCCGGCATGAGCGTGCAGGTCGAACAAAGTGCCAGCCAGTTGCTCCACGAGGCCTTTGTCAGCCTGAGGACCTTGGGTAAACGCTCGCTCCTGGCCTTGCTGGGGATTGTCATCGGCAGTTCATCGGTGATCGCCCTGATCAATATCGGCCACAACGCGGCCCAGGAAGCCTCGGCGATCTTCAAGGACATGGGCACCGATACGTTGTCGGTGCAGTTTCCCGGCAATGCCGATGTACGCACGTCGATGCCGGCGACCCTCGATGTGTCGTCGTTGAACACGGCGTTGCCAGGCCTGCTGGAGATCGCCCCGATCACCCTGTCCAGCGCCGCGGTGGTGTTTCACGGCCGGGCCAGCAACGCCAATCTGGTGGGCAGCACCGCCCAGTTGATGGGGGCCATGCGCCTGCAACTGGATGAAGGACGCTTTATCTCCGACTTCGATCACGGCGAAACCTATGTCGTGGTCGGGCACAAGATCGCCCAGGCCTTGAGCAAACCCGGCGACCCGCTGCGCCTGGGCGAACGCATCCGCATCAATGACTACCTGTTCCAGGTGATCGGCATCGCCCGCAGCCAACCGCCGGCCATCCTGATTCCGGTGCAGGCCGACGACTCGCTGTTTCTCCCCCTTGAAGGCCTGGGGCGAATCATGAGCGACCCGCAGATCAGCAATCTCATCGTGCGGGTGGCCCCCGGCCAGGACACCAATCAAGTCGCCGATGCCCTGACCCAGGCCTTGAAACAGCGCCTCAGGGGCCGCCAGGTCGAGGTCCAGGTACCGCAACAGATGATTGACGGCATGACCCGGCAAAGCCGGACCTTCGGCTACCTGCTGATGGCCCTGGGCGGCATCTCCCTGGTCGGCGGCGGTGTCGGGGTGATGAATGTGATGCTGATGAACGTCTCCGAGCGCCGCCGGGAAATCGGTGTGCGCATGGCGCTGGGGGCGCGGCGCAAGGATATCCGTAACCTGTTTCTGCTGGAGGCGGTCAGCCTGACCGCCGTCGGTGCGTTCTGCGGTGCGCTGCTCGGCATGGCCGCGGCCTACCTGTATGCACGGATATCCGCCTGGCAATTCTCCCTGGCGGTGCTGTCGCTGCCATTGGGGGTCGGGAGTACCCTGCTGGTGGGCCTGTTTTTCGGCCTTTACCCGGCGATTTCAGCATCACGACTGCAACCGGTGGAGGCCCTGCGCGATGAATAGACCCCGGCCATGGATGGCTCTGCTGCTCTGCCTGTCGGGCTGCCCGGCGCTGGCCGCCGACGCTCTGGTCGGCCAGCCGTCAGCTCCAAGCCTGCGCAACAATCAGGCCCGTGGCGTATTGTTGAGCCAGCAGAATACCGACCTGACCCTGGGGGACGCGGTGTACCTGGGTCTGCGCAACAACCGCAGCATTCGCAGCGCCTACCTGCAACGGATCGCGCAGAAGTTCGACCTGCGGGTTTCCGAAGATGTGTTCAATCCCAAGCTGTTGCTCAGCGGCACCTATCAAGCGAACCGGGGTTCCAAGGACAGCTCGCGCAATACCACCCTTTCGCCGACCACCAGCCTGCTCAGCGAGTACGGCACCCGCCTGAGCATGGCCTGGACCCAACAACTGACCAATGCCGATGTCGCCGGTCGTTATCGCAGCGACGGCCTCGACCTGGCAATTATCCAGCCCCTGCTGAGGGGGGCCGGCTGGGATGTGACCACCGCCCCACTGCGGGTGGCGCGGATCGCCGAGCAGGTCAACCGCCTTAGCCTCAAGTCCAACGTCGCGCAGACCATCAGCGACATTATCACCGCCTACCGGGAAGTGCTCAGGTCCCAGGAACAACTGACCATTACCCAGGACGCGCTCAAGCGCGCCCGTGCCCTGCTGGATGTGAACAAGGCGCTGATCGCCGCGGGTCGCATGGCCGAGTTCGAAATCGTCCAGACCGAAGCCGATATCGCCACCCAGGAGCTGGGCGTCGAGGAAGCCCGCAACCAGGTGGATATCAATCGCCTGTCGCTATTGCGCCTGCTGGCCCTCGACCTGTCCACGCCGATCCACGCCACCGAGGCGCTGGAAGCCAACCGGGTCAACATCGACAAGCAGGACGCCTTTCGCGTGGCCCAGGTCCAGCAGCCGGACTACCTGGCGTCCTTGCTCGGCAGCCAGCAGGCCGACCTGAACCTGGTGATCGCCAAGGACCAGAGCCGTTGGGATGTGTCGCTGATCGCCGGGGCCAACCAGATTCGCGATCGCACCGACAATGACCTCGGCAACGTCGGCAGCCGCCGTTGGGACAGCTACGCCGGCGTGCAGGTGCAGATCCCCATCGGCGACCTCAGTACCCGCCAGGCCGAAGTGCATGCCCGGATCGATGTCGAGAATCAGCAGATCACGCTCGCCGATGCCAAGCAAGCGCTGGAGCGCAGCGTCAATGACGTGGTGCGCGACCTCGGCACCCGCTGGCGGCAATACGAGATCGCCCAGCGCGCCGTCGACCTTTCACGGCGCAAGCTGGATATCGAGCGGGAAAAGCTCAGTGCCGGGCGCTCCAGCAACTTTCAGGTCCTGAGCTATGAAGGCGACCTGCGTAACGCCGAAAACGCCCGACTCAATGCCCTGATTGCCTATTTGAACGCCCAGACCCAGTTGGATCTGACCCTGGGCATGACTCTGGAGAGCTGGGACATTGCGCTCAATGACTACTGACACAACGACCCGCCGCAAACGCTGGTTGCAAGGCGGCGCACTGGGCCTGGTGGTCGTCGTCGCCGCCACGGTGATCGGCTATCGCGCCCCGGCTGCCGATCCGCCGAAGAACGGCCAGTGGATCCCGGTGCAGACCGCGCCGCTGGTCCACCAGATCGGCCTGGTGGGCAAGATCGAGCCGCAGAAAACCATCACCCTTACCGCGCCCTTCGACGGAAATGTGCGCGCCGTGCTGGTGGAACAGGGACAGCGGGTCGAGTCCGGGCAGACACTGGTGCAGATGGACCCGGCGCTGCTGGAAATCCAGCTGCGCGACGCCTTGTCCGCCCAGCTCAAGGCACGCCGCGCCGTCCAGGAGTTGCAGGACTGGAACAACAGCCAGCAGGTGGCCCGCGCCCGGCGCTCGCTCAGGGCGGTGGAAATGTCCGTCGGCAACAACGAGCGCAAGCTGCGCGAAAGCCAGACCCTGCTCCAGCGCGGCATCATCGCCCGTGGCGAGCTGGACGATCTGCAGCAGCAACTGCAAACCCAGCGCCTGGATCTGGCGGCGGCCCAGGGTGATCTGCAACAGGCCCTGGACCAGGGCAAGGGCGAATATCGCCAGATCGCCGATATGGAATTGACCAATACCACGGTCAAGTACGAAGCCTTGCGCACCCTGCTTGAGGGAAAGAATGTGTTGGCACCGTTTGCCGGTATCGTCGTGCCGGCTCCGGGGGTGTCCGGCCCGCAAGGCTCGACAGCCAGCAGCGCCGGGCCGGTGCAGAACGGCAGCCGGGTCACCCAGGGGCAGGTCTTGTTCGGCCTGGCCAATATCGAGCAGTTGAAGATCGTCAGCAAGGTCTCTGAGCTGGACATCAACCAACTGCATCAAGGTCAGAGCGTCGAGATCCTGGGAGACGGTTTCGACGGTGTGCGCCTCGACGGCGCCGTCGATATCGTCAGCAGCCTGGCGCTGCCCAGCGATGCGCCCGGCGGCGGCGCACAGTTCCCGGTGACGCTCTCGGTGCCGAAACTGAGCAAGGAGCAGTTGCAAAGGGTCCGGCTGGGCATGAGTGCCCGGCTGACCATCATCACCTACCGCAACGAGCAGGCGATCGTGCTGCCGCCCGCGGCGCTCCAGCATGTCGATAACGGCCTTGAGGTGGAATACCGCGAGGCGGTGGGTCAGCCGGTCAAGCGCGTGGCGGTCACCACCGGCCAGGCGACACCGGAAGGCGTCGAGGTGTTCGGTTTACAACCCGGGTTTGTGCGGCTGTTGGAGTGACGTGCTGACGACGGAGGGCAATGGGCAACATGGGTTAAAACGTCCCGTTCTTCCCGATGAAGCTTCCTGTTGCTCAAGGGCGTTTTACCTACAAGAAGAGCGGCTTTCTAGAAAGCTCCTACGTATATATACGTAAATATGACGGCTATTAAAATCCGCTCATAACTAGCACCCGGCTGAGCCTGCTTTAGACTAAAAAGGTCGAGCTTTTTACCCTCTGTTCTCCTTACGCAGTGCGCCTATTCTGTAGAGAACCCGTCATGTCCAATGAAGATTGCGACCCATTACCGCCCGCCGCCATCAAGGCGAACACCCGGGGCACTCTCGGGCCAGGTCCCGGCAACGGTGCTGCGCCGAACTCGGGGCCCCCTTTGAGCAAGTTGATGGCACTGCGCGATGCCTTGGTCGCACTCAAGGGACCGTTGTACGACGAGCCCGGCTTTCGGCAAGTGATTGAAAGCGTGCTGCTTAACAATGAGGTCCATGAGCGGGTATTGGGCAAGCGGGTTGGCGGCTTCAGCTCGCCCCTACCGCTGCAACGGCGCTTTGAGATCTACCCCCAGGGCCTGGGCGAAAGCCTTGACCAGCGGGCTGCGCGTCGTGTTGTGGCGCAGGATCAGATTGAAGGGAGTGCAATAGCTGACCCGCTCCGGCATCAAGGCCCGCAATAAGCCTTTGGCCACCAACGGGGCGGCATAGTGCTGCGGCAGGAAGCCAAGAAAACGCCCGGTCTGGACCAGCATCGCCACAGCCTCCACCTGGGACGCCGAGGCGGAAAAGCTGTCGTAGGTGACAAAGTCGAGTTTGTCGCGATGGATGGCATAACGGTGGTTGACGAACGGGTACTCACGCAGCACTTCGACACTGCTGAGCGCGTCTTCCGAGTCGAACAGCGGGTGTCCGACACCACAGTAAACCTCGGCCCGCTCCTCATAGAGCGTGAAATAATCAAACTCTTCTCTTTTTTGATAAACCGGTACTATCCCCGCAATATAACGACCTTCTACAACCCCTCGCTCCACTTCATCCAACTGTGCCGCGTGCAGGCGAAATCTTACTTTCGGTGACTCATCGTGAATCTTGCGCAGCGCGGCAACTAACGGAGAATTAAGGTCGGAAATAGTATTGTCCACGACGCCTACACTCAAGTCGCCGATCAGTTCGTTCTGGGCCGAACTAAGTCGGTCGCGAAAGTTGTCGACCGAGGCAAACAAATCAATTGATGCCTGGTACACCAGACTGCCCTCTTCGGTCAGGCAAAAACCCTCTCGTCCACGGGTACACAGGCGCATGCCAATGCGGATTTCCAAGTCGGAAATCTGCTTGCTGATGGCGGCCAGCCCCACATTCAGCTCATTCTGAGCCGCGCTGAAGCCCCCGGCCTCGACCACCGCCTTGAACACTTTGAGTAATTTGAAGTCCAGTCCACTGAGTGCCAAGGGCGCTCGCTGTCCAGGTTTCGGCGCCGGGTTTCCAGAATTGGAAAGCTGGGTTTCCATCATGCTTATTGACCTCGAACCACATATTCAACAGGCTTAGCTCCACAAGAAAAACGTCGCCGGTCGATAATAATGAACACAGAAAACCAGGCTTGGCAACCACCGATATTTTTTGCAAATCAGCCACAAGTCGCTGATTGCAAGCGTTTAAAAGCCATTCTTTTGTACTTGTAGGTGTCCACGAGCGGCGTCTACAAGGATTCGTAATCTGCCCTCCTGATAGTGCATGACCCTGCCCCTCCCCGGACGGTTGGCGGCGGTCCTGTGTTGAATCGATCATTTGCTGGAGGAAAACAACAATGGCTCAAGCCACCGACCGTCTCTGGGGCGCCCGTTTCAAGAGCGGCCCATCCGCCGCCCTGGCCGCCCTCTCCCGCTGCCCGGATGGTTATTTCCGCCTCACCCCCTATGACCTCGCCGGTTCCCGGGCCCATGCCCACGAATTGCAGCGGGCCGGCCTGCTCGACGAGCAGGAAACCAAAAGCATGGTCGAGGCCCTGGACACCATCGGCGAGGATTTCCGCGCCGGCCGTGTCGCCCCGACCCTCGACGACGAGGACGTGCACACCTTTATCGAGCGCCTGCTGACCGAGCGCCTCGGCGCCCTGGGCGGCAAGCTGCGCGCCGGGCGTTCGCGCAACGACCAGACCGCCAATGACCTGCGCCTGTTCCTGCGTGACCATGTGCGCACCCTGGCGGTGGAAGTCCTGGCCCTGCAACAGGCGCTGGTCGACCAGGCCGAGCAACATGTGCAGAGCATCTGCCCCGGCTTCACCCACTTGCAGCAGGCCCAGCCGATCGTGTTCGCCCATCACCTGCTGGCCCACGCCCAGGCGATGTTGCGGGATGTCCAGCGACTGGTGGACTGGGATGCCCGTACTTCGCTGTCACCCTTGGGCGCGGCAGCCATGGCCGGCTCTGCCATCGCGCGCCAGCCGCAGCAATCGGCGCGGGAAATGGGTTACAGCGGCGTCTGTGAAAACTCCATCGATGCAGTGGCCAGCCGTGACCATGTCGCCGAATTCCTGTTCGTCGCCAGCATGCTCGGGATCAATATCTCGCGCCTGGCCGAAGAGTTCTGCCTGTGGTCGTCCCGGCAGTTCCGCTGGGTGGTGCTGGACGATGCCTACGCCACCGGCAGTTCGATCATGCCGCAGAAGAAAAACCCGGATATCGCCGAGCTGGCGCGAGGCAAGGCCGGCCGCCTGATCGGCAACCTGACCGGGCTGCTGTCGACCCTCAAATCCTTGCCGCTGTCCTATAACCGTGACCTGAGCGAAGACAAGAACGGCGTGCTCGACAGCGTCGACACCCTGTTGCTGGTGCTGCCGGCCATGGCCGGGATGGTCGCGACCATGACCGTCAACGTCGAGGAATTGCGGCGCCAGGCGCCCCTGGGTTTCACCCTGGCCACCGAAGTCGCCGACTGGCTGGCGATGCGCGGCGTGCCGTTCAAGGAAGCCCATGAAATCACCGGCGCGCTGGTCAAGGCCTGCGAAGCCGGCGATCTGGAACTGTGGGAAGCGAGCCCGGCGTTGTTGGCCGAGATCGATCCACGCCTGACCCCGCAAGTGCGTGACTGCCTGACCCTGGAAGCCGCCATTGCCGCCCGCAGCGGTTGGGGCGGAACGGCGCCTGAGCAGGTTCGCGAGCAGATCGCCCGGTTGAAAGTCGCACTCGAAGCACAGCACCAATGGGCCGCCGAATACGCCGGCCTGCGTGTGTAGCAAGGCTTAGAAAACACCGCCCCCCTGTAGGAGCAGGGCTTGCCCGCGAAGCTTTTGGCGGCCTTGATGGCCCCTTCGCTGCGATGCGGCGGCCCGACAAGCCAGGCTTCTACAGGACGGTGTAACCAGAAACAACGGCGGCGCCCCGGCGCCGCATACGGAGAAACACCATGAGCCAATCCCAGGCAGAACGCTTGCTCGCTGAGCGCAAACTGGCCGAGAACCAGTTCGATATCACCCAGTACGAACACGTACCGCGGCGCTATTACGGACGTATTTTCTTCGCCACCCTGATCGTCGTCGCCCTGGTCGGGCTGGTCCGGGCCTTTGCCCAGGGCCAGATCGAATGGTCCTATATCGGCCAGTTCCTGACCGCCAAGGCGATTCTCACCGGGCTGCTGAACACCATTATCATGGCGATCCTGGCCATGGCCCTGGGCGTGGTATTCGGGGTGATCACGGCGATCATGCGCATGTCGGCCAACCCGATCCTGCGCTATGTGGCGATCACCTACACCTGGCTGTTCCGTGGCACGCCGCTGATCCTGCAACTGCTGCTGTGGTTCAACCTGGCGCTGATCTTCCCGACCATCGGGATTCCCGGAGTATTCCAGCTCGATACCGTCAGCCTGATGACGCCTTTTGTCGCCGCGCTGCTGGGCCTGTCGATCAACCAGGGCGCCTATACCGCCGAAGTAGTTCGCGCCGGCCTGCTGTCGGTGGACACCGGCCAGTATGAAGCCGCCAAGTCCATCGGCATGCCGCAACTGCAAGCCCTGCGCCGGATCATCCTGCCCCAGGCCATGCGCATCATCATCCCGCCAGTGGGCAACGAGTTTATCGGCATGGTCAAGATGACCAGCCTGGCGAGCGTGATCCAGTACTCGGAACTGCTCTACAACGCCCAGAACATCTACTACGCCAACGCCCGAGTCATGGAGCTGCTGATCGTCGCCGGGATCTGGTACCTGGTCGCCGTCACCGTGCTGTCCTTCGGCCAGAGTCGCCTGGAACGGCGTTTTGCCCGTGGCGCCGGCAAGCGCTCGTAAGTGTCCAGGAGAATTCGAACATGAGAAGCATCATCAAGGCTGTCGGCCTGAACAAATACTACGACTCGTTCCACGCCCTCAAGGACATCAATATCGAAGTCGAGCAAGGCGAAGTGCTGTGCATCATCGGTCCTTCGGGTTCCGGCAAGAGCACCCTGCTGCGCTGCGTCAACCAGTTGGAAAAGATCGACAAGGGTGGCTTGTGGGTCGACGGCGAACTGGTCGGTTACCGGATCGCCGGCAACAAGCTGCATGAACTCAATGAAGCGCAGATCGCCCGCCAGCGGCTGGCCACCGGCATGGTGTTCCAGCGCTTCAACCTGTTTCCGCACATGACCGTGCTGGAAAACATCATCGAAGGCCCGGTCCAGGTGCTCAAGCGTTCGCCCAAGGAGTCGGTCGAGGAAGCCCTTGAGTTACTGGCCCGGGTCGGCCTGGCGCACAAGCGCGACAGCTATCCCATCGAGCTGTCCGGTGGCCAGCAGCAACGGGTGGCCATCGCCCGGGCCCTGGCGATGCGGCCCAAGCTGATGCTGTTCGATGAACCCACTTCGGCACTCGACCCGGAATTGGTCGCAGAGGTGCTGTCGGTGATGCGCGACCTGGCGCAGACCGGCATGACCATGATCGTCGTCACCCATGAGCTGGGCTTCGCGCGCGAAGTCTCGAACCGCATGGTGTTCATGGATGGCGGCCAGATCGTGGAGGAAGGAAGCCCCGAAGAACTTCTAATAAGTCCACAAAACCCGCGCACCCAAAGCTTCATTTCTGCCGTTCGAACCTAGGTTCCCTGAGCCTTCACAACATTCATAAGAGAACGACCATGAAGAATTTCGTCATTCCCGCAGTACTCGCCGGCCTCATGGCTTCCAGCTTCACCTGGGCCGCCGAATTGCCCGCCAGCATCAAGGCCAAGGGCGAGATCGTCGCCGCGATCATGCCCAACTACCCGCCGATGGACTTCAAGGACCCGGCCAGCAACGAGCTCACCGGTGTCGACTTCGACCTGGGCAACGCCCTGGCGCAGCATATGGGCGTGAAAATGAAGTGGCAGGAAACCTCCTTCGAACAGATGATCAACGCCCTGACCACCAAGCGCGTGGACATCGTGCTCTCGGGCATGACCGACACCGCCGAGCGCCAGAAAGCCGTGGACTTCGTCGATTACTTCACCAGTGGTTCGCAGTTCTACACCCTGGAGAAGAACAAGGACATCAACGAGATGACCGATATCTGCGGCAAGACCGCCGGTACCAGCCGTCGCACCACCTTCCCGGCGGAAATCGCTGCCTGGAGCAGCGCACACTGCCCGGCTGACAAACAGATCAAGGTGATCGGCACCGAAGGTTCGGCCGACGCCCGCGCACAGCTGCGCCAGAGCCGTATCAACGTCGCCGTGCAAGGCAGCGAGACCCTGCCGTACCTCGCGAACCAGGAGAAAAACACCTTCAAGATCATCGGCACGCCGATGGTGGTGCAGTTCACCGGGATTGGCGTGAGCAAGGAAAACCAGGAACTGCGGGACGCTATCCAGGCGGCCCTGCAAAGCATGATCGCCGACGGCAGCTACCAGGCCATCCTGAAGAAATGGGACCTGTCGGTGGGTGCCGTCGATAACATCGCCGTGAACAAGGGCCAGTAAACAGGAGCTGCCACTCATGTCCTCGACCCCGACCTGGCCGGATGGGCACAAAGCCTGCCTGGCCCTGGCGTTCGACCTCGACGGCCCCACCGGCGATGCCATGCTCGATGGCTCGATCTGGCACAAGCCCGAGTACTTCGGTTTTGGCGGCTACGGCCCGTATCGGGCGTTGCCGCGGATTCTCGACCTGCTCGACGAGTTCCGCCTGCCGACCACCTTCTTCGTCCCGGCCTGGGTCGTGGAAAACTGGCCGCGGCAATGCCAGGCGATTGTCGAACGCGGACATGAAGTGGCCTACCACGGCTACAAACACGAATCCTTTTACGCCCTGACGCTGGAACAGCAGCGGGACGTGATGAACAAATGCCGCGAGGTGTTCTGGCAACACCTGAACATCCGCGCCGAGGGCTTTCGCACCCCCTCCGGTGACTGGCGCGCGGAAACCCCGGCGATGCTGGTCGACGCCGGGGTGACCTATTCCAGCAGCATGCGCGGTGATGACCGGCCCTATCTGGTGCAGGTGCCGGGCCATGCGCAGCCCTTGGTGGAAATCCCCGGCCGCTGGGAAATGGACGACTACGCCTCCATTGCCTACACCCGCGAACCGAATTTTCCGTCCGGGCTGGACCGCACGGCCAGCTATGAGCTGACCCTGGACAACTGGTGCCGGGAATTCGATGGCGCGGTTGACGAAGGGCTGTGCCTGACCACTCTGTTTCACCCCAAGATCACCGGCAAACCGGGCCGTATCCTGCTGCTGGAGCGGCTGTTCGAGCATATGCGCGAGCGCGATGATGTCTGGTTTGCCACCTGCCGCGATGTCGCCCATTGGTGGCTGAAGGAGCATCATCATGGCTGAGTTCCAGCGTCCCGTATTCCAGAGCCCATGGCCGGCGCCCTATCGTTGTGCAGTGGTAATTACTATTGATTACAACGATATACACGGCATTCTTACTCAAGCACCTGAGGTTGCCGGGCGCGACAAGAGCCTATCGGTCTGGCGCTATGGCAGCCAGCGCGGGGTCGAGCGCCTGCTCGGTTTATTCGAGGAACTGGGGGTACGCAGCAGTTGGTGCATCCCGGGCATCGTCGCCGAGGAACAGCCGGCGCATATCCGGGCGATCCGGGCCGGCGGCCATGAAATCGCCTGTGCCGGTTACAGGCATCAGAACTACGACACTCTGACCCTCGAGGAACAGAAGGCAGCGCTCGCACAAGGTTGCAAGGCCCTGGAGGCACTGACGGGAGAACGACCCAAAGGCTTTCGGATTCCGGCCGGCAATTGGCTACCGGGTTTCACCGAGGCCCTGCATGACGAGGGTATCCTCTGGTCGTCCTCCTGGCGTGGCGACGACCTGCCCTTCGCCCATCCGACGGCGCCGCAGGTTATCGAACTGCCGCTGCACTATGAGCTGGAGGACGAACCCTACTTCGCTTTCAACCTCAGCCCGGCGGTGCCACCGGCACAATCGCGGATCGCGTCCTACAGCCATACCCTGGGCAACCTGCAGATGGACTTTGCCGGTTTCCATCGGTCCGGGTTGTGCTACGTCCTGCGCCTGCACCCGGAAGTCATTGCCACGCCGGGGCGTATCGGTGTGCTGCGGGAGTTGCTCAAGGGGATTCAGCAACACGACGACGTCTGGATTGCCACGGGCGCCGAAGTGGCCCAGTGGTGGGACGACAACGGTCGCGCCATGACGGCGGACCATCCGGCGGCGGTCTATGAGCGCCACTACCGCAAGTACCTGGCGTGATCCGGTGAAAAGACGGTTCTAAAACAAGGATATAAGCACCACCGTGGCCACCTATTCCCTCGTTATCCGTCGGCTGATGATCTGCTCCGTGACCATCGTCGTCAGCCGTGCCATCACCAGTCCGCTGCTGACCCTGTTCCTCAGCAGGAAGCTCGGGCTGAACCAGCAGGATGTCGGCCTGCTGATGGGGGTCGCGGTGTTTATCGCCACCCTGCTCTCGTTGTACGGCGGCTATATCATCGACCGTCTGGAAAAACGCCGGCTGATGATCCTCGCCATGCTCTCCAGCGGCATCGGTTTCACCCTGCTGACGTTCGCCCATGACCTGTACCTGACCACCCTGACCCTGGTGATGACCGAGACCGCATCGGCGCTGTTTCTGATCGGTTCCAAGGCCATCATCAGCGAGAACCTGCCCATCGACCAGCGGGCCAAGGTCTTTTCCCTGCGCTACACCCTGACCAATATCGGTTACGCCACCGGCCCGATGCTGGGCGTGGTGATCGCCGGGGTGCAACCCCTGGCGCCGTTCCTGATGGCCGCCGGTATCGCCTTTGGCAGTATTTTCCTGATGTTCGGCATCACCCCGACCGCCCAGGCCCAGATCGGCAAGCCCCCCAGTTTCATCAAGACCCTGGTGACGCTGCGCAATGATCGGACACTGATCCTGTTTACCTGCGGCAGCTTGCTGAGCACTATCGTCCATGGCCGCTTCACGCTGTACCTCTCGCAGTTCCTGCTGGTGACCCACAGCAGCCAGGATGCCCTGACCACCTTGTCGGCGATCCTGGCCTGCAACGCCATCAGCGTGATCCTGCTGCAGTACCAGATCGGCCGTTTTCTCAAGCGTGAGCAGTTGCGCTACTGGATCGCCATCGGCACCAGCCTGTTTATCGTCGGGCTGATCGGCTTCAGTTTTGCGCAGAACCTGATGACCTGGTGCGCGGCCATGTTCATCTTCACCCTGGGGGAGATGATCATTTATCCGTCGGAATATCTGTTCGTCGACACCATCGCACCGGAGGATCTGCGGGGCAGTTACCTCGGCGCGCAGAACCTGGCGGCCCTGGGTGGTGCATTGAGTCCGGTGATCTGCGGTTATCTGCTGATCCATGCGGCGCCAGGGACGATGTTTTATGCCTTGAGCGGGCTCACGGCGGTTGGCGGCAGCCTGTGTTTCCTGGCGGGACGCGGTGTGCGCTCATTGCAGAAATGAGGCCGGGCGCGGTTTCTTCAGATAAAGGTTTTGTGACTTTGAGGGCCTCTTCGCGGGCAAGCCCTGCTCCTACAATACGTCGTCGTTTACCGATCTGGTGTACGACACAAAACTGTAGGAGCAGGGCTTGTCGGACCGCCGCACCGCCGCGAAGGCACCAGTAAACCCAACACCAGCCCCAAGCCGTATACCAATCAGCGCTTGCTGCTCAAATCGGTATTGCCATCCCAACCACCGCCCATCGCCGCGATCAACTGGACGCTGGCGATCAACCGGCTCTGCAGCAAGCTCAGCACGCTACGCTCGTTGGTCAATGCCGTGGTCTGCACCGTGACCACATCCAGGTAAGTGATCAGGCCCGCCTTGTACTGGTTGTCGGTCAAACGCAGGGATTCCCGGGCCGCGTCCAGCGCCTGGGCCCGCACCGTCGCCTCGTCTTCCATGACCTTGAGCTGGACCATATAGTTTTCCACTTCACGGAATCCATCCAGCACGGTCTGGCGGTACTTGGCCACGGTCTGGTCATACACCGCTTCGGTCCGGTCCACTTCCGCCGAGCGCTGACCACCGTCGAACAAGGTGGTCGCCAGTTTCGGGCCCACTGACCAGAAACGGTTCGGCAGGCTGATCCAGTTCTCAAAGGTACTGCTGCTGTAACCACCGGACAGGCTCAGGGTGAAGTCCGGATAATAAGCCGCCTTCGCCACGCCGATATTGGCGTTGGCCGCGATCACCGAGCGCTCCGCCGAAGCGATGTCCGGACGCCGCTCCAGTAGTTGCGACGGCACCCCCAGCGGAATCGCCGGCAAGGCCGGAACACTGTTGGTGGCCGCCAGCTGAAATTGCGCCGGTGGCAGGCCGATCATGACGGCAATGGCGTTTTCGAACTGGGCCCGTTGCCAGATCAGGTCGATCAGGTCGCCCTGGGCGCTCTTGAGCTGGGTCTGCGCCTGGGCGATCGCCGCTTTCCCGGAAACGCCAAATCGGTATTGGCTTTCGGTATTTTTCAACGAGCGCTCGTAGGCCTGCACCGTGGCTTCAAGTAGGCGCTTCTGTTCGTCGATCACCCGCAGTTGCAGGTAGTTCTGCACCAGACTCGACTGTTGGCTCAGGCGCATGGCCGCGAGGTCGGCAAAACTTGCCTGGGCACTGGCGTCGTTGGCTTCCAGACCTCGGCGCAGCTTGCCCCAGACATCCGCCTCCCAACTCACCCCGAGTTGGGCGTTATAGGTGTCGACAATCCCGCTGGATGAACGGCTCAGGCTCGAGTTGCTGCTACCGGTGCCCTGGCTGGAGCGAGTTTTCCCGGCACTCAGGTCGACACTCGGAAAGAACGCCCCCCGGGCGCTCTTGACCAACGCCAGGGCCTGGCGGTACTGGGCTTCGGACTGCGCCACGGTCTGGTTGGCGCTGTTGAGTTTTTCCACCAGGCCATTGAGCGTCGGGTCGCCATACAGTTCCCACCAGGCACCACGGGCCAGCGAGTCGCTGGGCTGCGCCTGACGCCAGCCGCTGGCTTCCTTGTATTGCGCCGGCGCGGCGGCGTCCGGACGCTTGTAGTCCGGGCCCACGGCGCAGGCGCTGAGCAGCAGCCCGCACAAGGCCAGGCTCAACAGACGTGAGCCACGGATGGTCTCCAGGCGCTGGGCGGCCAGAGGCATTTTGCATTGCGATTGGTCAGTCATAGCGGAACTTCCAGAGCACCATCGGTGCGTACGCCACGCCACTTGTTGAAGCGGTGGCGCAAACGGTCGAGATAAAGGTAAACCACCGGGGTGGTGTAGAGCGTCAGGATCTGGCTGAAGATCAACCCGCCGATAATGGTCAAACCCAGGGGCTGGCGCATTTCCGCGCCTTCGGCACTGCTCAGCAGCAACGGCAGGGCTCCGAGGATCGCCGCCAGGGTGGTCATCAGGATCGGCCGCAGGCGCAGCAGGCAGGCCTGGCGAATCGACTCCAGCGGGTCCAGGCCCGAATGGCGCTCCAGTTGCAGCGCCAGGTCGATCATCAGGATCGCATTCTTTTTCACCACGCCGATCAGCAGGAACAACCCCAGCAGCGAGATCAGGCTGAACTCGCCACCCAGCAGGTAGATGCTGAGCAAGGCACCGACCCCGGCCGATGGCAGTGTGGAAAGTATGGTCAGCGGATGGATATAGCTCTCATAGAGGATGCCCAATACCAGGTACACCGCCACCAGCGCGCCGAGGATCATGAACGGCTGGCTTTTCTGGGTCGCGGCAAAGGCGTCGCTGGTGCCGGCCATCTTGGCGATCACCGCTTCCGGCAAACCGAGCTTGGCGACGGCCCGCTCGATAGCGGCAGTGCCCTGCTCCACCGTGACGCCGGGCGCCATGTCGAACGACAGGCTTTCGGAGGCGAACTGCCCCTCGTGGTCAACCCGGTCATCCTGCAGGCTGTTTTCGTAATGGGCGATGGTCGACAGCGGAATACGCTGCCCGCTTGAGCCGATGACCTTGACCTGATTGAGGGTTTCCGGCGACTGGGCATATTTCGGGTTGATCTCCATCACCACCTGATACTGGTTCAGGGTGTCGTAGATGGTGGAGATCTGCCGCTGGCTGTAGGCATTGTTGAGCACCGTGGTCACCGTGTTCATGTCCACGCCCAGGCGTTTGGCGGTATCACGGTCGACCACCAGGGTGGTCTGCGGCGCCCCGCGCCCTTCCCGTGCATCGATGGCGGTCAGTTCCGGCAAGGCCTTGAGGGCCGCGACCACTTTCGGATACCACTCGCGCAACGCGCCAAGATCGTCGCTTTGCAGGATGTAGGAGTACTGCGCGGTCTGTTGCTCGCGACCGCCGCCGAACTGCAGATCCTGATCGGCCATCAGCATCAGTCGGGCACCCGGCACCTTGGGCATTTCCGTGCGCAGGCGCTCGATAACGTTCTGCGCCGAGACATTGCGCTCCTTGATCGGCTTGAGGCGCACCAGCATGAAGGCGTTGTTGGTGCCATTGTTGCCACCGATAAACCCGGCCACGCTTTGTACCGCCGGGTCGGCCAGTACCGCCTTGCGGAAGATTTCCATCTTCGGCTGCATATTGCCGAACGACATGCCGTCGTCGCCACGGACATAGCCGATCAGTTGCCCGGTGTCCTGTTGCGGCAGGAAGGTTTTCGGCACCACCACGTACAGGGCGACGTTCACCCCGATGGTGACGAACAGGCTGAGCAGGGTCAGGCGCTTGTGCCGCAGGACCCAGTCCAGGCTGACGGCATAGGCCGCGATCATGCGTTCGTTGGCCTTTTCGCTCCAGCGTTGCAGCCGGCTCGGCTCACCCTGCTGGTGCGGCTTGAGCCAGCGCGCGCAGAGCATCGGCGTCAGGGTCAGGGACACCACCAGCGAGACCAGGATCGAGGCCGCCAGGGTGATGGAGAACTCGCGGAACAGGCTGCCGATGATCCCGCCGATAAACAGGATCGAGAGGAACACCACCACCAGCGACAGGTTCATCGACAGCAAGGTGAAGCCGACTTCCTTGGCCCCCAGGTACGCGGCCTTCATCGGTGGAATGCCATCGTCGATATGCCGGGAAATGTTCTCCAGTACCACGATGGCATCGTCCACCACCAGCCCGGTGGCCAGGATCAGGGCCATCAGCGACAGGTTGTTCAAGGAGAAGCCGTAGAGGTACATGACCGCAAAGGTGCCGACCAGCGACACCGGCACCGCCAGGGTCGGAATCAACGAGGCGCGGAAGTTGCCGAGGAACAGATACACCACCAGCACCACCAGGGCCACGGCGATCAGCAGGGTCATCTCGGCTTCGTGGAGCGTGGCCTTGATCACCGGCGAGCGGTCCATGGCCAGGTTCAGCTTGACGCTGGCCGGCAAGACCGCCTGTAAAGTCGGCAGTTGCGCCTTGATCTCGTTCACCGTCTCGATGATGTTGGCGCCGGCCTGGCGGTTGATCACCAGCAGGACCGCCTCGTCATTGTTGAAGAACCCGGCGTTGTAACGGTCCTCGACGCTGTCGCTGATCTTCGCCACATCCCCCAGGCGCAGGGCCGCGCCGTTCTGGTAGTGAATGATCAGCGGTTCATAGTCCTTGGCCTTTTCCAACTGGTCGTTGGCCTGTATCTGCCAGTTGCGGCCGGCATCCTCGAGCGAACCCTTGGGCCGGCGCACGTTGGCATTGGCAATGGCGGTCCGGACATTGTCCAGGGCCACGCCGTACTGGTTGAGCGCCTGGGGTTCGAGTTCAATGCGCACCGCCGGCAGCGAACTGCCGCCGATCTGCACCTCGCCCACGCCCGGGACCTGGGACAGGCTCTGGGACAGGATGGTCGAGGCCAGGTCGTAGAGCTGGCCCTTCTGCAACTGGTCGGAGGTCAGCGACAGCACCATGATCGGCGCCTGGGACGGGTTGACCTTCTTGTAGGTGGGCATGCTGCGCATGCCGCTGGGCAGCAGGTTGCGCGAGGCATTGATGGCCGCCTGGACCTCCCGCGCCGCGCCGTTGATATCGCGGTTGAGGTCGAACTGCAGGATCACCCGGGTCGAACCCTGGCTGGACCGGCTGCTCATGGTGTTGACGCCGGGAATCACGCCGAAGGAGCGTTCCAGCGGCGTGGCCACGGTGGAGGCCATGACTTCCGGGCTGGCACCCGGCAGGCTGGCCTGGACCACGATCACCGGAAAGTCCATTTGCGGCAGCGGCGAAACCGGTAACAGGCCGAAACTCACAGCGCCCAGCAGGACAATCGCCAGGCTCAGCAGCATGGTCGCTACCGGCCGGCGAATAAAAGGTCCCGACAGGTTCATGTTTCCACCTGCTCAAGACGGCTCGGATGCCGCCCCCAGCGCCGTCCGAGGCGATCGAAGTACAGGTAGATCACCGGCGTGGTGAACAACGTCAGTACCTGGCTGACCAGCAAGCCGCCGACCATCACCAGGCCCAGGGGTTGACGCAGTTCGGCACCGGAACCGGTGGCGAGCATCAACGGAATGGCGCCGAACAGCGCCGCCAGGGTGGTCATCAGGATCGGCCGGAAACGCAGCAGCGCCGCCTGGTAGATCGCCTGCTCCGGCAACATGCCCTGGTTGCGCTCGGCGTCGAGGGCGAAGTCGATCATCATGATCGCGTTCTTCTTGACGATACCGATCAGCAGGATGATCCCGATAATGGCGATCATGCCCAGGTCGTTGCCTGTCAGAATCAACGCCAGCAAGGCCCCGACCGCCGCCGAGGGCAAGGTCGAGAGGATGGTTACCGGGTGGATATAACTCTCGTAGAGCACCCCGAGCACGATGTACATGGTCACCACCGCCGCCAGGATCAGCAGCAAGGTGCTCGACAGCGAGGCCTGGAAGGCTTCGGCCGCGCCCTGGAACTGGGTCTGCACGCCCACCGGCATGCCGATCTCCTGCTTGACCTGGTCGATAACCTCCACCGCCTGCCCCAGCGCCACGCCCGGCGCCAGGTTGAACGACATCATCACCGCCGGGAACTGGCCGATATGGGAGATGGCCAACTGCGCCTGGCGCTCCTCGACACGGGCCAGGCTGGACAGGCGCACCTGTCCGCCGCTGGTGGTCTTGACGTGGATCTGCTCCAGCGCCTGCGGTCCGATCTTCTCCCCCGCCTGGGCTTGCAGCACCACGCGGTACTGGCTGGCCTGGGTGTAGATGGTGGAAATCTGCCGCTGGCCGAAACCGTCATACAGCGCATCGGTGATATCCGACACCGCCACGCCAAGGCGTGAAGCGGCGTCCCGGTCGATTACCAGGAAGACCTGCAGGCCCTTGTCCTGCAAGTCGCTGGCGACATCGGTCAGTTCCGGGCGCTGGGCCAGGGCGTCCACCAGCTTGCCGCTCCACTCGGCCAGCAGGTCGGGGTCCGGCGAGGACATGCTGAACTGGTACTGGGTGCGGCTGACCCGATCCTCGATGGTCAGGTCCTGCACCGGCTGCAGGTACAGGCGGATCCCCGACAGTTTGTCGACTTCCGGCTGCAGGCGGTTGATGATCTGCGTGGCGGTCTCACGGCGCTGGTGGCGCGGCTTGAGATTGATCAGGAAGCGGCCGCTGTTGAGCGTGGCATTGTCGCCGTCCACGCCGATATACGACGACAGGCTCTCCACATCCGGGTCGGTGAGGATGACCTTGGCCAGTTCCTGTTGGCGCTGGCTCATGGAGGCAAAGGATACCGACTGCGGTGCTTCGGAAATCCCCTGGATCACCCCGGTGTCCTGCACCGGGAAGAAGCCCTTGGGCACCATCATGTAGAGGAACACGGTCAGCGCCAGGGTGCCGACCGCCACCAGCAAGGTCAGCGACTGGTGCTTGAGCACCCACTGCAACTTGCGGCCGTAGGCCTCGATCAACCAGTCGATCCAGGCGCCGCTGGCACGGTAGAAGCGGCCCTGTTCTTCGGGTTTCGGCTCGCGCTTGAGCAAGCGCGCGCACATCATCGGCGTGAGGGTCAGGGACACCACCAGGGAAATCAGGATCGCCACCGCCAGGGTGATGGCGAACTCGCGGAACAGCCGCCCGACCACATCGGCCATGAACAACAGTGGGATCAGTACCGCGATCAGCGACAGCGTCAGCGAGATCAGGGTGAAGCCGATCTGCTTGGCGCCCTTGAGCGCCGCCTGCATCGGACTGTCGCCCTCCTCGATGAAACGCGAGATGTTTTCCAGCATGACGATGGCGTCGTCGACCACGAAGCCGGTGGCGATGGTCAGGGCCATCAGGGTCAGGTTGTTGACCGAAAAGCCCGCCAGGTACATCACGCCAAAGGTGCCGATCAGCGACAGCGGTACGGCCACCGAGGGAATGATGGTGGCGCTGGCCCGGCGCAGGAACAGGAAGGTCACCATCACCACCAGGGCAATGGAGATCAGCAATTCATGCTGGACGTCGCTGACCGACGCACGGATAGTCTGGGTGCGGTCGGTCAGTACCTTGACCTCGATACCCGCCGGCAGGTTGTCGGTAATACTCGGCAGCAAGGCCTTGATCCGGTCCACCACCTCGATCACGTTGGCCCCGGGCTGGCGCTGGATATTCAGCAGCACGGCCTGGTTTTCGTTGGCCCAGGCGGCGAGACGCTCGTTCTCGGCGCCATCGACGATCTGCGCCACATCCTTGAGCCGCAGCGGCGCGCCGTTCTTGTAGGCGAGGATCAGTTCGGCGTATTCCTTGGGCGAACGCAACTGGTCGTTGGCGTCGAGCATCGACACCCGGGTCGGGCCGTCGAAGTTGCCCTTGGGCTGGTTGACGTTCGAGGCGCCGATCAGGGTGCGCACATCCGACAGGTTCAGGCTGTTGGCCGCCAGGGCCTCGGGATTGACCTTGATCCTTACCGCCTGGCGCTGGCCGCCGGCAATGCTGACCATGCCGACGCCGCTGATCTGGGCGATCTTCTGCGCCATGCGGGTGTCGACCAGGTCATTGAGCTTGGGCAACAGCATGGTTTTCGAGGTGATCGCCAGGGTCAGCACCGGGGTGTCCGCCGGGTTGACCTTGTTGTACACCGGCGGTGCCGGCAAATCCTTGGGCAGCAGGTTGGTGGCGGCATTGATCGCCGCCTGGACCTGCTGCTCGGCGACGTCCATGTTGATGTCGAGGTTGAAACGCAGGGTCAGGATCGAGGCCCCGCCGGAACTGGTGGAGGCCATCTGGGTCAGCCCGGGCATCTGCCCGAACTGGCGCTCCAGGGGCGCGGTGACCGCACTGGTCATCACGTCGGGACTGGCACCCGGGTAGAGGGTCATCACCCGGATCGTCGGGTAGTCGACCTGGGGCAGCGCCGACACCGGCAGCAACCGATAGGCGATCAGGCCGGCCAGGATAATGGCCAGCATGCTCAGGGTGGTCGCTACCGGGCGGAGAATAAACAGCCGCGAGAGATTCATGCGCCGACCTTTTTCGCCTTGTCGGCTTCAGCCGGTGCCTTGGCCGCCGCGCCGTCCTTCAACTGCCCGGCGGGCGCCTTGGGCACGTCCTGGGCGTCATTGACCACCTCCACTTCGCCGCCATCCTTCAAGCGGTCGGTGCCTTCCAGGACCACCCGATCACCGGCGGCCAGGCCATCCTTGATCACCGTGACATTGCCGTCGCTGGCGCCGACCTTCAGCGGCCGGATCTTGACCTTCTTGTCGCCGTCCATGACATAGACGAAGGTGCCGTCGTTGCCGAACTGGATCGCCGCGCTCGGCGCCAGCACCACGTTTTTCAGGGTATCGGCGAGCAGGTGCACATTGACGAACTGGTTGGGGAACAGGCTCTGCTCGCGGTTATCGTAAAGGGCCTTGAACTTGAGGGTGCCGGTGGTGATGTCGATCTGGTTGTCGATGCTCTGCAATACACCGCTGGCCTGTTGTTTCACATCGCCACGGTCCCAGGCTTCGGCGGGCAACTTCGCCCCGCCATGGAAGCGCGTGAGCACGGTGTCGAGGTTGTTTTCCGGCAAAGTGAAGGCGACGCTGATCGGCTGGGTCTGAGTGATGATCACCAGTATCTGGCTGTCGTTCGCCGCCAGCAGGTTGCCGACGTCCAGTTGGCGCAGGCCCAGGCGCCCGGAAATCGGCGCGCGGATCTTGGTGAAGTCCAGGTTCAGCTTGACGGCATCGACCGCCCCTTGGTTGGCCTTGACCGTCCCCTGGTACTGCAGCACCGTGGCCTCGGCGGTGTCCAGGGTCTGCTTGGCGATACTGTCTTCGGCGAACAGCCCGCGATAGCGCTGCACATCCACCTGGGCGTTCTTCAATTGCGCCTGGCTTTGCAGGAGGGTGCCCTGGGCCTGGAGCAAGGCGCTTTCGTAGTTGCGCGGATCGATCTCGGCCAGCACATCACCGGCCTTGACCATCTGGCCGTCCTGGAAGTGAATCTTGACCAGTTGCCCGGCGACTTGCGTACGCACGTTGACCGTGTTGAGGGCCGTCACCGTCCCCAGGGCTTTGTAGTACACCGGGAAGTCTCCCACCGTCGCCGGTGCTACCCGCACGGGCACAGGGCCGGCGGACGCCCCGAAGCCCGGACGCGCCATGCCCGACTTGCCCGTGTGCGCGACGGACTTGGCTTGCGTGCCCTTGTGATGCGCGCCTGACGGCCAGAAATGCCAGCACAGTGCGCCAATAATCAACAGGATCAACAGGCCGAACAGCCAACGACGAGAAGTATGAGAAGCAGAAGATTGCATGGAGTGATCAACCATTTATGCGCGAGAACTTCTTTTGGGGAGGCTGCAAGATAAGCACTGAATTGTTTCAGGCAAAGCGCCTTTACCGGCAATTTACCTTGGAATGACCTTCGTCAGTGTCCAGTAAGACACTGAAGCACAAATAAAAACGGCCTGGACAGGGTCAGGCCGTGAATAATTGTAAACCACTTGTTTCAGGGCCGTTTATTTCAGGACCGCGAGTGCCGCGTCGTAATCGGGTTCTTGGCCGATATCTGCCACTAATTCGCTATGCAACACCTTGTCGTGCGCGTCGAGGACTACGACCGCACGGGTAGTCAGGCCTGCGAGGGGGCCATCGACGATTTCCACGCCGTAGTCGCGCATGAACTCGCGGCCGCGCAAGGTGGACAGGTTGACGACCTGGTCCAGACCTTCTGCGCCGCAGAAACGTGCCTGGGCAAATGGCAGGTCAGCCGAGATGCACAGCACCACGGTGTTTTCCAGCTGGTTGGCGCGTTCGTTGAACTGGCGCACGGACTTGGCGCAGGTCGGAGTGTCGACACTGGGGAAGATATTCAACACCTTGCGCTGGCCGGCAAGGCTGGCAAGGGTGATATCGGAGAGGTCCTTGGCCACCAGGGAAAACGCGGGAGCCTGGGAGCCGGGTAGCGGTAATTGTCCGTTGATCTGGACCGTTACGCCCCTGCGGGTGACTTGAGCCATGTGTTTGCCTCCTTGTAAACACGAAATCCTACCTTGAAGCGGGCTTTCCTAGATAGCAATGTCATCTTTAGCCCTGCTATTACCGGCTTACAAAATTGGCGTTTCACCGCTAACTATCGTCGAACTCAATAAATATGGGGGTCGGCCTGCTGGCGATAGCAGTCTCGCCTTCACCGCAAACCGACTCCCTGCCATTACTTCAGAACAGCCAGGGCCGCTTCGTAGTTAGGCTCTTCGGCAATTTCCTTGACCAGTTCGCTGTGCAACACGTTGTCGTTCTCGTCCAGCACGACGACGGCGCGAGCGGTCAGGCCGGCCAGCGGACCGTCGGCGATTTCAACGCCGTAGTCCTTAATGAACTCACGGCCACGCAGGGTCGACAGGTTCAGGACGTTTTCCAGGCCTTCGGCGCCGCAGAAGCGTGCCTGGGCGAACGGCAGGTCAGCCGAGATGCACAGCACCACGGTGTTGGCCACGTCGTTGGCCTGAGCGTTGAACTTGCGCACGGAGGTCGCACAGGTCGGAGTATCGACGCTTGGGAAAATGTTCAACACTTTGCGCTTGCCGGCAAAGCTGCCCAGCGTAACGTCAGCCAGACCTGCGCCCACCAGGGAGAATGCTGGAGCCTTGTCGCCGGCCTGCGGCAATTGACCGTTGACCTGAACCGGGCCGCCTTTGAGGGTGACTTGAGCCATGAACTGAATCCTTCTAAACGGTTTCGATAAGAAGGTCGGGGTTAAACATGAAAATGCCACCCGACCTATGGGGCAGATAAAGTGTCACAGGATTTGCGGCCCGGCAAACCCTCTCGGGCTTTTTTTCTTGTGGGAATCCGGGCGCGACCACAGCGGACGCTTCAGTGATATTCGCGGGGAATCAGGCTCTGCAACTGCAGGGCCAGGAAGTCGGCATCGAACGGATAGATGTCCGCGTCCTTGAGGCCGTTGGTCTTGCGCCACTGCCAATCGCCAGTTCCCGGCACACCCACCAGCGAAACGCTGCCATGCCGGGCCGCCGTATGGCCCATGACCGCGATGGAAATCGTGCCGCCAGTGCCCATGACCTCCGGGACAAACTCCATCACTCTGCCGGCGATCTGGATCGTCAACTTCTGGGTCTTGAAGGGCGAGACTTCCACCGCCAGGTTGGGGCCGAAAGCCACGTAGGCTTCGCGCTGGGTTTCCAGCAGGTTCGGGCTCTTTACCGGGGCCAGCCACTGTTCCATGCGATCGAACAACTCGACGATGCGCGCCGTCCAGTGTGCCGATTGCTTTTCAAACAGTTGCTTCTTGTGTGTTTCAGTCTCGGCGTAGTGCCGAAGCATTTCCCCCAGTTGCTGTACACCATTCATTGGAGCGCTCCGTGGGTGAACCTGAATCGAAGGCCCGATCATGGCAGATCGCACCACGGGATGTGCGATTAACTCGACCGGGCATTGTCGAACGCTGACAGCATGGCCTTCCGCGGGGAGTGGAGGATCGCTAAAAGCTTCGCGGGCAAGCTCCGCTCCCACAGTGGTTCGGCGCAAGGCGGATGTTCAGGCTGGCCGACGAAACCGCGCCATGTTCAGGGTATTCACCAGACCACCGTCGCGAATCGCGTAATCACGCATCACGCCCTCATCCTCGAAACCGAACTTGCGATACAGACCCTGGGCGGCGACGTTATCGGCATACACCGTCAACTCGACCCGGTGCAGGTTCATCCAGTTATCGGCCACATCCAGCACGGCAGCCAGCAGTTTCGAACCGACGCCCTTGCCCTGCCAGGCGCTTGCCACGCCCATGCCGATGGTGCCGGCGTGGCTGCGGCGCACACGAGCGTATTGTTCCAGGGAGCAACTGCCGATCACCGCACCCTGATGCAGCGCCACCAACGACAGCAAGCGTTCATTGTCCTGGCGCTGGAGCAGCCGCTGACGCCAGACTTCGGCAGACTGAAACGGCATTTGCAGTACCTGGCGGCAAACGGCGGGTTCGTTATAGAGAGCCGTTATGCCGTCGATATGGGCTTCGCGGAAACGCTCGATGACGATGGAGGGGGTGTCGGCTGGCATCGTTTTTTTATCCATAAAAATAACAAGGCCAGCCAGTGTAGAGTGATTCGCGGCAAGCTGGCAAAGCCTGCTCCGGCATCCGCTCTTGCGCTACCGCAAGACCGTTTTACCCCTTAGCGCGACAGCATAAAGGTTTCGTACTCCAGGTCATCCAGCGCGGTCGACAGGCGCGCCAACCCCAGCAGCACGCACGCCAGCAGCGAAAAGGTGAACCCGTAACCGAAGAAACTCGGCCCCAGGTAGAGGCTGAGAAAGGTCAAGGCGGCGTTGAGCACGACGAACAACAGGCACAGTTCCAACACGATCGCCCGTTTGTCGAGGTAGAAAAACACGTTGAGAATCGCCATGAACACCACCTGGATGCTCACCCCGATCAGGTCGATGTAGAACAGCGGCAAGTAGTAGCTGGACATGCCCAGCCACTCCAGCAGGCGCGGACCGAACAGGAACAGCAGGACCACCGTCAGCCCCTGGACCTTGCAGATTTCCAGCAGGCCCTGGCGAATCGAGAAGGTCATTTCGGCTTTCAACGAAGCGATATGGCGCAAGGTCTCGCCATCACGCACCGCGCGAAACAGGCGGTCGTACCATTCGGCGAAGTCGGTTTCGATCCGCACCAGGAACACCGCCATCCCGGGAATGATCGCCAGGTAGGCGAGGAAGATCGGCAAGTCATAGAGAATCGAGGCGCGCATCGGTCCGATCACCTGGCTCGAGGTGTCCGGGTTGAACCAGAAGATCAACTTGTCGATCCAGATCCCCAGGTTGTAGCAGAGCCCGGTGAGCAGCAGGCTGACAAATACCTGGCGCCGATCGAGGAAGTCGAAGGCCACCAGTTTCTCGGCGCGGTACTCACGCAGGATGTCGTAGAGAAACAGGAACAGCAGTGTGCTGTGGCCGAGCAACAACGCCAGCAGCAAGCCTTCCATCCCCAGGTAACGCAGGAAGAACGCGCTGCCGACCATCAGCGCATAACCCGCCAGCATCACCAGCAGGATGCGGTTATAGGCCTTCATCCCGGAGAGGAAGATGATCACCAGCCACAAGTTGCAGAGCACCACGAAGTTGGCCAGCGTCAGCAACCGGTAGACCAGCGGCTGGTCGAACAGCGTGGCCAACAGGATGATGCCCAGCAGCCCGGAGCCCAGGGTCACCAGCAGCAGCACGCCGACCAGGTTCGGCAGGATCTGCTCGTACTTGCGCTCGAACAGGCGGTCGGAGACGAAACGGGTGAAAAACAGCTGCAACCCGCCGGTCAGGATCAGCGACGTGGCCATCAGGTAGGTCACCGTGATCAGGAACTGGCGGATCAACACCTCCGGGACCACCAGCCCAAGGCTGATGACCCCCACCAGCATCACGCTGAGAATCGACAGGACCCAGGGTCCGGAACTGATCAGGCCGGCGTAGACATACGCGTGCAGCGTCGCCGTGTAGGAGTCGCGCGAGAGAATCTTGCGCAGTTCGAAACCGATGCCGGCCATTTACACAGTCCCCATGGCAGCGTGATAAAGCGTGCGATAACGGTCGATCATCAAGGTCTCGCTGTAGTAACGGTGAACCCGCAGCAAACCCGCGGCCTGGGCCGACTTCCAGCGCTCGGGGCTGCGCAGCAGATCGGTGATCGCCAGGGACGTGGCCTGTGGATCAGCGATTGCCACCACCTCCCCGGCCAGCCCGAGATCACGGTCGGCCGCGGTGCCGCCCTCGATCAGTTCGCGGCAGGAGCCGACGTCGCTGCTCACCACCGGCGTGCCGGCGGCCCAGGCTTCGAGAATCACCAGGGGCTGCGCCTCGCTGATCGAGGTCAGGACCATCAGGCCCAGTTGCGGCAGGATCTCCTGGATTTTCTGGAAGCCGAGGAACAGCACCTGTTTTTCCAGGCCCAGACTGGCCACCAGGCTGCGACACTCGGCGACGTATTCGGGGTCTTCCTCTTCCGGCCCGACAATCCAGCCCTCGACCTGCGGCATCACGCTGACCACCCCGCGCATGGCGCGCAGGAAGGTCTTCACATCCTTGATCGGCACGACCCGACCGATCAGCCCGACCACCGGCGCGATCCCTGCGGCACGAGCGTTGAGGGCCTGGGTCCAGAGTTCCAGGTTGATGCCGTTGGGGATCACCTGGGTACGCGCCGGCGGCGCGCCGTCCTTGATCTGCCGCTGGCGGTTGCCATCGTACAAGGCAATGATCTGGTCGGCGCTCTCGTACACCAGGTGGCCGATGCGTTCGAAGAAGCGCACCCAGAGCATGCGGATATAACCGGTGCCGGTAGCCATGCTGTCGTTGAGCGCCTGGTTGTTGCTTTCGGCGATCCAACTGGCCTGGGCCAGGTCGATCTTGCGCTCCTTGGTGTAGATCCCATGCTCGCTCAACAGCAACTGGCACCCCCACAACTGCTTGAGGATGCAGCCCACAAGCCCCGCATAACCGGTGGAAATCGAGTGCAGGACCCGTGCTCGCGGCATCCGTCGGGCGGCATCGGCCAGCATCAGCAGTGGCGACTGCATGGTGCGCAGGGTCCAGAAATAATTGACGAAGGACGGATCGGCGCAATGCTGCTCATAACCTTCGGTCAGGGCCTCCCAGCTGGGGCGGCTATAGAGCACATCGTCCAGGGTAATCCGCCCCTGGGCCAGGGCGTCGAGCACGCCAAAGCCCAGCTCGGCGGGCGGCTTCTCGGGGTTGTGCAGATAGCGGTAGAGATTGCTCAGCTCTTCGAGGGACGCGCTGTGCGCGACCCGCTTGCGCTTCGGATTACGCCAGGCTTCCTCCAGGTACACCTCTTCGATATGCACCACGTTCGCCGGGATCTCATAGCGCCGCTGACCATAGGCTTCACGCTGGCCACCGATGAACAGCACCGAAAAGGTCAGTTGCGGCAACCCGAGGATCAGTTGGTGAATCCAGCCGGATACACCGCCGCGTACATAGGGCCAGGTACCTTCGAGCAGCAGGCAGACATCGGCGATTGGCGTTGGATTGGCGGGCTTTTTCATGTCCAGGTCCTTACCAGCCCGGCAAAGGGCGGGCGTTGTTGCAGCTCCGGCGGCAGGCTTTTCAACAGCCCGGGAATCTCGCTATAGCGTCCCGTTTCAAAGGCAATTTCAGCACTGAACGGCAGGACTTTGGCCGGGTCCATGCCCGCCTGCTCGGCCTGGTGCATATGCAGGCGCGCCTTGCCGATATCGCCGCGTTCCAGGGCAATACGCCCGGCCAGCAGCAGCAACTCACCGCCCTCACCCGCTTTCAGCGCCAGCTCGGCATGCTCGCCGGCTTGGCCGAGGACGTGCTGCTGGACGCTGCCCTGGGCCAGGCCCAGGTAGGCCAGCTCCCAGTACCAGCGAGCCAGCGTGGCGTGCAAGGCCCCGGCCTTCTGTGCGGGCGCGCCGGGCAACTGCGCGAGGGATGACTGGATACGCAGGTTGATATCGCTTTCCTGCTTGTCGAGCATCGAATACGCCAGCAGACGGACATCGTCGCTCGGATCGCCCAGGGCCAGCTTGAGAATCGGCACCGCTTCCTTGCCCGGCATCCGTCGAGTGGCGAGCAGTGCCGCCAGGCGCTGGTCCGGGTCCGACGCATGGCGCAACACATCCTGCAGGCCACTGTCGCCGAAGGTTGGTGAATGCAGCTGGATCTGCGCCCGAAACGGCAGGTCGGGAATGCCCACCGCCTGCCACATCTGCATCTCGCGCTTGCGTGGCAGGTACAGGGCCGGAAAGATCGCCGCGACCACCCCCACGGCACCGATCAGCGGCACAAAAAACGCCAGGCTGAAGATAAACAACGGGCTCCATGGCAACGGCGCGCGGTAACGCGCCGGCAGCAACAGCCACACCGCCGCGGTCAACAGGCCGCAGGCGATGCCATGGGTCATGGTGTACAGGAGCGCGATCTGCAGGTCGGGCAGGCGGGTCGTCAGACTGGCCCAGCTCCCGGCTTCGAAAAACAGCGCCCCGCTAAACAGCCACTTGCTGAACATTCAGGCCACACTCGTTATGCAGGAAGTTACGCAGCCCGTCCCGTTGCCGGGCCGACTCCAGATCGTAAGGCAAGACATTGACCCCAAGGCCGGACAGCTCCACGCTCATGCCGAAGTGTTCGTGGATCAGCTTGCCCAGACGCATCAGATAACCTTGGGCGCCCTCGGCGCTGGTCAGCGGCAGCAGCACCAGCAACAACGCATGCCCGCGGTTGTTGGCCAGGGTCAGGTGCAGGTCCAGTCCACGCTGGCTGCGTTCGAACAGCCGGGCCAGCTCATCGTTGCTCCGGGTCAGCTCGAAGGCATAGAGGCAGCCGGACAAACCGTGCCGCTCGACATCCACCAACGAACGCTTGAGCTGGCGGGTGAAGTGCTGGGCGTCGGCATCCTCCAGTTGCAGCACCTGCGGGTCGTGGTGCAGCAGATCGGCAATATGCCCGGCCAGCAAGGCCAGCAGACTGAGGGTCCGTTCCTGGAAGGCAAAGAACGGCATCTGCCGGACCGCGAGGATTGCCAGCATCCGGCCCTCGGTATCCAGCAGCGGAATGCACGCCTGCAACGACGACACCGAGGCTTGGCCGCCAGCGTCGATCAGCTCTTCGCGCACGCTCACCAGTTCTTCGCGCTCCAGGCACAACTTGACCAGCAGGTCCTGGTTGTCCAGAGGCCCCATGACCCCGGTGGAGGCCAACAGGGTCAAGCTCGGTGCGGCGTCGCGCGGCGAGTCCAGACGGTACAGCCCGGCCACCCGCAACGAACCGTACTGGCCGAGCAAGGTCAGCACCGGTTCGGCCAGCAACGACAGCGAATCTTCGCCATTGGGCGCGGCACGCAGGCGCTCACGCAGGCCCAGCAACGAGCTGCGCAGGCTCTGGTCGCTGCCCGCCAGGCGCTGCTCCAGGCGATCGTGGGAGACCCGCAGTATCTGGTGCGCCCGGGTGAAATCGTCGAGCCGGTACTGGCGATACTCGTTGGCCATCTGCAAGCGCAACAGGCGCCGTTCCCACAGATCCCGCACTTCACCTACCAGCATCCCGCAGACCAGCACGCCGACAATGTAGGACGGCGCGATCTGCGCGTAACCTTGCAGTCCCGACTGGCGCAGGACGAAGAACGTCGCCACCAGCAGGCTGGCACTGATCAGGCCACGGACAAAGCCGTAACGGACCCCCAGCAACAACGGCGCCAATAGCGACCAGGGAAACCCGCCGCGTACCTGCAACGGGTCTTCAGGGGTCAGCCAGAGACCGAAGCCGATGACCAGCGCGGTCACCAGGAAGGTTTCCAGCCAAGACGCCGGACCGCTGGCGCGCGGAGCCAGCGCGTAGTCCATGTGTGGAGAGTTCATCGCAGTCACTCGATCCGCAGGCCGCCGACAAGCTTGTCGAGGACCTTCTGGGCCGCGCCGGCCAGGCTTTCGCGGGACCAGCCGGCGCGGGCACCGCTATTGCTCCAGAGGATCTTGCCGGTGCCGGCTTCGACCACCCGCAGGCTGATACCCACCGCCGGTTCGCCATCCAGGCCGTTCTTGTACTGCCACTCTTCGACGCTGCCGGACACCACATAGTCGAGCTTCTGCTCACGGGCCCAGTCCATTGCCCCGGCGAGGCGCTCGTTATCGTCGAGCAGGGCCTGTTCGCCCTGCCCTGGCGCGCCGGCATAGACCTGCGGTTGCAGGCCACGGCTGCTCAACACGCTGAGCAGGATCTGCTCGCCGCGCTCACCGGCTTGTGGCGTCTGGGAATAGTTGACCAGCGGCAACACCCCCCAACGGGCCTTGCTCGACAGTTCCGGACTGTTTTGGCCGGTAAAGCTGCTGCAACCGGCCATCAACACGGCGACCATCGCCAGACTCACGCAACGAATCGTTTGCATAAGGTTAACTCCTCTTTGAATTCCATGATCAGCGTCCAAAACGCACGCTGTAACTGACGCCCGCGGTACCGCCAGACTTGCCTGTGCCGCCTTGCGGCGCCGACTGGTAGCCGAAGGTCACTGCCAATTCGTCATTGCCCAATACCTCGGTACCGACACCGGTACTGACGGCGTAGTTGATGGTGTTATCGGTCCACTGCCAGCCCGTGCTGAGATCCACCAGCCAGGTGTACTGCCCGCGCGTGCGGTTCAGTGCGCCGGGGAAACCGCGCCGCCAGGAACTGCCGAAGAACCACTGGCCGTACTGTTTCTGCAGCAAGGTCTGGCTGGTGATCTGACTCGGATCGTCCAGTTCGAGCCCGGCCAGGTCGATGCCCCCGCCCAGGGTATTGGCCAGATTGGCCAGTGAGCGGTTGTTCAAGCTGTTCTGCTGGTAGTCGATACCGCTGCGCAGTTCCCAGTTCGGCCCTTCGAACTGCAAGGTGTGGTCAAACTCGATCTTCAGTGCCTGGCCCTTGCCCAGATCATCGCCGCCGCGGGTCGCGAACCAGCGCTGGGCCAGGTTCCAGGACAACTGGTCACGAGCCGAGTAGCGATGCCGTCCGCCGGCCCAGAGATCATCCTGGCGGCCGAACGCGCGCATCAACCCGCTGTCCTCGTTCTTGCGGTGCCAGTCGGCACCGGCATCCAGCTCGTTGCCGCTGTCCACCTGCCAGGTCCGGCTGACACCGAGCCCATTGCGGTCATCGTCCTGGCGCAGGCTGCTGTCGAAGATCAGCTTGTAATTGCCACTCTCCAGTTGCCGCTGCAAGGTCAGCTCGGTATTGGTCTCGCTGCCCAAACGCGACGGCTCCAGGGTCTCGCCACTGTATCGACCCTGCTCCAGCACCAACTTGGCGTACCAGTTGTCGTTCAGATAACGCGCGCTGGTCAGCCGTGGACCGTTGAATACCAGTCCACCGTAGTCCTGATGCTCCCAGGCGAGCAGCACGCCCTGCGGGGTGCGCTCGGTCATTTCAATGGCCTGGCGGCGCAATTGCTCACGGATCGCCGGCGGCTGATCGTCACCCAGTGCCGACAGGTCCACGGCCAGGGCTTCAGCGCCGCGTCCCAGGCTATTGAGCGCCTCGACCTGCTGCGCCGGATCCAGCTCGCCGCTGCTCACCAGGTGTTCCAATGCGGCCCGATTGCTGCCGCGCAGGGCTTCCTGGATCTGCTCGTAGCCATTGATCTTCAGGCCACGGCTACGGGCCCAGGCCAGCCAGTCGTCTTTCTGCGCCGACTGATTGAGGTTGTCCAGGCGTGCCAACAACTGGTCGAACCACAGTTGCAGCATCGGTTTGGAGCCATCCCGCCATTGCATTGCCTGGTTCAGCGCCTTGCGCGACGAATAGCTGCTGGCCAGCAGGCGTAACCAGGTGCTGTAGCCCTGCGGGGTGGCGCGAATCTGCTCCGGCGTCACCTCGCGGTCGAGCTTGAGCCGCAAGCGCTGGGCCGACTCGGCGTAACCGGCGCCTTCCAGCGCATCGGCATAGGCCGCCTGGACCATCCAGTCCCCGGCGTTGGCTTGCAGGTAGAGGCGATACCAGGCCAGGGCCTCGGTGTTGCGCCCGACCAACTGGCTGGCGGCGGCAAACGGCAGCCACAAGCTGCTGTCGCTACGGGCCAGGGCACGCCATTGCTGCAGCAACGGCTTGATTTCGCTGCTACGGCCCAGGTCGACGTACAGCCACAGCAGGCGCTCACGGAAGGTATTGTCATCCGGGAAACGGCTCAACCCCAGGCGATACAGGCGCAAGGCCTCCTCGCTCTGCCCTTGCTGCACGGCCAACGCACCACGGGCCGCCAGCACCTGGGACCGCTCGGAAGCCTCCGGGTACTGCTCGGCATCCTTGAGCAGATCGATCACCAGCGGCCAATCCTGAAGTTCCTGGGCCAGTTGCAAGGCGGCCACCAGGCGTTGCGGGGCGTGGCCCTGCTTCCAGCTGTCGACGGTCAACTGCAAGGCCTTGCGTGGATCCCGGGTTCGATAGAGAGCAATCAGCTCACTCTCGTCGCCGGTATTGAGCGAGCCCTTGATGGCGAGCATTTTCTCCAGCGCGAGCCGCAGCTCGTCGTCCAGCTCCAGGTCCCAGGCCAGCGCCGCGCGGGATTGCCAATAGTCGAGATCATTGATCTTGTTGCCATCGACCGCCGTGATCACCTTCCAGGCCGACGGGCTGTCAAACAGCTTGAGGTGGTTGTTGGCCCAGTCGACCCGTTCGGTACTGCTCAGAGGGAAGCGTTTGGCGAAGCTCTGCCAGACGTCCAGGCGCGCCGTGTATTGCTCGGTGTTTTCCAGGTTCTGCAACAGCCGGACCCAGGCCAGGCGATGTTTCGGATACTTGGCGACATAACGACGCAACCAGGCTTCAGCCTGCTCGGGAGTGCCACGTGACTCTTCGGCGTACACCAGGGCATCCAGCTCGACATTGGTCAACGCTCGCGTGTCCATGATCCCCGCCAGCACCGGAATACCCCGATCGAAGTCGTAGGTCTGCATCGCCAGGCGCCAGGTGTGCTCGAATTCAGCAGGGTTGTCGCGCAGTTTGCTCAGGGCGATCCAGTAGCCCAGCGCGGCTGCCGAGTCGTCCTGCCATTCGGCGATATGGGCCATCTGCTCCAGCAACGCCGGATCGTCCGGGCGCTGTTCGAGCAGTTGCAAGCCCGCCGCGTGCGCCCCCGGCAGATCGCCGAAGGCCAGGCGCTGCTTGAACTCCTTGGCCAGCACTTGCGGGCTGTCGGGCTGCAATTTGCGCCATTCGCTAAAAAACTGCTCAGCCAGGTCGGTACGGTTATGCGCCACCGCCACATCGACGCCCAGGTCAAGCAGCGCCGGATCGAATTGGCCATCCGGTTGCGCGAGCAACTCCCTGGCCAGCAGCTCGGCCGCCTGATCGCCTCGATCAGCGGCTACCAGGCCCTCGAAGGCGGCCTGGAGGAACTGGCGCCGCTCTTCGGGTTTCTGGCTACTTGCAAGCAGCTCGATATAGAGATCCGCCGCCCGTCCGGGCTGTTCACTGGCCAGGTACCATTTCGCCGCTTCGGTCAGCCGTTGGTCATGCTGTCGCGGATCGCGGCGCGCCAGTTCGGCATAGCTATCCGCGGCCAGGCCCGGTGCCTGGGCGCTCAGGGCCAACGGCGCCAGGTGTTCGAGTTGGGGCGTTGGCAACGACTTGTAGTCGAAGGCCTTGAAACGTTCGGCCAGAGCCTGCAATGCCGGGCTATCGCTGCTGTTGTTCAATGCCAGGGCATCGAGTTGCAGCCGATAATAGGTTTGCAGGGTCGAATCGGCTTGCGGCCAATCAGCCAGATGCTTTTCGGCGCGTGGGTATTCACCCAGCTGGATCAGCAGGTCGAGCAACTGGGTTCGCAGCTCGCTGTTCTGCGGGTGCGCCGCCAGCAGCACCTCGGCGTAGCTGGCCGAAACCTCGTCCGGCGCGCCACCCTTGGGACGAAAGGCTTCTTCATTATGAAAGGTCGCCCACAGCAGCACGCCGACGGCGATCGCCACCAGCAGCAGCGCCCAGGGATTGAGCAGCCGCGTGCTTTTAGCCTTAGTTGCAGAGGAGTTGGGCATCGCTCACCTGCTTCAGCGGAAGTTGGAAATGCCACAGGCCTTGTTCGGACCGGCCCGCGTAATGTTGCCCGTCAACCTCGACCCGGCAGGCGCCGGCCGAGCGTACCGAAAACTCCAGGTTGAATTCGCCGGCGAAGGCGAAGGTCACCTGCCGGTCATTCACATACCGCCAGTCAAGCAAGGGAATATTCGCCAGCTCCAGCGCCGGGCGCGGATCACGCTCAGGGCGCAGGGCCAGCAGCGCGCGGTCGCTACTCAGCGCCACATAGCGGCCCTGGGGCAGATCACGGACACCGGCCACGCCCTGGGAGCGGCCGAGGTCCGGCCAGCCGAGTGCCGGATCCAGGCGCAGGGTGCGCAAGCCATCCATCCCGCGCACCTGCCAGTCCCCCTCGCCGGTGCGGGCCAGGCTGGCCTGGTACAGACCGTGAAGCCGATCCAGGTAATCGCTCATCCATAACGACATCGGTTGCTGGCCGCGCATGAACTGGTAGATGTCGGTCATGGCCTTGATCGATGCCTGCTTGGTCCCCGAATAGAAGTGGTAATACAGATGAATGCCGCGCAGGCGTCGTGGGCTGTCGGTCAACTCGAAGGTATCGATCACATCGCGAAAACCGTAGTACGGCCCCTTCCACAGGTTGGTGTACATATTCTCGTTGATCACCGGCGCGTAGTACTGCAAGCCGCCCGCGGTGGGACGCAACAAGGGATACAGGCCGGTCAGCGACGGATTGGCCTTGGTCAGGATGGTCTGGCCACCGTTGACGTTCTTCAGCCCGGCGTCATAGGCCAGCTTGATGGTTTCCGCGCTTGGCAACGCATCACCCGGCCAGAAGATCATCTTCACCGGCTTTTTCGCGGTGGTCAGACGGCTATTGATGTAGTCCCGCGAGCCAACGATCTCGCGCTGGTAGTCGAGGGTCTTGTAGCCCGGGATATTCAGCCGCAAGCCGTATTCGGCATGGAAATCTTCGTCCTGCCTGGCCTTGTCCGGCTGCATATAGAACGGATGGCTGTAGGTGTGGGTCGCCACTTCGACCTTGGGATCGGCAAAGATCTCCTGGGCGATCGGTTCCAGCTCCCGGGCCAGGAAAGGCGACATGCCCTTGGGCCCGACCTCGCCTTCAATGATCGACACCGAGGTCAGGAACGGATTGGGACGAATGTAGTCGGCCAGCACCTGGCGCCCGGAATACGGCGTGCCGCGCACTTCGGCGTGGGACGGAAAACCATCGCCATCGATATGCACCGTGGCGATCCGCCGGCCATTTTCGGTAGTGCTGTCCGGGCGTGGCTGGGCCGGCAGGCGCAAGGCTTTCTGGATGAACGCGAACGGATCGAGAATCCAGCGGGTCCGTTCGACGTTGGCTTCCACGACATAGGGTGCCAGGGCCATGCCGCCCCAGTCGCCGGTGACCACGGGGGCGAACTTGCCGCCCTTGCCGTCACCCAGCAACAAGCCCGGTTGCGGTCCGCCGGGCAGCAGCGTCACCCGGGTCAGCTCGCGGCTGCGTGGGACCACTGGCGCCTCAAAGGCACCGAGCAGCGCCTTGTCCTGGCTGAGTACCTGCAAGGTATCGCGATCCCCCGGCGCGGCGAGGTTCAGGCCCAGGCGCTTGAGCAGCGAGCGGTCTTCGATCGGCAGGCCGGCCATGATCGCCAGGGGGACCTGTTCATCCAGGCGCTTGCCGATCCAGCTATAAAAGGCACGGCTGTCTTGCGGCGGGCCGCTGGTCATCCACACCACCACCCCGGCGTACAAACCGGCGAAGCTGTAGGACGGCAAGCTGTCGTCGACCGGCAGGTAATCCACCCGATAACCCAGGTATTCCAACAGGCCTCCGAGCATCCGGTGGCCGGCGTGATCATAGAGTTCACCTTCACGCGGGTCATAGAGCATGGCGATACGCCGCGGCTGCACCTCCACGGTGCTCATGCTGATGGCATTGAGGTCCGGGGTCGTGACCACCGGGATAAAGCCTTCCTGGCTCAACTGACGGACCAGTTTGCGGGCTTCTTCACGCCGCGTGGACGGCAGGTAGTCGATGGCCACCAGCGGGATATTCCGCGCCCGCAGCGGTTTGAGCTCACCTTCAAGCCAGTTGCGGTCGGACTCGGACACCGGGCGATAACGCTTGGCCGAGGCATCCCAACCGGCATGGATCGATTCGACGGCGACGGCCGAGGCTACGTCATCGAGCTCAGCCAGTACCTCGAAGCCGCGATTGAAGAACAGCTTGAGGTCTGGCTGGCGGCGGTGCAGCTCGCGCAGAAACGCTACCAGCGCCTTGCGCTGCGGTTCGCGGTTGGCTTCGGGGAGCAATTGAAAGCTGTCGAGGGTATCGAGGAACAGGCCGGCATAGCCCTGCTCCTGCAACGCTTTGGCGCGCTTGAACAGATGTTCCCGCCAGGCCGGCGTGGCGATGTCCATGACCTGGCTGTCCCAGGCCTTGTTACGGATGCTGCTGGCGCCCTGTGTCAGCGCTTCCTTGTCCAGGGCGGCACGGTCGCCGTCGAACTCACCCACCGACAGGTAGGCGAATGGCTGGCTGCCGAGTTTGCGCAAGGTGGCAACATCGGCACCGGTCATATGGCCGGGTTCGACCACGGCCCATTCGAACTGTGCCAACTCCTGCAAGGGCGGCTGCTCGGCGTACCAGAATCCGACGCTGGCGGGAGCCGCCGGAGCGGCCTGTAACGCTGAATTCGTTACACACAATGCCAACGCGGCGAACAGACGCCGCACCATTTTGCAGACGCGCGCCCTGGAAAACTCGATTTTCATAACTCACTCTTTAGTAGATCAATCCGCGCAACATCAGACTACCGGCGCCACGCAATCGGGCGCCTGCAAGGCGATGCAACTAAAGACTGCGATAGAGGCGTGCCAAACCGTCGGCCATGGCGGTCGACGCTCCTAGCTCAAAGCGTTCGCACAATCGGCGGTTGTCCGCCTTGGAGTGCCGGATGTCTCCGGAGCGGGCCGGGGCATGACTCAGGTTCAGGGACTTGCCGCTGATCTGTTCCAGGGCGGCAATCAGGTCATTGAGCGTAGTCACGCCACCGAGCCCGACATTGGTGGCATCGACGGGAGGCTGCGCACATTCGAGACCCTGGACGAGGATCTTCACCAGGTCTTCGACATAGACAAAATCGCGGGTTTGCCCACCGTCGCCGAACACCGTGATCGGCCGTGCGGCTTTCGCCCGCTCGCTGAAAATGCTGATGACTCCGGAGTACGGCGATGACGGGTCCTGGCGCGGCCCGAAAATATTGAAGAAGCGCAGGATCACTGGCTCCAGTCCATGCTGGCGGCGATAGAAATCCAGGTAGTGCTCGCTGGCGAGTTTGTCCGCCGCATAGGGTGTCAGGGGGGATTTGGGCGTGTCTTCAGCAATCGCGGTGCCCTCCCCGTTATTGCCATACACCGCCGCGCTGGAGGCAAACACCACACGCCGGATACCGGCGGCGACCATCGCCTCGCAAACCCGCAGGGTGCCAATGAAATTGCTCTGGTGGGTGCGTACCGGATCTTCGACCGAGGCCTGGACCGAGGCCACGGCGGCCAGGTGCACCACCGCACTGCAACCCTGCATGGCTTCAGCCAGGACGGCGGCATCGGCGACATCACCGATCACCAGCTTCAGGGAGGCATTGTTCATCGGCAGGTTACTCACCTTACCGCTGGACAGATCGTCCAGGACCCGAACGGCATGGCCTTTGGCCAATAACGCATCCACAAGATGAGAGCCAATGAAGCCGGCGCCCCCTGTAACCAGTATCCGTTCGGCAGACATAAATCATCCCAAGAGAAAATGTGGCGCAATCTTCATCGTCTGATGCTGGCACTGCTGGAAGGGAGCCGCGGCTATTCGCCTTGATGGCTGATCTTTCCTGCGCCGCCCGCTCTCTTTTAAGGGCTGTGTCGCCTTTTCATGGAGAGTCTTCAGAACGATGGCGTCAAAAAAACATGAGTAAAGTCAATTACTCAGGCACGCCATAGTGGGATATCAAGCTGACATCGTCAAGAATATGTCTATGTTTTTTATATTTTTTAACCAGCCCTCAAAAAAAGCCAATATTTTGGCTGTCAACTGCAAACCTCAAACCCACGAGCTGGCATCACCGCTACTCAAACCACTCCCGCCGCTCCCTGAACGTGCCCAGCACCAGATCGACGATCAACTGCACCTCTTCCCTGCCCTCGGCCTCACGGCGAGTCGCCAGCCAGGCCCGACGCTGCATGGGTTCCTCGAACAACCCCGGCAGTGCCACCAGCCCACGATCGAAACGGGTGATATAACAAGGCAACAAACCGATGCAGGCGCTGCACCGGATCATTTCCAGCATCAGCTCATAGGAATGCACCTGCACCACGCCCGCCAGGCGCTGCTCCACCAGATGGTTCCACGGTTGGAAATCGTCGATCTGCCGGTCGTGCTGCCATTGCACCAACATGTAGTCTTCAAGATCGGCAATCACATCCGGGCGCGCCGCCACCCGCGAATAACGCTTGGCGATATGCGGCAGGTAATCCAGCCGTACCAGGGGCTGCGGCGGGCTGATGGCGAAGCTCGGCCCCGAGACCGGCGAGTCCGGACCGCACAGCCAGACCACCACGTCGGCGCTCAAGGCCTGCAAGGACATCACGCTGTCCACCGGAATGATTTCCAGGCGGATGCTGGCATTGCGACGCAACAGCGCGATCAGGTCGCGACCGAGGATGTCGTGCAGGATCGATTCGGCAATCGCCAGGCGTACCAACGGCTGTTCCATGATCGGCAGGCGTCGTTCATGGGCCAAAGCGATCAGTTGCGCCTGCAACTGCTGGCCGTCGCGGCTGAGGATCAGGCTACTGCCCTCATACACGAGCAGTGGTCGATTGGCGCGTTCTTCCAGCAACGCCAACTGCTTGCGCAGTTGGGTCGACTTGATATTCAAGCTGCGCGCCGCCTGCATAAAGCAGCCGCAGCGGGCACTGGCCAGAAAGACCTGGGCCGTCTGCGGTTCCATCAGCCTGGCCAAGGCCAGCCAGGGCTCGTGCGGCTCGCTCGGGCTGTGGTAGTCCATGACGCCCACTCGCGGGGCGTCTTCATTCAACGACATAATACTGACTCCCTGTCGGCATCCGGGGACGCCCAACCATCCAATGGCAATTTCTTGTCAGGGCTTTTCTTCCAGCACCTGGTTCAAGGCCGCACCGTCGATACTCAAGGTCGCGGTGTTGAGCATGCCTGCCAAGTAAGCCTTGGCAATCTGTTCCTGACGCTGGCTGCGCAAGGCTTCGCGCAGACGGTCACGCAGTTCGTCCAGGGTCGCGGTGCGCGCCGGCTGCATTTCGTTGAGCTTGACGATATGGAAGCCCGCCGGACTTTGCACCGGATCCGCCACCGCACCGGTCTTGAGCCGCGACACGGCGCCACGCACCTCCGGCAGCAGTTGCTGCAGCGGTTGCAGACCGGCATCGCCACCGCGCTTGGCGCTGTCGCGATCCTGGGAATACTGGCCCGCCAGCGCGGCGAATTCGCCCGGTGCGGCCTGGGCCCGACGACTCAGTTCCACCGCCTGTTTACGCACGCTTTCCAGCGACTGCTGATCCGGCACGGCGAGGAAAATCTGGCTGACCCGGTACAACGGCGGCGTCTGCCAGGCCGATTTGCCGCTGTCATAGGCCTGTTGCAGTTCCTCGGCGCTGGGGTAGTCCGCCGGCACCTGGCTGACCGACGCCAGGTAGCTGCGAAAGACGATCTGCTCGGCGGCGGCGCGGGTCTGCTGCTCGATATCCGGGCGCTGCGGCCAGCCCTGGGCATCGGCCTGTTCGATCAGCGCCTTTTCCGCCAGGCGCGTCCGCAGCCAGCTTTCCAGGGCTGCACGATTGCCACGCAGTTGCTCACGGGAATCGGCCGGCAGGGCCGCAAACACGGCTTTCAGTTCCTGGGCATCGACTTGCTGGTTACCCAGGCGGGCCACGGCCGGGGCGTTCGACGTCGGTTGCAGCGTGGCGGGTGCCGGCTGCACCGCCGCCACCGGATCGCTGCCCGGGCGCATGACCAGGGCCAGCGCACCGACCAGCACGGCCAGCGCACCGGCGCCGGCCAACAGGTTGCGTTTTTTCACAGGGTCGCCTCCTCCTCATGGGCCACAGGCTCGACACCGGCTTGCGGTTGGGCCTGCAACTGTGCTGCCCGCTGGCTGTAGTCGCGCAGGTAGACGATGAACTCCTGGAGCAGGCGATCCCAGAGTTCCAGGTTGCCGCGCAGGTAGTTGGCGCTGACACCGGCGGCCACCACCACATCCATTTCCATCACCAGGAACTCGCCCTGTACCGACATGCGGGCAAAACGCCGCGAAGCATTCCACAACTCGGCCAGGCCGGCCGGCAGCTCACCTTGCACCCGCAGGGCACAGCTGTAGGTGAAGTCGACATAACCCCCCTCGCCAGCCGCTGGATTACCGAAGCGCACGGCGTAACCGATGCCCTGGCTGGCGCTGAGCAGTTGCACGATACCGTTCTGATCGGTGCGATTGACCCGGTAGCCGGCGCCTTGCAGCAGTTCGGTCAGGCTGTCCGGGGTCACGTGCTCGATCAATTGTTCGCTCATAAATTGTTCTTCCTTGCAGGTTATTGATTGACGGATGCGTGGGTCGCATCGAACTGGTTCTTGTAGAGGTTGTCGCCGAAGGTCTGCGCCATTTCCTCGAACTTGACCCGGGCCCCGCCGGCAAACGGCTGGCGAATCTTCATCACCTCGGCCACATCGATTTTTTCGAAGGCGGCGAGGATCTCCTTGGCGACCCCGTACATCTGTTGATTCTTGACCGAACATTGCTGCACTTGTGTGTCACGCTCGGTCAACTGCACCTGCAAGCGCGCGCGCTCGGCTTCCTTGGCCTTGGCCAGCACCAGCAGGTCGTCATAGGCTTTCTTGAACTTGCCCAACTGTTCGTTGCTGGCGGCGGCAAACGCCTGGGCCTGGTTTTGCAGGTTCTGTTGCTGGCCGGCCAACTGCTCGCTCAACCCCTTGGCCTTGGCCAGCTCTGCTTCGAGCTGCTTGATCTGCGCCTGGGCCGCCTTGGTCTGGTTTTCGGCGGCGATCCGTGCCGCGCCGGCCTGGGCCTGTTCGCTCTGCAACGCTTGCAATTGCTGGGTGGTGCTACGCAACTGGGTGCGCAGGCGCTCTTCCATGCCTTCGGCGGACGCGCCATTGGCCAGCGCCACGCCGACCAGCAGCAACAACGTCGACCAACGCACCTGGGCTCGCATGTTCATGGGGTCTCCCTCGCGCTTAGAAGCGCGTGTTGATTTCAAGCTGCATGACATCGATATCGAACGGCGCGCCATACACCGCCTCCGAGTTGAGCCAGCGCGCGGTGGCGATCACGTTCTTGTCCAGGCCGTAGTTGGCCCCGAGGAAGAAGCCCTTGGCGTTGGTCCCGCCGAGGTGGAACGAGTTGTCGTTGAAACCGTCGGGCAAGGCATCCGGCTGGATGTACTTGTAGCCGCCGAAGACGTTCCAGTCGCCCTGGCGCTTGAGGTCCAGGGCGTTGCCGAGGGTGAACTGGACCATCATGGCGTTGGCGCCGCTCTGGATTTTGCCGTCGTTGTCCAGGTTGTTGACGATCTGGCCCGCGGCTCGTCGGTTCATTTCGCCTTCGTCGTAGCCCAGGTTGTGCACGTAGTCGGCCTGGCTGCGCAGCTTGAAGTCTTCCGGCAGGTCGCTGTCGAGCACCAGGTTCAGGTCCAGCAGATTGAACTTCGAGGCCAGGCCGACGAATTGCGGTTGTGCCGTGGTGGTCGGGGTCAAAGGGTTGATGGCGATGTCCCGCAGCAGGAACACCGTGTTGCCCTTCTGCATGAACGCGGCGCGGGTGCCGTCGGAGCTGCAACCCGGGTCCCCGGCCCAAGGTCTACAGGTGTCGGAGCGCTGGCCTTCGATGTCGTCGAAACGATAGTAGGCCAACGCCCCCTTGAGCTTGTTGTGCTCGCTGAACTGCCAGGTCGCCCCGGCTTGCAGACCGTAGAGCCACTTGTCGGCGCTTTTTTGCTTGTCGTAGCCGTTGCTGCTGGCGGTGTCGGAGCTGTACTCGATGGGGAACGCGCCAACGGTGCCGAACACGCCCCAGTCGGCGTTGAGCTTCTGGTTGAAGATCGCCGCCACACCATCGAAGTTCAGGTCGGGGGAATACAAGATGTCGGTGGAGAAGAACGGGTTGGCGATACGCCCGCCGGTCAGGCTCAAGCGGTCGGAGTACTTCCAGGTCAGGTAGCCCTGGTCGAGCCAGAGGTCTTTCTTGGCGAAACCACCGCCGAGCACCTGGGTGGTCGAGACCGGGTTGTTGTCGGTACCGGTGCCGATGCGGATGCCAGCGGTCCAGTCCGGGGCGACAACCGCCTTCATGCCCAGCCGGGCGCGGATGCGCAGGGAGTCGCCGCGGTCTTCGCGGGTGTTGAGCAACGGCGGCAGGCTGGTGCTGGTTTTCGGGTTGACGTCGTAGGGGCCGCTGGCATTGAGTTTGGCAAAGTCGACGATCTGGTTGCTGTTGCCGCTGGAGTAATAACGCGACTCGTCGCGCAGGCGCAGGTCGCCGTCGAAGCTGATGCGCGAGACCCAATCCGGGAAGGTATTGGGCTGCGCCCAGTTTTCCTGCTTGGCGGTGGCCATGACTTCGGCCTTGACCTGGTCGCGGATCTGATCGCGGACAATGGCCGGGACGTATTGCACGCGAACCTCGCCTGGCGTCGAGGGCGGCCCGCTGGCGGCAACGGCGCTGGCCTGGCGCGCCTGCAGGGCTTCTTTCTCGGCCTGGGCGATCAGCCCGTCGGCCTGTTCCTGCTTGAGCACGCCCTGCTGCACCAGCAGGCGGATCAGGTTGATCGTGGCGTTTTCCGACGGCGCCGCGGGCGTTGCCGCTGCCGCCTGGCCGACCAGGGTCGCGATGACCAGGCCGACCGCCAGGCTCAATCGATTCACATTGGAAATCATTTGCACACAACTCCTATGACAAGACTGCGAATGGGGTGAACTAGCCGGGACGCCGGCCTTGCAAGGCAATACGCACCGGCAGGGTGATCGACGCCGGCGGCCGTTCGCTCAAACGCGGCGCGGCGCGCAGGGCGGCCAGTACCTGGGCATCGAGCTTCGGATCGCCACTGGACTTGACCAGCTCGGCCCGGGTGATCTCTCCGGCCGCGCTCAGCCAGATATCGGTCTGCAGCGCAAAAGCCAGGTTGCGCAGTTGCGGGTCTTCCTTGAGCAAACGCTGGAAGGAATACGCCAGGAACTGGCTGTAGGTGCCGTTACCCAGCCGCCCTCCTCCGGCTCCGGCCATGCCGCCGCCCTTGCCCGCGCCGATGTTGAAGGCGTCGCCGCCAGACTGGGCGTCGCCGTCGATCTGCATCGGGTTTTCCAGGTCGTTGACCGGTGACGGCGGTGCTTCCTCCTGGGGCTTGACCTGTTCCGGTTCCGGGGTCGGTTCGGGGATCTTTTCTTCCACCGGGGTTTCCGGCTCCTTGGGCTTTTCCGGCTCGGGTGGCGGTGGCGGCGGCGGCGGCAACGGAATCAGCATCGGCACCTTCGGCGCTTCCCGGCGCACACCACTCATGTCGTGGGCCCACTGCCACAGGAACCAGGCCGCAATGGCCCCCAGCAGCAGCCCCGCGCCCCACTTCAACAGGCGCAACGGCGACTTCTTCACGGGGTCGGGGCTGATCGGTAATTTCGCGGTCATGGTCAGCCCTGGGTCGGTTTGCCGGTGACCAGCCCGACCTGGGACAACTCCAGGCGCCGCAGCAGGTCGAGCACTTCGATGACTTTCTGGTACTGCACCGTGGCGTCGCCGCGCACGATGATCGGAAAGTCCGGACTCTGGGCCTTCTCGATGCGCAGGCGCTCCTCCAGCTCCGGCAGCGTCACCGGATAGGCGTCGAGAAACACCTGGCCACCGTCGTTGACCGAGATGGCCTTGGTCTTGGCCTGGGACAGCGACACCGAGGCGCTGGCCTTGGGCAGGTGGATCTGGATGCCCGAGACCTGGGCGGTGGCGGTGAGGATGAACATCACCAGCACCACCATCAGCACGTCCACCAGGGGCGTGATATTGATGCTGTCCACTGGCGCATCATCGTCATCGTCGTGGGAGGCATTTACGCTAGCCATGGCTGTTCCCCTCAGGCCGGAATCGACGTGGTTGGTTGATCGGCATGCAGGCCACGGCGCTGGGCGTTTTCGTGGGAGTGGCTCTCGCCGTGCATCTCGGCCAGGCGGGTGATGAACTCGTCGACGAACACCCGCATGTCGGCGCTGACTTCCTTGTTGCGGGTGATCAGGCGGTTGTAGCCGAACAGCGCCGGGATCGCGACAAACAGGCCCATGGCCGTGGCCAGCAAGGCCGCCGCCATGCCGGGGGCGATGGCGTTGATATTCACGTCACCGGCCATGGCCGTGCCGAGGAACACCACCATGATCCCCAGCACGGTGCCGAGCAGGCCGATATAAGGGCCGCCGGCGATGGCATTGGACAGGGTCGACAGCTTCGAGCTCAGTTGCTGGTTTTCCCGGGTGCGCACGCCGTCCATGGAGCAGCGGATCGCCTCGATGGTCGCCGCCGAGACCGTCGAGGTATCGGCGCCCTGGGCACGGCGAGTACGGATCTCCTTGACTGCCACCAGGTACAGGCGCCACAGCGAGGAATGCTCCAGGCGTCGGGCCAGGTCCTGGTCGTCGGCAAACATTTCCAGGCGGGTGCCGATCTGGGCGAATTGCTCGCGAAACAGTTCGTTGGCCCGGCTGACCCGGCCCAGGGTGCTGTTCTTGCGGATCATGATGAACCACGACTGGAACATCATCAGCACCAGGACCGCGATGATCACCCAGGCGTCCGCCGGCACCGCCTTGAGCAGGAAGCCCAGGCTGCCGAAGCCGAAGCCCGACTGCTCTTCGTCTGCGCCATAGGCCACCAGCTTCGATTCGGCCCCCTGGGACATGGCATCGGCCAGCAGCGCGGCGGCCGGACGCACGACCTTGGACAGGCGCAGTTCGTCGATGGCGCCCTGGAAGGGTTGGTAGAGCGCGGCGACCGGAGCCGCCGGATCGGCGGCGGCGACCGGCAACTCGGCACCCACGGCGATCGGCGAGTTGAACGCGGGGACTTCCTGGGCCAGGCTCGCGGTCTCGCGACCGTTGACGAACAGCGTCACCTTGCTGCCCTGGACGGTGACGGCCAGGTGCTGCCATTGCCCCGGGTTCAGCGCCTGGGTCGAAACCCCGCGCTGGCCATTGACCTCCACGAATGGCGTGCCCTGGCTGACACCGAGCACAAAGGCATGAGCGCCTTCACGGCGGGTGATCACCGACTGCTCGCCCGTGGCCTGGTCCAGGCGCACCCAGGCGCTCAGGGTCAGGGCACCGCCGGCGCTGTATTGCAGCGACGGACTGGCCGGCAGCGACAAGGCCTGGCCGCCCAACTGCAAGGCACCGCCGATCACGCCGTCGATACGGCTGCCGGTGGCGTTCTGCGCGTTGTTGGCGAAAGCAGTGGCATCCTTCGGCGGCGTGCCCGCTGCGCCGTCAAAGTGATAGACCGCGGTGTAGTTGGGATCGAACGCCAGTTGGCCGTTGCTGACCGCCGGTGCCTTCGCGTTGCCGTAGTACATCCACAGGTCCTGGCGTTGGCCCCCTTCGACCTTGGGCACATCGACCCAGATCAGCGCCATGCCCATCAGCGGGTCGAAGCTTTCGATCTGGTAGTTGAGCAGGGTCTTGTCGTCCGCCGCGACGAAGCGCAGGTCCGAGCCGTCCTCCTTGACCCCGTCGAAAGTGAAGTTGCCAGTGTGCAGGCGCACCAGCAGGCTGCTACGGCCGGGAGCGTCGTTGATCGCCGCGCCTTGTGGCGTGGTGTCGACGGTAATCTGCTTGCGGTAGTGCCAGTCGTCCTGCCACCAGGCATTGGCGGTCGCCGGGAGCGCGAGGCCCAGGCAGATCAACAGGGATATCATCAGGCGCTGCATGAAAATTGCTCCGTAATTAGGTTCAGAAAGTCGCTTGCAGGCTGAAATGCAAACGCGAGTCCTGCTTCTGCGTGTTCGGTCCATTGACCAGCGGATAGCCCCAGTCGAGGCTGCCGGACAGCCATTTGCTCAGGCTGGCCCGAGTGCCGAGACCGACACTGGCCAGGCTGTAATCGGCCTTCTGTTCAGGCAGCGGCTCGCGCAGGTACAACTGGGCACCCTCGGCGAAGGCATACAAGCGCCACTCCTGGACATAGCTGCCCAGGTACTTGGCCAGGGACGGCGTGCGCAGCTCCTGGGAAAACAGAAAGCCTTGATCGCCGGTGACTTCCGCGGCGAGGTAACCGCGCACCGAGGTGGCGCCACCGGCGGACATCTGCTCGTTGGAAATCAGTGGCCCGGAGGCCAGTTGGAACGAGGTCTTGGACGCGCTCTGCCACTCGCCGAAAATGTCCTGGGTGTAACTCAGGTCGCCTTTGAGCAGGGCGAAGCTGGGGCTGGAGCGATAACGCTTGTTGTCGAATTCCTGGTCGTTGCTGCCGTAGCCGAAGAAGGCCCGGGTCCCGACCACCAGGCTCAGGCCAAGGCCCAGCTGGGATTTCTCGGTGTAGCGGTAGCCGTTGTAGCCGAAGGTCAACGGCGCGTACTTGAGCGGCACCGTGTCGCTGCTGCCGCCGAGCTTGAGCTGCTCCTTGAAGTCCTTGAAATCCACCCCCAGGGACAGCGAGTTGGACCAGATGCCGCCCCCCGGCACGGTGTAGATGCCCGAGACGCCATAGGAATGGCCCTTGCCGAGCACGTTGCTGCCGCCGATGGTGGCGACGTTGCTGTCGGACTGGTAACCGGAAAACTGCACGGCCCAGCGGTCGTTCAGCGGTGCGCTGTAAGAGCCGGACCAGACCTTGGCATTGCTCTGGTCCTCCGGTGCGGTGAAATAGGTCAGGGAGATGCTGTGGCCCAACTGCCAGAGGTTGTCGTAGCCGATCGAGGTGACGGCGCGCAGGTCCTTGGTGTCGGCGCTGTGGTCGTTGTTCAGGCCGACACTGCCGTGCCAGGGATTCTTGTCGTCGACTTGCAGGTCGACGTCCATGGTCCCCGGGCGCTGACCTTCGCGGACCAGCGGCATGACCTGGCGACCGGGGCTCTTGTTCAGCGCCGCCAGTTCACTCTGGACATGGGCGAAGTTGGGGACGTCGCCTTCCTTCAGGGCCGGGACATCGTCACGGATCTCCACCGGCGAATAGTGCTGGGCACCGACCACCCGGACCCGGCCGACCTTGGTTTCGCTGATCTGCAGGTAGACAATGCCGCCCTCGACCTTCTGCTCCGGCAACTCGACGTACACCGACTGGTAACCCTTGGCCTGGTAGCTTTTCTGCAAGGCCTCGCGGGCGCCCTCGATATCGCTCAGGGCTTTTTGCGGACCGAGGAACGGGTACACCGCTTCCTCGATATCCCGCGCTTGCAGCACGGTGTTGCCGCGCACGACGTATTCGTTGACGTCGACCAACTTGGCCGGCGCATCATCGGCCAACAGCGGACGCCCCAGCACCGCCAGGACCAGGCCGCCACACACCGGCAGCCAGTGCCCGGCCAGTCCCGGTCGTGCCCTTTTGAAGAACAAATGCTCCACACCGCCCCCTTGATTCAAAATGGCCACGAACGCAGTCGAGGCCGTATGGGCCCGGGTCAATACCCCGGACACTTCAGTTATTCACGGTCGATATCGACGGGTGCCGGGCCAGCCAGGTATGCAGCTGGGCGAAGTTCAGGGAGAACTCCGGCATCTGCAGCAAGGCGCCGCAGAACACTTCACCGATTATTTTCTGGATCAACAGCACCGCCTGCGGGTGATCCAGCAGCGTGGCGATGTCCTTGCTCAGCACACTGAAGTTCCAGACCTTCTGGTTCAGGTCGAGGCCGACGAACCAGCGGAACAGCAGGTTGTAATTGAGCTGCTCGTAGAGTTGCTGCTCGCTGGGTACCGAATACAGCAGTTGCAGCAAGAGAATGTGCATGACGGTCTGGGGCGCGATCTGCATGCCGGAGTCGGCATTCAGCGAGCGCAGGAATTCACGATCGTCTTCGAGCAGGTCGTCGATCTGCGGACGCAGCAACACCAGGGAATGGCCGGGCGGGATATAGCTGGAGACTTCCTTCAGGGCGCCCTGCCAGTCGTCCTGGGAGACAATCCAGACCCAGGGCGCGCCGTAGCGATAGACCGAGACGGGCTTCTTGCGGGCCGCCTCGACGATCTTCGACAAACGCTGATCCAGTTCCTGCATGCCCACCTTCGAGTAACGTTCCATAGTTCTCCTCGTCTCTCTGCCGGCCTTGCCATGGCATGGGGACAGGTCCCCTTGCGTGCCCTTGACCGCTTCACATATCCATGACCGGGCTGGCCTTGTGCTACCGAACTTTTGTCATAAAAGCTTCATTCCATGGCGGCGTTCGAGGTGTGTGGAAGACGGTTTCGCAGGCAAAAAAAAAGGCGGCCATTACGGCCGCCCCTGAGGAGAAACATCGGTTCATTACAAGGTCAGATTGCCCCGCTCCTCCTCGGTCAGGCGGGCCCGGGCCTGCTCGCTCAACGTCCCGGCACCCAGCACCTGCACCGGGCTGTCGGGGTTGTAGTTCGGCGTGCCACGGCTGGCACCGTCGCCCGAAGGCTCCAGGCGTTCCTGGCCGAAGCTCAGGACCTGCACGCTGAACACCGAGGGTTGGTTCTGTCGCGCACTGGCCTGCTGCTGGCGTGCAACGTTGTCGGCAGCCTGGACCGCCGAGGTGGCCGCGGCGCTGGCCGAGGTGATCGCCCCGGTATTGACCGAGGCCACCACCGGCACGCCCGAAGACTTGCCCTGCACCTGGATGTTCGCCGCGTTCACCACCTGCAAGGCGGCGATATTGACGTTGCCCGAGACGCGGATCCCCGCCTCCCCCGCATCGATTGTGCCCAGTGGCGCGATCAGGTCGATATCCCCCGGCAGCACCTCCGGAATCGGGTTCAGGGTGGCAATACCGGCCCCGGTGCTCGGCACCGCCGGCGACAGGCTCACGTTGCCCCAGGAGTCATAGACCCGCTTGGGCGGCGTATAGACCACGGTGGTCTTGGAACCGCGACCGGCGTTGATGTCGCCGGCGGCCGACCAGGCGGTGATCGAACCGCCGAAGGTGGTCATGACCCGGCTCTGACCGAGCAGGATGCTGTCCTGGGCAAACAACTGGATGTCGCCCTGGCCCTGGGTGATGATCCCCGCCGTGGACGGCGGTGCGGCGCCTTCGATACCGAACACCAGGCCGCCACCGGGGGCAAGCATCTGGATATCGCCGCCGAAGTTGGTGTGTACGCCCGATGGACCATAGAGGGTGATCGCGCCCTGGTAGAGGATCGGGTTGCCGGCGACGTCCTTCTCCGGGAACAGCGCGGCAATCGCATCTCGACCGCGCAGGTAGCTGCCCTGGCGGACACCACCGACCAGGTTGTATTCGCGGCCGGCGGCCTTGAGTTCGGCGAAGTAGACGCTGCGGGCAAAGATGTCCTGCTGCTGGGCCGGTAGCGCGGCGTAATAGGCCCGTGCTTCGTCGACGCTGCCGGTAAAGCCATAACGCTCGCTGAGCCAGGCCACCAGTTCCGTGTCGTAGGTCTTGGCCACCTTGCCCGGCTGGCTGGCCAGCGACGTTCCGGCCTGGGCCTGATTCGATGGGTCCAGGTAGGGGGCGATAAAGGCCTGGTAGTCAGGACCGTTGGGGCCGACGCCGGCCTGCATGACGATGCTGGCGCCCGGGCGGGAGTCGCCAGGTACCACGGCGCCGAGGCTGGTGATGCTGGTCTTGTCCGCCATCAGGATATTGCGCCCCGCACTGACCACCAGGGTGCCGGGACCGGCGACATTGAAGTTGCTGTAGAGGATGTCGCGACCGGCCGAGACCAGGGAGATATCGGTGGGGTTGTTTTGGACGAAGAGGTTGCCTACGGTCAGGTAGTCGCCATTGGAAGGCTGTTGTGCTTCCCCAGCAGGGGAACTGCCACTGCTGACAATATCTCGCCCAGCCTGCATCCAGACCGGCCCTCCCCCTTCATACCAAGTCTGACCGTTACGAGAGTCGAATGCATAGGTATAGGTCACGGTACGACCACTTCTTACCCCGATCAGGTCTCCGCTCAGCGCATAGAAGCGTGCAGGTTCGGCATCCGCGTTCCACTGTCCAGAAGCGCTATCGGGACCGAACGCGAACAAAGGCCCGACGCTGCCGAAGAAGAGCCGGTTGCCATCCGCCGATAGATTGCTACTGCCAGCAATTGGAAGACCGCTTGACGATTGTGCAACAAATGCAGGCCGTTCAGGCGTGGCCGTTGCGTCCGGGTTTGCGCTGGATTGGCTGATCGTCAGATTACCGCCATAGATCGAATTGGCGGCCAGAAGCTGCAACTGCCCTTTGTTCGAGGGCGCCAGGGTTAGTGCGGCGGCAACGGTAGCAGCAGAGTTGCTGTTGGCCGCATCACCGTAATAAATACTGCCGTTCGCGGCAATGGCATTCAGGATAGAAGGATAGACCACGGCATTGTCGGAGGCCGCCCCTGCGAACACTGGCGTCAGGTTGCCGCCCGCTGAGAACAGGTTGATGGCCGTGTGGTCGGTCCACAGCGAGAACCAGCTCAGGCCATTGCCATGGCTGCCATCGCTGGCCAGGTAAGGCGACGCATTCAGCGCAACGACGCGCCCTGGGTCGCTCACCGTTTGTACGACCAGATCGCCCAACGTCGACAGGTCAAAGGTTGCATCTCCCGGTACCAACGTCAGGCCCCCGCCTGCAAGGCTTCGCGTTGAAGTGAAGGCTGTGTAGCCACGGGTTTCTCCCGGCGCCTGCTGTCTGTCGTTACTGCCATACAAGAGTGTCAATGCGCCAACAGTGGTGCTGTCCAATACGACGTGACCACGCAAGTTGGTAATTACCCCGTTCTGATCGTCGGTGGCCTGATTGTTGATGGCGGCGCTCGCTGCCGGGTTCAGATCCCCACCCACCCGCAAGGTCAGGTTGCCGCCCCCGGTCACCTGCACGCTGCCGTCTGCCGCGACCCGTCCGGTGCTGCCTACAGCCAAAACCAGCCCCTGAGTACGTGGATTGACACTGCTGGCGCCGATGGCATTACCAGCCAAGCTTTCCAATACCCCCGCATTGCCGGTGACCTGCACGTTCAGGTTGCCACCGCCAAGGGTACCGAACCCGGTGAAGCCGAGCATCTGATCGGCACCGGAGGTCATCGATGCGGCATAGGTTCCGAAATTGATCCACCAGGCCGTTGGTTGCGGCGAGGTTCCCGTGTTGACCGTGCCGCTGCCCTGGCGCCAAAGCCAGTCGGCGATATTGGCCGAATCATGGTCAGTGTCGCCGTTGGGTTTATTTATCCCGCTACTAGTGGGCAAGACAATATTCCCGCTCAAATCACCGCCGACCTTGAGCGTAAGGTTGCCTCCGGCCTCGGGATACCAGGCACGATATACACTGTCGGTGCCGCCATTGACCAAGCTCTCACTGCCACCGAACAAGGCATTGAGCACGGTTGTTCCTCCTGCAACCAAGGCCCGTGGTTGATTATAAGGATCATTGGCCGAGGTCGCGGTGGAAGACGTACCGGCCGTGTAGACGCCAAACAACGAATCCATGCTCAGATTGCCGCCGGACACCAGTTCAAGATCAGCGGCCCCTGTACGGATGACACTGAAGCGCGAGCTACTGGCCTGGACGGTGTAGGCTGAGCCCGGAATTGTCGTGCAAACTCCGGCATAGTCAGTACAGAACGTTGGACCTGTGTCATTGAAATTAATGGGTTGACCAGCATGGCTGAGGTCACCCCAAAAAAGAATAGACCCGTCTGCTGTGTAGACAATTGCCCCAACGCCATACATCCCATAGTGACTGTCGGCAAGGTGTATATCGCCATGGGCAGGGCTGACCTGTACAACGCGATTGTCCGCCGCCGAGGTATCCGCGCCTGCCACCAAGCGCAATGACCATGACTGTGACCCTTCGGCGAGCATCGGAGCAACCCCCCAGAGCTCGCCTTGACGTCCACCGACTTCAGGGCGCAGTTGCACCGAACCCACGCCGCCCGGCAGCAGCACATTGGTCCCTGAAGGAATCAGTGCGCCGCGGGCCAGGGCCAGATCACCATTGAGTGTGAGCACATTGGTTGATGACTGGGAACTGCCGGCGATGCTCGGCAACGCCACGCCCTTCGGCCAACTGAATGCACGCAGGGCGGTATCGGCGCTTAGTAGCGTGCCGGCATCCAGTTGTGTGCCGGCCGGCAGGTTTTGTGCCTGGGTCAACAGCGTACCGGCGGCGAACAACAGGTTGCCGTTGCTGTCGCGTACAGCGGCAGCCAGCACGGTGCCGGCGGGCAGCGACAATGGCTGGTCCAGGGTCACGCTGACGGGCAAACGCGTGCCCGACACCAGGGTCACGGCCCTGAGCGGTACATCGTAGTTCAGCGTCGAGCCCGCCGGGAAACGGGTACCGTCGGCCAGGGTCACGCCCGCCCCGGGCACCACGATATTGCCACCCGAGAAGTCGATCCCGGACAACAGCAACCAGCCTGTGTCGTCATCGGTCTTCGGGGGCGGCGCAAAGCCGTCGGTGATACTGCCGTAGATATTAAGGTCACCGCCGGCGCGCAAGGCCAGCTTGCCCACTTCGCCAGAGCCGTACACCCCGGTTTTCTGGGTGAAAGGGTTGAGGCTGGCGTAACGATAACCCGACAGGTCGATATCACCCTGGACCACCAGGTCGCCACCCGGCGTGGCACTGACAATCTCTACTGCAGGGCGCAGGTGCAGAACATCACCATAAGTGGCGTTATACAAACCCGCTAGTTTGTTCTGCAGCAGATTGTTGTTAAGCAGCGCCGCATCGACAAACGCGCTGTTTTGCCGGTCGATGCCATCCAGGTAAGACTGGGTGATCACCTGGTAAGGTCGGCCGCTGGCCGCAGGGTCGGTTCCCAGCGGCGCATCGCTATACTGCCAGGTGCCATTGACCGCGATGGAGCGCGCCCCGCGAATCGCCAGGTTACCGCTGGCATCGATGGCGATATCGCCGGCCGAGACCCCGCCCAGGCGCGGTGCATCGAGCTCCAGGGTGCCGCGTGCCCGGCCATCGTTCTGGCCCGGCCCGCTGCCCAACGCCACGCCAGTGCCGGCCCTTAGGTCGATGGTGGCGCCACTGGCCAGAGTCAACAGTCCCTGGCCGGAATTCAGCTCGACCATGGCGCGATTCGGCGAATCGATGATCTTGCCTTGGCTGTCGACTTGCAAACCGCTGCCGTGGGCATCCAGAACTGCGTTACCGGCCAGAGTCAGACCCTGGCTGGCCGACAGGTTGATACTGCCCACCTGAACGCCACTGGCATCGACCTTGCCGTTGACCAGCAGGCTGCCGTTATCCAGCGAAATCACAATGGCATTGGCCTTGAGGTCATTGCCGATGGTCAGGTTGCCCTGCTTGATCTGGAAGGTACGGGCGCCATAGACCTGCCCGGCGTTCAGGCGTTGGTTGAGGGCGGCGAATGAAGCGTCTTCAGCGCCATTTGCCCCCAGACGCTGCGCCTGGATATTGGCAAAACCGCCCAGGTAAGGCAGATAGGTACCTCCGGCATCGTAGAAGCCGCTGCTGCTGCCAAGGATGCTGCCCTGCAGGTCGACCAGTCCTTCCGCCGGGGCCACGGCCTGTGCGGTGAATTGACCGGCACGGTTGTTGTGCGCCGACAAGTCGATACGCGAACCTGCGGCCTGGTAGATATTGCCGGTGATGCTTTTGAGGGTGACATCGCCGCCCCAGCTGTATTGGGTCACATCATTGAATTTGATCGCACGGCCGGCCATATCGATCTGCGCGCCATCACCCAGCGTCAGGTCTTGCGTAGCGGTCAGGTTCAATTGACTGCTGGACAACACCACCGCTGTGTCGAGGAGCAAGCTGTTGGCGTTCAACGAGAGTTTTGCCCCCTGGCCGCCAGTGCGGGTCTGGATGCCGGACATTGTTGTCACGTTGAGCGCGCCACCGACATTGATGGTGTTCACCGAACCGGCCTCCCCCGTCAGCAAGGGGGTGGAGATATTCAGATTGCCACCGCTGTAGGCAAAGCCCGAGCCCGCCTGATAAGCACCCTGGCCCTGGTACACCGACAGACTGCCCTTGTGGTTGGCGGTCACCTGTTGGCTGGCACTGATATCGACTTGGGAAAAGCCAAGAAGCAGCCGGTCCAGGCTGGCGACCGAATTGGGTTGTGCGTACGGACCATAGCCGAACTCCAGGGTTTCGGTCTGCAGATTCAAGTGTCCGCTGCCTGTGCCAGCACCGCCGGCGACCACATTGCCGGCCGGGTTGGCCGCACCATTCCAGATCAGATCAGCCGTGTGGATGGTCGCTACATCAGCCGTACCGCCGGCGCCATAAATGGCCGGGGTACTGAGGATCAGATTGTTGAGCAGCGATTTGCCGGTCAGCGCGTCATAAGTGTCGAGAGTTGCGCTGCCATACATATTCAAACCGTCATGAGCAGCCAGTTCAAGGGTTTCCAGGGCCGGAGCGCCGTATTGGGTATCGCCCTTGAGCAAGCGTGTCAGCACGCTCTGGTTCAAGCTCAGGCCGGCCGGCAACAGGTTGCGGCTGGCGGCATCGGCCAGGGCCTGGTCGCTGCCCAGGTTGATGGCGCTCAGGGCCAGGGTCAGATGGCGTGTGCCATAACGCACGTTATCGGCAAGCACGAAATCATTGCCCGTGCCCACGACGATAGAGCCCGAGGAATACAACTCGGCCTGGCCCGTGCAAGGTGTCGAGTTGCAGACACCGACATGGATGCCTGCGGCACCTGCCGATGAAGGTGCCAGAACCTGAAGCAAGCCATTGGAAACCCCGAGGAAGTTGTAGCGCGCGGTGCTATTCGCCGGAGTCGTCAGATCGTAGATATAACCCTGGGTGGCATCGTACGCCGTGGGGCCCATGCTGAGTGTGTTGATCGAGGCGCCCTGCTCGACCGTGATCGCACCACCGCTGGACACCAACAACACCTCTGGAGCAGCCAGTTTCACGCCGCTACGCAACACCACGCTGCTGCTGAGGTTGGAGCCCAAGCCGATATAATTTCCTCCCTGTCCATAGGCGATCGTCGGCATGCCCCCAATCATCAGGCTCGCGGCACCCAAGGCATTCAGACTACGATCATCTACCGTGACACCGACAAAGGCTGTCGGAGCAAGTGTTCCTGCTGATACCACCTCAATTGCGCCTCCCGAACTGATCACCCCGACCGTCCCGGCATGGCCGCCTTCGGCGGCACCGAAGCGCCCGATACCGTCGAACGAAAAGGCGCTGCCAGTCGCACCTTGCACCAGGTTCAGTTGCAGGCTTTTCGCATCTGCTTCGATCATCGGGCGCGGTACGCCCAATCTGGCGGCATCGGCGATAGCAAACTGGTCGTAGCTGGTTTCGTTATATTGCGAATAGGTGCGCAATACATTCGCCGATGTCAGGATGACCTGGCTGGCAACGCTGTTGCGAATGCCAGTATTGGCGATCGACAGTTGCCCGGCAGTGCTCCAGGAACCGTTGCGCATGGCCTGTGCACCAGCCCCCGTGCCAACACCCGCCAGACCGTTCAATTCAACCCTGAAAGCGCCGGGCAGCAGTGCATAGGTGGAAGGCAACAACGTATAGGTACCCGGCGCCAACCCCGGTACCCCGGCGCCAATGGTGATTTGCTGGCCGAGCACCGGATCCTGTGCGCCGGACTTGCCCGCCGACGGCGCATACACCTGCTGCACGCCAGGCACGATGGCATACACAGGGTTGGTCGCCAGGCCCGGCAAGACGAAGGTGCCGTTGGGGTTGACTTGCACCAGCGGGTTGTAGCGCGCGTCGGTGGAGCCGCCACGGCCGGAAACGAATCCGGCGCCAAGCAGGTCGCCACCACCGGAGAGGTCCAAAGTGGCACCGGCCGAAACCACGACCGATTGGCCGCCCATGACCACGCCGATCCCGCTGCCACCACTCAAGCCAGTCTGCCCATACAAGGTGACGTTCTGACCGTTGTACAGATAAGTCTGCCCGTCCGAGGTGCCGCCGTAAGGCATGATCAGGCCGTTGCCGCTGACGGAAGTGAGACTGCCGGGCAGCAACTCCACGCGTTTGGTGCTGCCATCGCCGAGTTGAATCAGCCCCAGCGGCGCGCGCACCACACCGCCTTGCTCAATATCGGGGGCAAGCAGGGTCAGGCTGCCAAACGCCGAATACGGCATTTCAGGAATAGACTGGGTGGTACGACCGATGGTCAGGAGGCGCGTCCCCAGAGTATCCCCTGCCCCTGCAATCACCCTCGCGATGCTACCCGTGCCGGGATACAACTGCGCGGCGCTCAGATGCAGATCGCCAGCCGTGATCAGTTGCGTCGATGGAGTCGCGGTACCTGTTGGTATACCCGCCAGAAAGCGCAAGTCACCCTGGCTGGTCAGGTTCACCTGATCGAAACCGCGTCGTTCAACCTGTACATCCGTGCCGATACCACTGTTAAAGGAGCCTTTGGAACCGAATAGCACATTGTTGCGCACATCGATCACATTGCCTTCTGCGGAAAAATCAGCCTGGCTCGGCAATAGCGAACTCTGGCCTGTCGTTGTGGACACGGGGGAAAGCACGATCCCACTAATATCCGGAGGCTGGACGCCGGCCAGCAGCAAGGAAGGCGCCGAAACGTTGACATGGATGGTATCCGGCGCATTTGGCGGCAAGGTAAAGGCGCCAGCATAAAGCTGCAGACTCTGACTCAGGTTGAGGTTCAGGTTGCCGTTGAAAGATAGAAAGCCGTTACTGTAAACCGCCAGATTGCCAAATCCACCCGACTGGACCTGATCGGCGGCCAGTTGCCCATGGCCGTAGATCAGGGCATTGAGGTCCGGGGTCGGGCCGGAGTCAGTTATTTGCCCCAGCACCATCTCCCGAACCTGCATCACGCGGTCAGTCGCTGCCCCGGCTCCGCCGAGCGCGTAAAGTGGTGTCTGCAGTACCACCGACAGACTACCGCCTGCCGCACCCTGGCCGCCGGCATGGGCGGCGAAGCTGCCCAGCAGATAAAGGCCATTGTTGGACCCCAGGGAAATGCCGCCGCCGTTGCTGGCCACCAGCGTGCGGCCCTGACCGGCGATATCCAGGCTGGCTTGGGTACCCGAGGCATCCAGGCGCGCACCTTTGCTCACCACGATAAAAAGATCGGCGGCCGTGGCCGTGCCGGCCGCCGCGTCGATTGCACCACCGCCAATGACAATGGAGCCGCCGCCAACCACCTGGCCGTAGATCTGACCGCGCATGTCAACTGCCGTCACCGCCCTTGCAGCGACGTCGATCACCGCCTCATCGCCCAGCAAGATAGAGCGGCTGTTACCCGTGCCGTTAACCGGCAACGTGGGATCAACAGCGCCGATATTGTTGAGGCTGACTGTCCCGCCCCAGGCATTCAGCGTGCCGTTCACGGTCAACTGGCCAATACTGCCCAGGCTGATGGCCTGACCCGGATCGACACTGATCACCGCGCCACTGCCCACGGTCAGTACAGTGGTTGCCCGCTGTGCATCCGTGGGGTTGAGCGTACCGGCCTTCAGGCTCAAGCCGGCGCCGCGCCGTTGAGTCAGCACGCCCTTGAGCGGATCCTGTTGATAGAGATCAGGTGTCCAGACTTGCAGCGCCTGCGCCGGGTCGCTGCCGGAAGCGACAGTGGTGGCATTGTCGCCCAGACGATAGACCGGTTGGCTCACGTCCACCTGGGTACCGTCGGCGACGGTCAGCCCCTCGTTACCCGTGATGTCGTAGGCCGAGAAACCTTGCTTGAAGAAGTCACCGTCCAGTTCGACCGCACCGCTTACCGGTGTTGTCGGCGTACCGATCACCACCTGGCTGCTTTGCAGGGTCAAGGTGCCGCCGCCGTTGACGCCCACGGCACGAATATCACCGCCCAGGCTCAGCACACCGCCCACGCCGAGGCCCCCGGCATTGGCCGCCAGGATCAGGCTGCCCCCCTTTCCGCCGAGGAGCTTGCCATTGGCCTGCAACGCCGCGCCAGACGACACATCGATCAGGCTTCCAGCCTGCAGGCTCAGATTGCCGCTGCTGCGCAGGGAAACCAGGCCGCCGTTGACATAGGGCAGGCCCTGGTTGTCGGTCGAGTCCAGCAACTGGTTGGTCCACAGGCCCGCGGTGTTGAGCGTTACACCCGCGGCCACGGTGGTACTGGCCACTGAACTGCCGGGAGCTGCGATCAGCGTGTCTTGCAGCTTGAACGACTGATTAGGGTCGATCTGATTCAATACGTTGCCCAATTGCAGCGTACCGCCACGGGCCGTCAGGTCGGCATTCACCGTGACTTGCGGGCCATACAGGGTGATGGTGCCGCCATTGGTGACACTCAGGTTGTTATCGACCTCGATCTGTTGTTTGGCGGCGACCTTGATTGCGCCCAGCTGGAAACCGTTGAGCTGGTTGGTGTCCAGCACCAGCGTGCCTTGCCGGCTAACCGGGACCACTGAACCGAGGTCCACGCCCGCAGCGATGGCAGTCGGGTTGGCCGCGAAGCTGACCTGATTCAGGCTGGCGCCGAGGTTGTAATTGACCACCCCCGCGATCGGGTCGTAGATCGGTGTGTAGGTGCCGGCGATCAATTGCGCGCGGCGAGACACCGCCGTCTGCGATTGCTGATAACCATCGAGGGTCGGATTGGCGGCCTGATTCTGCTGAGGCCCCTGATACACATCACCGATCACCTGACCTTCAAGTACCGCGCTGCTGGTCGAGACCACCAGGTTGCCGGCGTCGCGACCCACGGTGTAGCCCAGTTCGTAACGCTGGCGCGGAGCGATCAACGGATTGTAGTAATAATCCGTCTGCCCCCAACGCACGCTCGTATCGGCGAACCCCTTGTAGACCCCGGTGTAGAGCAGGTCGCCCGGGGCGCTGGACAACTCATACAGACGCCCGTCGGAGCCCGTCAGCCAGGTCTGTTTGATATAGCCGCTTTGCACATCCAGGGTACCGCCGGATAGATTGATCTGGGCGCCCTTCTGGGTGACCACATCCTTGCCGGTAAACGTCAGGGTACCGCCCTGGGCCATCCACTCACCGACGCCATGCCCTTGCGTGCCCAGGTAACCGCTGACTTCCAACAAGCCGCCGGCGGTGTACCAACGCGCCGTGGGGTAACCGTCGGTGCCGGCCGGTACATAGACCAGGTCACGCACATCGACCCAGACATCGCTGCTGCTCAGCTTGCCTGCATCACGGTTGCCAGAAGCGTCACGCAGCTCGTTGCCCTGCACATTGACCTTGATCGAGTTGGCCTCCATGGCCACCTTGACTCCGACCGCACCGGATACATCGATGATCGAGCCGTCGCGCACCAGGCTGCGCTGCCCTGCGTTGACCGCAACCTGGCCGCCGGTGGCGAGGGTCAGCGAACCGTTCTGGAAATCCACGGTACCGCCGCTGACGATCTCCACCCGAGACTGCTCGATGCGGTCGACCACGCTGCTCAGGTTATCGAACTTGCCGGTGATCAGGTTGCTCGGGCTGCCGTTGAGTGCGGCCAGTGCGGCGGCACGCTGGCTGTCCAGGCCGGTCGTGCTGGCATCGAGCAGGATAGCGGTGGTGCTGCCCGTGCCCAGGGTGATGCTGCCGGTGCTGTCACCCGCCGAGTTGAGCAAGTGCACCGTGCCACGGGTATTGGTCGAGGTGCTGCTGGCGATCACGCCGTTTTGCAGCACCTGGTGGCCAGTCAAGGTGATATCGCCGGTGGACGCGGTGATCAAGCCGCTGTTGATCACCGTCCCTGAACGGCTGCCGCTGTTCAGGGTGCTGACCACCTCGTTGCCCCGGGTGGTCGAACGCGGGTTGCCGGCAGTGGATAGCCCTTGGCGAATATAGAAGTTGTCGCCCGCCGCCAGGGTGACCTGGCCGTTCGGGGTAACCAGGCTGCCGTCGTTGAGCACCTCGCTGCCCAGCAGCAAGGCATAACCGCCCGAGTCGGTGGATGTCGCGGGATTCAAGGTCTGGACCTGCGCCCCGCGCTCTACCTGGATCTGCCCCACGGCATCGGTAAAGGTCGGTTGTGTGCCGGTGCTGTCGACATACAACCCCTTGCTGAACTGGGAGTCGCTGATGTTTGCGGCGGCGGCCACCAGGTTACGCACGTTGACCTGGCTGGTACCGCTGAAGATTACCCCGTTGCGGTTGACCAGCATGACCGTGCCATTGCCCTGGATCTGGCCCTGGATCTGGCTCGGTCGGGCCTGGGGGTCATTGATCCGGTTGAGCACGGCCCAGTTCGACTGCTGGGAGAAATCGACGGTGGTATTGCGCCCGACGTTGAAGGTTTCCCAGTTGAGAATGGCCTTGTCGGCAGTCTGGGTGATGGTCACGGTGGTCTTGCCATCGGCCTGGGTCTGCACCGGCGCCTTGGCATTGAGCCAGCCCTGGGTCAGTCCGGTATCGACCTTCAGGCCGCCCTCCCCCAGGCCGTCCGGCACCGTTGGCAGCCGAGCCAAGGCAGCTTGGCGCCCGGCCGCCTGCGCGGCCTGTTGTGCGGCAATCGCCGCAACGCTGTTATTGAAGTTGGCCAGCGATTGTTGCAACTGCTGATTGGCCTGCTGCTGTTGCGCCAGCGGCGGCGGCATGCCCGGCAACTGCACACCCGGCTGGCCAGCGTTTGCCGCCTGGGCGGCGCCCTTGTCGGCAAACCAACTGGCACTGAATGCAGTCTGCGCCTGGGCACTGCCGGCCACCAGCAACAGGGCAATCGCCTGGGCCACGGGCTTGAGCGCCAATATCGACGGTTCGCCATGGCGCGCTTGAGCATTAAGTCTTGCCGGAGGTTTGCAGCGGAGCATCACTACCCTTCCTTAGTCTGTTGCACAGTGGGCTGCCACACCAGCCTGTCGCAGGCCGGTGTCGCTTATATGACTAAGGCGGATACCGGGGATCAGGACCGAACCTTTGTCATGGAATATTCATCTGGGCGATATCGAGTTGTAGGCATATGCAAAAAATCAGCAACGGCTTGCACCGTTGCTGACCGGGTATTGCGCTACGTTGACGCGAGGGTTACAGCGGACGGCCGATAGCGTTGCAGACGCTGGTGTTACCTACGTACTGAGGGCTGGTGGAGGTCAGGAAACTGCCACGCAAGGCCAGCTTGAAACCCGACGACAGCGGAACGAAACGGTTGGCCGTTACAGCTGCATCGTTGGCACTGGTACCAGCGCCATATTGCTGAGTCAGGAACGAACGCACCAGACCAGTCTGGGTTGGATCGGCATAGCACTGGCTGAAGATCATGTTGGTGAAGCCGATGATCGGGTAGCCGGTCGTTGGGAAAGCAAAAACGCTTGGATCGCTAGGGTTGGTCGTTGCAGCGAAAATCGGTGCCCAAGCGTTAGGATCGGCACGGTTGGCCGCTGGAGGTGGAGTGACACCGGAGACGGCGGTACCGACGTTGGCGAGGTTGGGGGCAACGCTGTTGATGGTGGCGATTTTGGTCGCATCGTCCAGACCGGCCGTGGTGGTCACTGCAACGTCTGGGCTCATGTAAGTAATGGCGCCATCGGTGCTGTTTACCAGGGACATGACAGCCGGGCTGCCCTTGGCGGTGATGACGGTTGGAGGGTTGACGCCTTTGGCGGCGGTGTGGCTGCCAGCAAAGGTCGTGGTGATTGCGAAAGAACCATCAAGCGGATTGGTGCACTTGGCGTTCAGGTAACGGGTGAACAGTTCAGTGGTACCACTGCTGTCACTGCGATAGGCCACGGTGATGGTGCCGGTACGACCAGAACCTGTAACGTTGCTCCAGTCCGCCAGACGACCAGAGAAAATACCGCACAGTTGGTCAGTGGTCAGGTTCAGGTTGCCACCGGCCTTGTTGAACGGAATCGTCACCGCAGTCGCCATTGCAGGCACCTGAATCAGTGGGCCCCAGGCCGCGCCGTGGTTGGTGTTGTAAGTGGAGATATCGGTAGTCGCGAGTTTCGAGTCGCTACCAGCCCAGTGCACGTTGGTGGTGGCGGGCAGGCCGAACTGGGTTGCATCGTTGTTCAGAAACGCGAGTTTACCCGCGCCGCTACCAACACCGATGTAAGCGGCAAAACCGGAAGGCAGAACACCGGAAGTGTTGTAGAACGGAGCCGCGAGGGTACCGCCACCGCCGTTGACAGCGGCCATGGCTGCCTGGGCGGAGCACAGGGCAGCGAGGGTCAGGGATACCGCGAGAACATTGCGCTTAAACATGAAGAATCTCCTTTCGTCGTGTTCGTACGTTGAGTGACTTGCTCGTTCTTGACGCCATGGCGCTCGAGGCGTCGCCTTAGTTCCAGACGACTTGAGGGGTGAGGCCATGAATGAGAACTTCTCAAGTTCCGGTGACAGATAAAGGAAAAAACCTCGGGTGAATCTTATTGATTTTTAAATAAATTCTCGGGTGTTCGCGACGCTTTCGCCACGTAATACCGGCACTTTTACGGGAGTGGCAAAGAGCCTTGCGCTGGAGGCGGCGAGACACGGGGCCGGGTCGCCGGGATATGACAGAACGAGGAACCCGAGTTCTTCGAACTCACTGCACGGGGGCGCGGCGATTCTGTATGACGAGGTCCATGTTAAGGTGCGCGAATACTTGAAAACAGAGCGCACCAATGCCCCATCTCGCCCGAACCCATCCACGCTTGACCCTCTCCGCCCTCCTCGGCCTGGCCGTCGGTGCACTGGCTCCGGTCAGTCCGGTACTGACCAAGATCCTGATCGGCTGGAATGCCGGCGTCTGGGCCTATCTGGCCATGATGCTGTGGCTGACCGTGCGCTCCCGACCCGAAGATGTGCAACGCTTCGTCGAACGCGAAGACGAAAATGCCGGGACAGTCTTGCTGATGGTGTCGATTGCCGCGATTGCCAGCCTGGCGGCGATCACCGTCGAACTGGCGGGCAGCAAGGACCTGGAGATGCACACGCGCCTGCTGCATTACGGCTTTACCGGGCTGACGGTGATGGGCTCGTGGCTGCTGATCGGGGTGATCTTCAGCGTGCACTACGCGCGGCAGTTTTATCTGGGCGAGCCTGAAGAGTCTCCCCTGCGCTTTGCCGATGGCGAGAAACATCCGGACTATTGGGACTTCCTGTACTTCTCTTTCACCATCAGCGTGGCGGTACAGACTTCGGACGTGGGCGTAGCCACCAAGGCATTGCGCAAGGTGGTGCTGGCGCAATCGTTGATCGGCTTTCTGTTCAATACGGCAATTCTGGGGTTTTCGATCAATATTGCGGCGGGGTTGTTTGGCTGAGCCAGAGCACACCGTCCTGTAGGAGCTGGGCTTGCCCGCGAAGCTTTTAGCGTCCTTGAGAACGCCTTCGCGGGCAAGCCCTGCTCCTACAGGGGTTGCGTATGCCTTTAGAAAACGGGGCGTTACTCGGTCGCGAGTACACCACGGCGAACCTGGTCTCGCTCGATCGACTCGAACAGCGCCTTGAAGTTGCCCTCGCCGAAACCATCGTCGCCTTTACGCTGGATGAATTCGAAGAACACCGGCCCCATCAGGGTTTCCGAGAAGATCTGCAGCAGCAGGCGCTTGTCGCCGTCCTGCGAGGAGCCGTCCAGCAGGATCCCGCGCGACTTCAGTTCGTCGACCGGTTCGCCATGGTTCGGCAGACGACCTTCGAGCATCTCGTAGTAAGTCTCCGGCGGCGCGGTCATGAAGCGCATGCCGATCTTCTTCAACTGATCCCAGGTCTTGACCAGGTCGTCGGTGAGGAAGGCCACGTGCTGGATGCCCTCGCCGTTGAACTGCATCAGGAACTCTTCGATCTGGCCCGCGCCCTTGGACGATTCTTCGTTCAACGGGATGCGGATCATGCCGTCCGGCGCGGTCATGGCCTTGGAGGTCAGGCCGGTGTATTCGCCCTTGATATCGAAGTAACGGATCTCGCGGAAGCTGAACAGCTTCTCGTAGAAGTTCGCCCAGTAGGCCATGCGCCCGCGATAGACGTTGTGGGTCAGGTGGTCGATGATCTTCAGGCCCGCGCCTGGAGGATTGCGGTCGACGCCATCAAGGTAGACGAAGTCGATGTCATAGATCGAGCTGCCTTCGCCGTAACGGTCGATCAGGTACAGCGGCGCGCCGCCGATGCCCTTGATCGCCGGCAGGTTCAGCTCCATCGGGCCGGTGGCGATATGGATCGGCTGGGCACCCAGCTCCAGGGCACGGGCATAGGCTTGCTGGGCGTTTTTCACGCGGAAGGCCATGCCACACACCGAAGGACCGTGCTCGGCGGCAAAGTACGACGCCACGCTGTGGGGTTCGTTGTTGAGGATCAGGTTGATCGCGCCCTGGCGATACAGGTGCACGTTCTTGGAGCGGTGGGTCGCGACCTTGCTGAAGCCCATGATCTCGAAGATCGGCTCCAGGGTGTTCGGGGTCGGCGATGCGAATTCAATGAACTCGAAGCCCATCAGGCCCATCGGGTTTTCGAAGATATCGGTCATGGTGACGCCTCATCATTTTTATCAAGTAACGGTCAGTTAGTTGCTATCAATGCGGACGTTGGCGGGTGGCGCACAGGAGATGCCCCGCACACTGCGGGCCAGGAAATCGCCGTAGATCAGTTGGAACCCAAATATCTTCATGTCGACCCAGTCTCTCAGGGCGAGGCTTCTGCTGCCAGAAGACGTTATTCTTATATGCGTAACCAGATTCTACATCGCGTAACCCAGTTTGTCCGTATCCCTTTTTCATTTCGCTCCGGGCAGCCGCAAAGCCGGCCGGTTGCACAGGTAGATCCCCGCCAGGATCAGCCCGCCGCCCAGGCACATGATCAGCGTCAACTGCTCGCCCAGCAATAGCGCGCCGCAGATCACCGCGGTCAGCGGATTGAGGCCGATAAACACGCCAGCACGCGTTGCACCGATATGCTGGATGCCGTCGTAATACCAGATATAGGCCAGCGCCGAACCCAGCCCGCCGAGGTAGACCAAGCTCATCAGCTGTTGCGGACTCAAGGTTTCGATGACCGCAAGACTCGCCTCCCCGCGCAGCCAGGTCGCCAGCCAGAGCATGGCCGTACCGAGCCAGATCGAATAGGTCACGGTGGTCAGCGGGCCCAGCACCCGGGTCAGGTTACGCGAGAACAGCGAGTAGACCGCCCAGGACAGCACGCAGCCGAAGATCAGCAGGTCACCGATCCAGGTCTGGGCCGCGCCATCGAACAGGCTGCGGTTGCCGCTGATAATCACCAGCCCCGCACCACCCATGCAGACCAGGATGCCGAGCACCTTCGCTACGTTCAGCCGCTCCTTGAAGAACAGCCATGAAGCCAGCCCGAATACCGCCGGATTCAGCACGACGATCAATGACGCCCGCGAAGCATTGATGTAGTGCAGGCCATAAAAGAAGCAGAGGTTGTAGAGAAAAATGCCGAAAAATCCCAGCAGCGCCAATTGAGCCAATTGTTTCCTGTCCGGCAGCACCAGCGTAATACGCGTCGCCACGATAAACACCAGCAGGATCACACTGGCCAGGAGAAAGCGCAGGCTGGCCAGCAACAACGGCGCGATATCGCTGGACAGGAAGCGCCCGGCGACAAAGGTCCCGCCCCAGATCATCGAGACTCCGGCAAGCTTGAAGTAGACCCGCAGGTCGCTGCCTGCGGCGAAGGTGGACACCTGTGTGTGCATGGTTTCTCCTGCTGATCGATTACGAGGGTTGTCAAACTGGCTGCATTATTTTATTTATGTCGACTCATCGTAAAATGAGTAAAAGCTCATGACCCTGACCCAGCTGGAAGTGTTTTCCCAGGTCGCCGAACTGCGCGGCTTTACCAGTGCGGCCCTGCGCCTGGGGATCAGCCAGTCGGCGGTTTCCCATGCCCTCAAGGGGCTTGAGCAGGAGTTGGGTGTCGAGTTGCTGCGTCGGCACCAGGGCCAGGTGGAACTGACGGATATCGGCGCACAGTTGCTGCAACGGGCCCGGGCCATGCTGGGCCTGGCGGACACCTTGCGCCAGGAGGCCGCCGATGCCCGAGGCATGAAACGCGGGACCCTGCGTATCGGCTCGTTCGGGCCCACTTCCTCGACCAAGCTGCTGCCGACGCTGCTGGCCCGCTACCGGCAGGCACATCCGGGTATCCAGGTGCAGGTCGACGAAGGTCCTGATCGACAGGTACTGCAATGGCTGGAAGAGCGGCGGATCGACGTGGGTTTCGTGGTGCTGCCGCAGGAGCGCTTCGACACCTTTGCCCTGGTGGAAGACCAGATGGTCGCCCTGCTCCCTGTCGGCCACCCGTTGTGCGAGCAGCCGGCCATTGAACTCAAGGCGCTGTGCCAGGATCCGTTCATTCTCACCGGGGCCGGTTCCGGGGAGTTGGTGTCCCAGCTGTTCGCGGCCCAGCGACTGGTTCCGGACATTCGCTACCGTACCGCGCAACTGCTCAGCACCCTGGCGACCGTTGCCCGTGGTGAAGGCGTGACCGTGGTGGCCGAACAATCCCTGCCGGAACACCCGGCCCCCGGTTACGTCAGCCGGCCGTTGTCGCCACGGGTGATACGTCAGATTGGTATCGCCGTGCTCGACCGACGCCAGGTCTCACCGGCAACCCAGGCTTTTATCGACCTGGCCAGTCGATTCGAATATAGATAGCCTGTGGGAGCGGTGCTTGCCTGCAAAACTTTTGGCGCTCTTACGGACGCCATCGCCGGCAAGCCAGCTCCCACAAGGTAGGTACTCAAGATTAAGTAAGTGAGCAGCATTACTCTTCCAGGCGCCCTTGCCCCTATAGGTTCCCTTCAATGCCATTGACCGCCAAAGGTTCTCGCTCCTGGATCGCCCGTTACGCCTTGAGCCTGCTGATCGGCCTGCTGCCGATTCTCTCCGGGATCGCCATCCTGCATTGGCAAGCCGGTCGGACCTTGAGCCAGAACGCCGGGAAAACCGCCGGCGAGGCCCTGAAACAGTTCGACCTGATGCTCGACAATGCCGCCGAGTCCGCCAATGTCATCCTGCCCCTGGCCGGCCAGCCCTGCGACGACGTCAAACTGGCCCTGCGCGAACAGGTCACCCGGCGGCCCTTTGTCCGGGCCGCGAACCTGGCCTGGAACAACAACCTGTATTGCACTTCCTTGTTCGGGCCTTATCAGGAAGCGGTCGACCCGGCGGACTATGTCGACGGCACGCTCTGGCTGATGAACGGTAATCCGGTCACCCCCAAGTCCTCACTGCTGGTCTACCGCCTGCAGGACGGCAAAGGCGCTGCCATGGTCAGTATCGACGGTTATCACCTGGCCAATATCCTGCGCCTGATCGGGCGTGAGGCCGGCTTGCGCCTGCAGGTCGGCAATGTCTGGATCTCCGGCCAGGGCCAGGTACGCGAGGGTGAAGCCCCCGGGTTTGCCGTCGGTCAGGCGAGCTTGTCCTCCAGTCGCTTCCCCTTCAGCGTCAGTTCAGGCTTCCCGGCGGGAGAAGCCTGGCGTTACGTCGGCAAGGAATACCCGGCCCTGATGGCCTTGCTGCTGGTATTTGGAGTGCTGGCCGCGGCCACGACGCGCTGGTTGCAAAATCGCTCCAACGCACCGACCCACGAGCTGCGGCGAGCCCTCGAAGCCCGCGAATTCATTCCTTATTTCCAGCCGGTGGTGCGCAGCGATAGCCGCCAATGGGCCGGGGCGGAAGTGCTGATGCGCTGGCAGCATCCCCGTGAGGGGTTGGTGCGCCCGGACCTGTTCATTCCCCTGGCCGAAGACTCCGGCCTGATCGTACCGATGACCCGTTCATTGCTGCAACAGACCGCCACCCTCCTCGCCCCGCACGCGGCGGCCTTTGAACCCGGCTTTCACGTCGGCGTGAATATCACCGCCCGACATTGCCAGGATCTCGCACTGCTGGACGACTGCCGTGACTTTCTTGCCGCCTTTGCTCCGGGCCGGGTGCGCCTGGTATTGGAATTGACGGAACGGGAACTGATCGAACCCAGCGACGTTGCCCGGCAATTGTTCGCCCAGTTGCGTGAGATGGGCGTGATGATTGCCATTGACGACTTCGGCACCGGGCATTCAAGCCTCAGTTATTTGCGCCAGTTCAATGTCGACTACCTGAAAATCGACCAGAGCTTCGTCGCCATGATCGGCGCCGACGCGTTGTCCGGGCATATCCTGGAGAGCATTATCGAATTGAGCGCCAAGCTCGAACTGGGCATCGTTGCCGAAGGTGTCGAAACGCCACTACAACGCGACTACCTGAGCGCCCGAGGCGTCGAGTTTCTCCAGGGCTACTTGTTTGGTAAACCATTGCCGGCGGAAGACTTTCTTAACAATTTCAAACGACAGATCAGCGTGCAAGAGGATAAAGTCGCGCTGTCAGAATAAGTCACTGACACTTGTCTATCGGTATTTCTTCAACGTCTAACCCTCGTTATTTACTCTTGGCCTGATAACTACTACACTTTTTCATGCCTGCAGTAAATTGATAGGAAGCCCCCAGGCTTATAAGTAACTTTCCGCACTGCCACACCCAGGTGCATACGCGTGACGAAAGCCGTTGCAAGCATTGGCTTGTCGTTTTGTTTTAGGTGGTTGGCAGCCGAATACAACTCGTGGAGATAAACATCTTGTCCAAACTCGCCGTATTTCGTGCCGCAGAACAGGCCCTTAAAGAACAACTCGCCCAGCTGGAAGCCCTGAAGAATGACGCCGGACTCAAAAAGGAGATCGAGTTCGAGGAAAAACTCAAGGGCCTGATGAAAACCTACGACAAGAGCCTGCGCGACATCGTCGCGATCCTCGACCCGAACCCAAGCAGAACCGGCGCCGCGGCGCCCAAACAGCGGCGCGCCCGCGTGGTCAAGGTTTACCAGAACCCGCATACTGGCGAACTGATCGAGACCAAGGGCGGCAATCACCGTGGCCTGAAAGCCTGGAAAGAACAATACGGGGCAGCGACCGTTGATTCCTGGCTGCGCGGCTGACTTCACGCTTGAACGCGAAAGCCCTGCCCAGGCAGGGCTTTTCCTTGCAGCCCAAAAATCATACCGCCCGGTATCATGATGGCGACAATCGGCGTCTGTCGGGGACAACTCTTTCAGGCAAGAGTTCCTACTCGGCGACAAACGTCGGAAATGCAGCACTCAAAAACGACACCGCGCCCGTTATTCACCGACCCCAAGCGTTCCGACTGTTCTTAATTGCATGTAAAAAATCTCTCACAGCCAGCGGAGGGAATGCGCTACCTCTATTACGTCTGTCGGATGAAAAACAAGCCATTCACGTTCTTCACACATTTTTCACATCGATTCTTACAGGATGCAGACTGCTAAAGGATTAGCGCCCCATGCCCGCTTCGGCGGGCTTCTTTATGCCTCTTCGGCAAGTTTTATACACTTCGCTATAACTTCCCGACAAAATCGAAGTAGCCCGCTATTACCCGGCATATCTGTGCCCGAGTCTAAAATCCGTCCGTCCGAATTTGGCGCCCGCGCCCCGCTTCAGTATGATCCTGTCCCACAGGATCGGAATCGGCGAGTCTGCCTGCCGCGTCCATGATCGCCCGCTTTTTTTCACCTGCTTTGCGGAGAGCCCATGAGCCTGCAAGACCTGAACACCTTCCCCGGCGTTACCGCCCAACCCGACGCCGCCACCCAGGGCTTCGTGTTCAACCACACCATGCTGCGGGTCAAGGATGCCACCCGGTCCCTGGACTTCTACACCCGCGTGCTGGGCTTCTCCCTGGTGGAGAAACGTGATTTCCCGGAAGCCGAATTCAGCCTGTATTTCCTTGCCCTGGTGGACAAGGCGCAGATCCCGGCCGACGCTGCCGAACGGACCCAGTGGATGAAGTCGATTCCCGGCATCCTGGAACTGACCCACAACCACGGCACCGAAAGCGATCCTGATTTTGCCTACCACAACGGCAATACCGATCCACGGGGCTTCGGCCATATCTGCATTTCGGTGCCGGATATTCGTGCGGCCTGCGCGCGCTTCGAAGAATTGGGCGTCGAATTCCAGAAACGCCTGACCGACGGTCGCATGAAAAGCCTGGCCTTCGTCAAGGACCCGGACGCCTACTGGGTGGAAATCATCCAGCCGGCGCCGCTGCAAGACATCTGATAGCGCCCGGTCAAGAAAAAGCCCCATGAATCAAGGATTCATGGGGCTTTTTAATACGCTTCCATATCAAGCCGGAGCGGAGCTGCGGATCAGATGGTCAAAGGCGCTCAGGGAGGCCTTGGCACCCTCGCCCACCGCGATCACGATCTGCTTGTACGGCACCGTAGTTACGTCACCGGCCGCGAAAATGCCAGGCAACGAGGTTTCACCACGGGCATCGACGATGATCTCGCCGCGCGGCGACAGCTCGACACTGCCCTTGAGCCAGTCGGTGTTCGGCAACAGGCCGATCTGCACAAAAATGCCTTCCAGCTCGACGGTGTGGAACTCACCCGAATCACGGTCCTTGTAGACCAGGCCGGTGACCTTCTGCCCGTCGCCCTTGACTTCACTGGTCAGCGCGCTGGTCACAACGTTGACGTTCGGCAGGCTGTAGAGCTTGCGTTGCAGCACGGCATCGGCGCGCAGCTTGCTGTCGAACTCCAGCAGCGTTACATGGCTGACGATACCGGCCAGGTCGATGGCCGCCTCGACACCGGAGTTGCCGCCACCGATCACCGCGACACGCTTGCCCTTGAACAGCGGGCCGTCACAGTGCGGGCAGAAGCACACGCCCTTGGCCTTGTATTCCTGCTCGCCCGGCACCCCCATTTCTCGCCAGCGGGCGCCGGTGGCAAGGATCACGGTCTTCGCCTTGAGGCTGGCACCGCTTTCAAAACGCACCTCGTGTAGTTCACCGGCATTCTTCGCCGGCACCAGGGCACTGGCCCGTTGCAGGTTCATGATATCGACATCGTACTGGCGAACATGCTCTTCCAGGGCGCTGGCCAGTTTCGGCCCTTCGGTTTCCTGGACCGAGATAAAGTTCTCGATCGCCATGGTGTCCAGCACCTGGCCACCGAAACGCTCCGCCGCGACACCGGTACGAATACCTTTGCGCGCAGCGTAGATCGCCGCCGCGGCACCGGCCGGGCCACCGCCGACCACCAGGACATCAAAGGCGTCCTTGGCGCTGATTTTTTCCGCCTGTTTCTCGATGGCGCCGGTGTCGAGCTTGCCGAGGATTTCCTCGAGGCCCATGCGGCCCTGGCCGAAGTTCACACCGTTGAGGTAGACACTGGGTACAGCCATGATCTTGCGATCGTTGACTTCGTCCTGGAACAGCGCGCCGTCGATGGCGACGTGGCGGATGTTCGGGTTCAGCACCGCCATCAGGTTCAGCGCCTGGACCACGTCCGGGCAGTTCTGGCAGGACAGCGAGAAGTAAGTCTCGAAGTTGAACTCACCCTTGAGCGAGCGGATCTGTTCGATCACTTCGACACTGGCCTTCGAAGGGTGGCCGCCGACTTGCAGCAGGGCCAGCACCAGCGAAGTGAATTCGTGGCCCATGGGGATACCGGCGAAACGCAGGCTGATATCAGCTCCCGGGCGATTCAACGAGAACGATGGCTTGCGCGCATCAAGGCCGTTGTCCAACAAGGTGATCTGGGTGGAAAGGCTGGCGACTTCTTTGAGCAGTGCGAGCATTTCCTGAGATTTCGCGCCGTCATCAAGGGAGGCGACGATCTCGATCGGTTGCGTAACCCGTTCCAGGTACGACTTCAACTGGGCTTTAAGATTGGCGTCCAACATGCGGGCGATTTCCCTTTTTCAATACTGTAGAAATAACAACGCCCAGGTGATTACCACCCGGGCGTTATGGGGCGGTGCGGCTGACTTATGAAGTGCGGATGACCGCCCTTGAATGACTCACGGACTTAGATCTTGCCGACCAGGTCCAGAGACGGAGCCAGGGTGGCCTCGCCTTCTTTCCACTTGGCTGGGCAGACTTCGCCTGGGTGAGCGGCAACGTACTGAGCGGCCTTGATCTTGCGCAGCAGCTCGGAAGCGTCACGGCCGACACCGCCATCGTTGAGTTCAACGATTTTGACCTGGCCTTCCGGGTTGATCACGAAAGTACCGCGGTCGGCCAGGCCAGCTTCTTCGATCAGGACGTCAAAGTTGCGGGAAATGGTCAGGGTCGGGTCGCCGATCATGGTGTACTGGATTTTGCCGATGGCTGGCGAAGTGTTGTGCCAGGCAGCGTGGGCAAAGTGGGTGTCGGTCGACACGCTGTAGATTTCAACACCCAGTTTCTGGAACTCGGCGTAGTTGTCAGCCAGGTCTTCCAGTTCGGTTGGGCAAACGAAGGTGAAGTCCGCTGGGTAGAAGAACACGACCGACCACTTGCCTTTCAGGTCAGCGTCCGAGACTTCGACAAATGCGCCGTTTTTGAAAGCGGTTGCTTTGAACGGTTTAACTTGGCTGTTGATGATAGGCATCGTTGACTCTCCGTCAGGGGTTAAGAAGTTGATGGGAGAATCCTAGCCATTCTTTTGCGTTCTGGCTCATTGGCAAAGCTGATGCTCGCGATTGGTTTTCGCTATGAGCAGACACTATTAATAGAAGAAATCTTATGCTCCTTGATCCACCGGCTTTTCGACGATGAGCCCCATGCCTGGAAACGGGCTGGCCTCGATATAGCGCATGGCCGATTTCATGTCCTTCCAACCGACATAACTCATCAGCGACTTCAGGTCCCAGCCGCTGCGGTGGGCCCAGGTGGCAAAGCCACGGCGCAAGGAATGGCTGGTGTAGTGCTCGGCGGCAATCCCGGCGCGCTCCAGGGCCTGGCGCAGCAAGGGGATGATGCTATTGGCGTGCAAGCCCTCCTCGCCCAGGTGCCCCCAACGGTCAATGGCGCGAAACACCGGGCCACGCACCAGCGCGGCGCTGTTGATCCAGTCGATATAGGCCTGCACCGGGCACAGGCGCTGCAAGGCCGGGGCCTGGTAGGTCTGGCCGAGGTTGTCGCGGTCGCTTTTGCTGCGCGGCAAATACAGCGTCATGCCGGAGCCTGCGACAGCTCGGACATGCTCGATTTCCAGGCGACAGAGCTCGTCGCTGCGAAAGCCCCGCCAGAAGCCCAGCAGGATCAGCGCCTTGTCCCGTCGGGCGCGCAGCAGCATCGGCCGATCATCGGCGGCCAGGGCCAGGGTCGCTTGCCCATCAAGACTGGCGACGACTTGCTCCAGATGCTGCAACTGCAGCGGTTCGGCCTGTTTCTCCCGCGCCGGGTGCAGGGCGCGAATGCCCTTGAACACCTTGCGTACCAGAGGCGCCTTGGTCGGATCGGCGAAACCCTGGCTGTTGTGCCATTGCGCCAGGGCTGACAGCCGCAACTTCAGCGTGTTGATCGACAGTACGCCGGCATGGGCCATCAGGTAGCGCACCACGCTGTCACTGGTGGCCGGCAGGAAACCGCCCCAACTCACTTCGAAATGCTCTATGGCGGCCTGATAGCTGCGACGGGTGTTGTCCCGCGTCGCCGCCTGCAGGTAGCGGTCCAGCTCGTTCATGACCTCGATTCCCGGCATTCGTACTGATTCCCCGGGCAAAATCGCGAAAGCGGTTTATCACACGGGGTAATACCAGTATATCCCGCGTGAACAATTTCAAATATCGGCTTTTTGTTTTTACCTATATGCTATGTAAATACATGGTACGTACCACAGTACGAAATCGTAGGAGAGAACATGGCTCGCGGCGGCGTAAACAAGGCAGTGGTGCAAACGGCACGCTTGGCGATCCTCGCCCGCGGCGAGCACCCGAGCATCGATGCGGTACGTATCGAAATGGGCAATACCGGGTCCAAAACCACCATCCATCGCTATCTCAAGGAGCTGGATGACGGTGATCTGCGCCGTGTGGCGCCCATGGAGTCAGTCGACGAAGAGCTGGGCGAACTGGTTTCGCGTCTGGCACAACGCCTCCAGGAACAGGCTCGGGAACCTGTCGAGCAGGCCCGGGCACAACTGGCGGCGGAAAAAGCCGAATGGCAGGCACAATTGGCCGAGATGGCCCGGCAGATGGAGCAACAGCAGCGCCAGTTCGAGATCCAGGCCGTGGCCCTGGCCGATGAGTCGCGCAACCTGCAAACCACCCGCTCGATGCTGCAGACCGAACAGACCCGCAACGCCGGGCTGAGCCAGGCCTGTAGCGATTACGAATTGCGCCTCAAGGACAAGGACCAGCAGATCCGCTCGCTGGAGGACAAGCATCTGCACGCCCGCGAAGCACTGGAGCACTTCCGCAGTGCAGCCCGCGATCAGCGCGACCAGGAACAGCGCCGACATGAGACGCAGATCCAACAGGTACAGATGGAGCTACGCCAGGCTCAGCAAAGTGCGCTGGTGCGCCAGGACGAGATCACTCAACTGAATCGTGACAATGAGCGGCTGCTGGCCGAGAGCCGGGGAACCGCGAAGGCCCTCAAGCTGGCGCAGGAGCAGTTGGATAAAGAGCAGCAGCGCACGGAGCGGCAGCTTCAACAGGCGCGAACGCTGGAGAATGCCGGCACCCTGCTTCAGGAACGCCTGCGGGTGGCCTTGGCGGAAAGTGAGTCGCTAAAGCTTGAACTGACGGATCAGCAGGGACGAAGCCAAGCGCTTGAACGCAAGCTGGCTGAATCCGAAACCGCACTGAAAGAGCTTCACGCCCCCCTGTAGCCCGACTGGCGATACGGCCTCAACAAGAAGCCGTATCCTCGCGAATCTATACGGATTCACCCCCTCATCCCCCCGCAAATCCCCACTCCCCTATCTCGATCAGCGGTTTCGCCGACCTGCGACATTCTGCCCCAGTGCAAAAAAGTACCGAACGAAGTGTCGTCAAGGATTTGTCAGGACGGCGTTTGAAGGCTGTAATCAATGCCAGATTCTTCCTGGACACCGGAAGACACAACAACAATAAACTGACCTTCAGCGCCTCCGTGCGCAATGAAGAGGAGTGTTCGATGAAAGCCATTGCCACCGCACTGCTTGTCACCACCGGTCTCACCCTCAGCGGCGTCAGTCTTGCCGCCCAGACCCTGACCATCGCCACCGTCAACAACAGCGACATGATTCGCATGCAGAAGCTGTCGAAAACCTTCGAAGCCGAGCACCCGGACATCAAGCTCAACTGGGTGGTTCTGGAAGAAAACGTCCTGCGCCAACGCCTGACCACCGATATCGCCACCCAGGGCGGCCAGTTCGACGTGCTGACCATCGGCATGTACGAAGCTGCACTCTGGGGCGCCAAAGGCTGGCTGGAACCGATGAACAACCTGCCTGCCGCCTACGATATCGATGACGTATTCCCGTCGGTACGTGACGGTCTTTCCGTCAAGGGCACCCTGTTCGCCCTGCCGTTCTACGCCGAAAGCTCCATGACCTACTACCGCACCGACCTGTTCAAGGACGCCGGCCTGACCATGCCCGAGCGCCCGACCTGGGAACAGATCGGCGAGTTCGCCGGCAAGCTCAACCACCCCGACAAGGAGCAATACGGTATCTGCCTGCGGGGCAAGGCCGGCTGGGGCGAGAACATGGCCCTGATCACCACCGTGGCCAATGCCTACGGCGCGCGCTGGTTCGATGAGAAGTGGCAGCCGGAATTCAACGGTCCGGAGTGGAAGAACGCCCTGAACTTCTACGTCGACACCATGAAAAAAGCCGGCCCGCCGGGCGCTTCAAGTAACGGTTTCAACGAAAACCTGGCGCTGTTCAACAGCGGCAAGTGCGCCATGTGGGTCGACGCCAGCGTGGCCGGTTCCTTCGTCACCGACAAGACCCAGAGCAAGGTCGCCGACCACGTCGGCTTTACCTACGCGCCGCATCAGGTCACCGAGAAAGGCTCGGCCTGGCTCTACTCCTGGGCCCTGGCGATCCCGACCAGTTCCAAGGCCAAGGACGCGGCGAAAGTCTTCAGCAGCTGGGCCACCTCCAAGGAATACGGCGCGCTGGTGGCCAAGGAAGACGGCATTGCCAACGTACCGCCAGGCACTCGCGCCTCGACCTACAGCGATGCCTACATGAAGGCCGCGCCGTTCGCCAAGATCACTCTGGAATCACTGAAGGCTGCCAACCCGAAAGACCCGAGCGCCAAGCCCGTGCCTTATGTCGGGATCCAGCTGGTGACCATTCCCGAGTTCCAGGCCATCGGCACCCAGGTCGGCAAGCAGTTCTCCGCCGCACTGACCGGCCAGACCACCGTCGACAAGGCCCTGGCCGATGCCCAGACCTTCACCGAACGCGAAATGAAACGCGCGGGTTATCCGAAGTAACCCCATTCAGGGACAACACATCGTCCCTGTAGGAGCAGAGCTTGCTCGCGAAGCTTTTGACGGCCTCAAAGCCGTCATCGCCAGCAAGCCCGTCCTCCCGAACCCGCGCAATACCTGTTCGCTATTTGCCTTCCATTGGTTCTGATCACCATGAATACCTCCACTGCCAAAGCCCATATGGATATACCCCAGCCGCTGCGCAAAAGCCGTTTGCGCAACCCCGGCTGGTTTCTGGTCTCACCATCAGTCGGCCTGTTGCTGCTGTGGATGATCGTGCCCCTGGGCATGACCGTTTACTTTTCGCTGATCCGCTACAACCTGCTCTATCCGGGCGAGAACCAGTTTGTCGGCCTGGAAAACTACACCTACTTCCTGACCGACTCGGGCTTTCTCCCGGGCGCCACCAACACCCTGCTCCTGGTGGGCAGCGTGCTGCTGATCAGCGTGGTGTTCGGCGTGCTGATCTCGGCGCTGCTGGAAGCCAGTGAGTTCTTCGGCCGCGGCATTGTCCGGGTCCTGTTGATTTCGCCCTTCTTCATCATGCCCACCGTCGGTGCGCTGATCTGGAAAAACCTGATTTTCCACCCGGTCTCGGGGATTCTCGCCGCGCTGTGGCGAGTATTCGGCGCACAGCCGGTGGACTGGCTGGCCCATTACCCGCTGCTGTCGATCATCATCATCGCCTCCTGGCAGTGGCTGCCCTTCGCCATCCTGATCCTGATGACCGCCATGCAGTCCCTCGATCAGGAACAGAAAGAAGCCGCGCGCCTCGACGGAGCAGGTCCGGTGGCGATCTTCTGGCACCTGACCCTGCCGCACCTGGCCCGGCCGATTGCCGTGGTGGTGATGATCGAAACCATCTTCCTGCTCTCGGTGTTCGCGGAGATTTTCACCACCACCAACGGTGGTCCGGGCTACGCCTCGACCAACCTGGCCTACCTGATCTACAACCAGGCCCTGGTGCAGTTCGATGTCGGCATGGCTTCGGCCGGCGGCCTGATCGCGGTGATCATTGCCAATATCGCCGCGATCATCCTGGTCCGGATGATCGGCAAAAACCTGACAGACAAGCCTTGAGGCCCGCGCCATGACCCTCACACTCAAACAATCCCGGCGCCTGCAAAGCGTTCTGCTCGGCACCCTGGCCTGGGCCATCGCGATCCTGATCTTCTTCCCGATCTTCTGGATGGTGCTGACCAGCTTCAAGACCGAGATCGACGCGTTCGCCACGCCGCCGCAGTTCTTCTTCACCCCGACGCTGGAAAACTACCTGCATATCCAGGAGCGCAGCGACTACTTCCACTTCGCCTGGAACTCGGTGGTGATCTCCTTCAGCGCCACCTTGCTGTGCATGCTGATCGCGGTGCCGGCGGCCTACTCCATGGCGTTCTATGAAACCCAAAGGACCAAACGCACCCTGCTGTGGATGCTCTCCACCAAGATGCTGCCGCCGGTGGGCGTGCTGATGCCGATCTACCTGCTGGCCAAATCCTTCGGCCTGTTGGACACGCGCCTGGCGCTGATCGTGATCTACACCCTGATCAACCTGCCGATCGTGGTCTGGATGATTTACACCTACTTCAAGGACATCCCCAAGGACATCCTCGAGGCCGCTCGCCTCGACGGCGCGACCCTGTGGCAGGAAATGGTCCGGGTGCTGCTGCCGATCAGCAAGGGCGGACTGGCCTCGACCCTGCTGCTGTCGCTGATCCTGTGCTGGAACGAGGCTTTCTGGTCATTGAACCTGACCTCCTCCCAGGCCGCGCCGCTGACCGCATTGATCGCCTCCTACTCAAGCCCCGAAGGTTTGTTCTGGGCCAAATTATCGGCCGTTTCGACCCTGGCCTGTGCGCCGATCCTGATCTTCGGCTGGATCAGCCAGAAGCAATTGGTGCGCGGTTTGTCCTTCGGCGCTGTGAAATAAATACTTAAAAGGAGCCTCACCATGGCCAACCTGAAAATCAAGAATCTGCAAAAGGGCTTCGAAGGCCTGTCCATCATCAAGGGCATCGACCTGCAAGTGAACGACCGCGAGTTCGTGGTCTTCGTCGGCCCGTCGGGCTGCGGTAAATCGACCCTGCTACGACTGATCGCGGGGCTCGAGGAGGTCACCTCCGGCACCATCGAGCTGGACGGTCGCGATATCACCGAAGTCAGCCCGGCCAAGCGCGACCTGGCGATGGTGTTCCAGACCTACGCTCTGTACCCGCATATGAGCGTACGCAAGAACATGTCCTTCGCCCTCGACCTGGCCGGCGAGGCCAAGACCGAGGTGGAACGCAAGGTCAATGAAGCCGCGCGGATCCTGGAGCTCGGCCCGCTGCTGGAGCGCAAACCCAAGCAACTCTCCGGCGGCCAGCGCCAGCGCGTCGCCATCGGCCGCGCCATTGTGCGCAACCCGAAGATTTTCTTGTTCGACGAACCGCTGTCCAACCTCGACGCCGCCCTGCGGGTACAGATGCGCCTGGAACTGGCGCGCCTGCACAAAGAGTTGCAGGCCACCATGATCTACGTGACCCACGACCAGGTCGAAGCCATGACCCTGGCCGACAAGGTGGTGGTGCTCAATGCCGGGCGCGTCGAGCAGGTCGGTTCGCCCCTGGAGCTCTATCACGCACCGGCCAACCTGTTTGTCGCCGGCTTCCTCGGCACGCCGAAAATGGGCTTTCTCAAGGGCAAGGTCAGTCGCCTCGACGGCCAGGGCTGTGAAGTCGAACTGGAGGCCGGCACCCGCATCAGCCTGCCGCTGAGCGACCCCGGCCTCAGCGTCGGCAGCCCGGTGACCCTGGGGATTCGCCCGGAGCACCTGGAACTCGCGAAGCCCGGCGACTGCACCTTGCAGGTCACCGCCGATGTCGGCGAGCGCCTGGGCAGCGACACCTTCTGCCATGTGCGCACCGCCTCCGGCGAAGCCCTGACCATGCGTATCCGCGGGGACATGGCCAGCCAGTACGGGGAAACCCTCAAGCTGCACCTGGACAGCAGCCACTGCCATTTATTCGATGCCAACGGTGTAGCGGTCGCCCGTCCGTTGCGCGCTGCCGCCTGATTGCCGAGAGCCTTAGCCATGAAACTGAACAAGCAGAATCTGCATCGACTGGCCCCTGAAGTGCGCCTGCCCCTCTACAACCTGGCCGATACCCGCCAGGGCATCGTCCATATCGGCGTCGGCGGTTTCCATCGCGCCCACCAGGCGTACTACACCGATGCCCTGATGAACACCGGCGAGGGCCTGGACTGGGCCATCTGCGGGGCCGGCCTGCGCAGCGAAGACCGCCGCGCCCGGGATGACCTGGCCGGGCAGGACTACCTCTTCACCTTGTTTGAGCTGGGCGACAGCGACGACACCGAAGTCCGGGTGATCGGCGCCATCAGCGATATGCTGCTGGCCGAGGACGACCGCCAGGCGCTGATCGACAAGCTGGCCTCGGCAGAGATCCGCATTGTTTCGCTGACCATCACCGAAGGTGGTTACTGCATCGACGACAGCAACGGCGAATTCATGACGCACCTGCCGCAGATCCAGCACGACCTCAGCCACCCCGAGGCGCCGCAGACCGTCTTCGGCTTTCTCTGCGCGGCCCTGGCCAAGCGCCGGGCCGCCGGTATCCCGGCCTTCACCCTGATGTCCTGCGACAACCTGCCCCACAACGGCGCGGTGGCCCGCAAGGCCCTGCTGGCCTTCGCCGCCTTGCGCGACGCCGACCTGCATGACTGGATCGCCACCCATGTGAGCTTTCCCAATGCCATGGTCGATCGCATCACGCCGATGACCAGCACCGCCCACCGCCTGCAACTGCACGACGAACACGCCGTCGACGACGCCTGGCCGGTAGTTTGCGAACCTTTTGTGCAATGGGTGCTGGAAGACAAGTTCGTCAACGGCCGCCCGGCTTGGGAAAAGGTCGGCGTGCAGTTCACCGACGACGTCACACCCTATGAAGAGATGAAGATCAAGCTGCTCAACGGCAGCCACCTGGCCCTGACCTACCTGGGTTTCCTCAAGGGTTACCGGTTTGTCCACGAGACCATGAACGACCCGCTGTTCGTCAAGTACATGCGTGCCTACATGGACCTGGACGTTACCCCGCAGCTGGCGCCGGTGCCGGGTATCGACCTGACCGAGTACAAGGACACCCTGGTGCAGCGCTTCTCCAACCAGGCGATTGCCGACCAGTTGGAGCGGGTCTGTTCCGACGGTTCGTCGAAGTTTCCCAAGTTCACCATCCCGACCATCAACCGGCTGATCGCCGACGGTCGCGAGACCGAGCGCGCGGCGCTGGTGGTGGCGGCCTGGGCCCTGTACCTCAAGGGTGTCGATGAAAACGGCACGACCTACAGCATTCCGGACCCACGGGCCGAATTCTGCCAGGCGCTGGTGGCGGATGACACCTTGATCGTGCAGCGGCTGTTCGCTGTCGAGGAGATTTTCGGCACCGCGATTCCCCAGTCCGCCGAGTTTATCGCCGCTTTCGAACGCTGCTTCAACAGCTTGCGGGAAGTGGGCGTAAGCAAGACGCTGGAGCGTTTGTTGGCCAAGATTACGGCCTAGAGATCGAAACATGAACCTGTGGGAGCGGAGCTTGCCCGCGAAGCTTTTGGCGGTCTCACGGACGCCTTCGCGAGCAAGCTCAGCTCCCACAACGATGCAGTGATCCAGTTCCAACTCCGGGCACCGTCATGAATCAGAAACTCTATCTCGGTATCGATTGCGGTACCCAAGGCACCAAGGCCATCGTCCTCGACAGCGTCAGCGGTCAGGTGCTGGGCCAGGGCTCGGCACCTCATACGATGATCAGCGGTGCCAACGGCCGCCGTGAACAGGACACCGGGCAATGGCTGGACGCTTTCGTCCAATCCACCCGGCAAGCACTGGCCGCGGCCAGCGTCGACGGCCAGGCAATCCTCGCTATCGGCGTCTCCGGCCAGCAACACGGCCTGGTCCTGCTCGATGAACAAGGCCATGTCCTGCGCCCGGCCAAGCTCTGGTGCGACACCGAAACCACCCTGGAAAACCAGCGCCTGCTGGAACAACTGGGAGGCGAACAGGGTTCACTCGAACGCCTAGGCCTGGTCATCGCGCCCGGTTATACCGTGTCCAAGTTGCTCTGGACCCAAGAGCAGCACCCGCACCTGTTCGCCCGGATCGCCCATATACTGCTGCCCCACGACTACCTCAACTACTGGCTTACCGGCCGTAGCTGCGCGGAATACGGCGACGCCTCGGGCAGCGGCTATTTCGATGTGCGCAAGCGCTGCTGGGATCTGCCGCTGCTGCACGAGATCGACCCCAGCGGGCGCCTGCAAGCGGCCTTGCCGGAGCTGATCGAAGCCCATCAGCCGGTGGGCCGGATCCTTCCCGAGATCGCCGGGCTGCTGGGCATCAACCCCAACGCCCTGGTCTCCAGCGGTGGTGGCGACAACATGATGGGCGCCATCGGCACCGGCAATATCCAGGCAGGGATCATCACCATGAGCCTGGGCTCGTCCGGTACGGTCTATGCCTATGCCGACCAGCCGCTGATCAGCCCCCACGCCTCGGTCGCGGCCTTCTGCTCCTCCAGCGGCGGCTGGCTGCCGCTGATCTGCACCATGAACCTGACCAACGCCACCGGCGCCGTGCGTGAGCTGTTCGATATCGGGCTCGACGACTTCAATGCCCGGGTCGAGCAAGCTCCGATCGGCGCCGAAGGGGTCAGCATGCTGCCGTTTCTCAACGGCGAACGAGTCCCCGCCCTGCCACAGGCCACGGGCAGCCTGTCAGGCCTGACCCTGACCAACCTGACCCAGGCCAATCTCTGTCGCGCGGTGGTCGAGGGCACCACCTTCGGCCTGCGTTACGGATTGGACCTGCTACGCGAAGCCGGCCTGCGGAGCCACGGCATCCGCCTGACCGGTGGCGGTTCGAAAAGTCCGGTGTGGCGGCAGATGGTCGCCGATATCATGGACACCCCGGTGGTCTGCACCCGCCAGAGTGAAGCCGCGGCCCTCGGTGCGGCGATCCAGGCGGCCTGGTGCGAGTCCGCCGGCGTGCAAAATCTGGCCGAACTGTGCGAACGTTGCGTCAGTCTCGATCTGACGAGCGAAACCCGGCCAATCGCGGCCAACGTCGCCGCCTACCAACCCGTTTATCAGCACTACCGCCAACAGGTAGCGGCCCTTCAAGAGTGAGTACCCATGTATCTGGTCTGTGGTGAAGCGCTGTTCGATTTTTTTAGTGAGCCTGATGCGAGCGGGCAAACCTCGAAAGTGAATTTCAAGGCGATTGCCGGCGGTTCGCCGTTCAACGTCGCGGTCGGCCTGCGCCGTCTGGGGGTCGATGCGGCATTGTTTGCCGGGCTGTCCACCGACTACCTCGGGCGCCGCCTGCAGCAAGTCCTGCAGGAAGAAGGTGTACGCGCGGATTACCTGCTGGACTTCGACGCCCCCACCACCCTGGCGATGGTCGCCGTGGGCGCCGACGGCTCGCCCCATTACAGTTTCCGTGGTGAGGGCTGCGCCGACCGCCAGTTGCTACCGGGCCACCTGCCGAAACTCGGCGACGAGGTGCGTGGGTTGCATATCGGCTCGTTCTCGCTGGTGGTGCAACCGATTGCCGACACCCTGCTGACCCTGGTACGCCGGGAAAGCGGGCGCAGGCTGATCACCCTCGATCCCAACGTCAGGCTCAACCCGGAACCGAATATCGAGCTGTGGCGCCAACGTATCGCGGCCCTGGCCGAACATGCCGACATGATCAAGGTCAGCGACGAGGACCTGGGCCTGCTCTACCCGGATCGCGACCCGCAGAGCATCGCCCAGGAATGGCTGGCCCAGCGCTGCCAACTGGTGTTCCTGACCCGTGGCACCCAGGGCGCCAGCGTCTACAGTCGCCGGCATGGCCACTGGTCGGTGCCGGCCCGTGAAGTCATCACCGCCGACACCGTCGGTGCCGGCGATACCTTCCAGGCGGCCCTGATCGCCTGGTTGACCGAGCAGCAGTTGGACTCGGTGCAAGGTCTGGAACGCCTGGACAAGCCCCAGATCGACGCGATGCTGAACTTCGCCGTCAGCGCCGCGGCCGTTACCTGCAGCCGCACCGGACCGGACCTGCCCTATCGCCATCAGGTGGTGTAACAACGCCCCTGCCCAAGACTGCCGCCCTCGTGACCAGCAATAACGGGGGCTGCCGAAACCTGTCAGTCACGTCGGGACAAAGCATTCCAATCCGGCAACAGATTCAACCGCGCGGAGAGTTGCCATCCTCCACCAACCCCCAATCCTTGGCGTCCAGCTCCTTCGCCGCGACCGGCGGCGCGGGAGGCGTCTTCTGCACGGTGAGGGCCGCGGTATCCTGATGCAGTTTCAGGCGCAGGCGCAGGTTGTTCACCGAGTCGGCGTTCTTCAGCGCTTCTTCCTCATCGATCGCCCCTTCCACCACCAGCTCGAACAACGCCGTATCGAAGGTGCGCATGCCGATCAGCTCGGACTTCTCCATGATGCCCTTGAGCTCGGAGAACTCGTTGCGCTTGATAAAATCACGCACCGTCGGCGTGCCCAGCATCACTTCCACCGCCGCCCGGCGCTTGCCGTCCAGGGTAGCGACCAGACGCTGTGAAACGAAGGCCTTGAGGTTGTTGCCCAGGTCGTTGAGCAACTGCGGCCGGCGGTCTTCCGGGAAGAAGTTGATGATGCGGTCCAGCGCCTGGTTGGCGTTGTTGGCGTGCAGGGTGGAGATCGCCAGGTGCCCGGTATCGGCGAAGGCCAGGGCGTGTTCCATGGTTTCGCGGTCGCGGATCTCGCCGATCAGGATCACGTCCGGGGCCTGGCGCAGGGTGTTTTTCAGCGCCGCGTGGAAACTGCGGGTGTCGACCCCGACTTCGCGCTGGTTGATGATCGACTTCTTGTGCCGATGGATATACTCCACCGGGTCTTCGATGGTGATGATATGGCCACTGCTGTGGCGGTTGCGGTAATCGATCAACGCCGCCAGCGACGTCGACTTGCCCGAACCGGTGGCGCCGACGAACAGCACCAACCCGCGTTTTTCCATGATGGTATCGAGCAGGATCGGCGGCAGCTTGAGGTCTTCGAAACGAGGGATTTCCAGCTTGATATTGCGCGCGACGATGGACACTTCGTTGCGTTGCTTGAAGATATTGATCCGGAAACGGCCGACACCCGGCAAGGACAGCGCCAGGTTCATTTCCAGTTCGCGCTCGAACTGCAGGCGTTGTTCGGCGTCCATGATACCGTCGGCAATGGCCGCCACTTCCCCGAGTTTCAGCGATTCACCGCCCAGCGGCTTGAGCACGCCGTTGAATTTGGCGCAGGGCGGCGCACCGGTGGACAGGTACAGGTCCGAACCGTCCTGGGCGGCCAGGGTTTTCAGCAGTGCGTGGATATCCATGGCAAAGGTGTCCGCAATACAGTCAAAAAGAGGTTTAGCGATTAAGCTTGTGTCATTTCAATGTGACGAATGTCTACAGCTTGGCGGGATAATAAGCCGCGGCGCAACCCAAAGCTTCACCTTCAAGGCAGGTTTATGAACGGATCTCAAGGCGACACCGCCACCCGACTCGGTACCTGGGACTGGGATATCGACCAGGATCTTTTTGTCGCCGATGCCCACTTCGCCCAATTGCACGGAGTCGACCCGGCGCTGGCCAGCCAGACGCCCATCAATGTCTACTTGGACAGTGTGCACCCTGAGGACCGTGCCCTGGTGGCCCACGGCATCAAGCAGTGCCTGGAGCAGCACACCGAGCACGCAGAAGAATACCGGGTATTGCAGGCCGACGGCCAGGTGCGCTGGGTCTTTGCCCGGGGCCGCTGCCACCTCGACCCCCATGGTCGGGCACAGCGCTTTGTCGGTGCCGCGCTGGATATCACCGAACACAAACGCACCGAAGAGGCCCTGCGCAATCTCAACGAGACCCTGGAAGAGCGCGTCGCCCAGCGCACCCGGGCGCTGGCCGAGTCCAACCAGCGCTTGCAGAACGAGATGTTCGAGCGCGAGCGGGCCGAAGAAGCCTTGCGTCATGCGCAGAAAATGGAAGCGGTGGGACAACTCACCGGCGGCATCGCCCATGATTTCAACAATATGCTCACCGGCATAATCGGCAGCCTGGATTTGATGCAACGTTACATCGCCGCCGGACGTAGCGACGAAATCGGCCGTTTTGCCGACGCCGCCGTGAGCTCGGCGCAACGGGCCGCGGCCCTCACCCACCGGCTGCTGGCGTTTTCCCGGCGGCAATCGCTGGACCGCAAACGTATCGACCCCAACCAACTGGTGCGCTCGCTGGAAGAGCTGTTCAGTCGTACCAAAGGGGCCCATATCACCCTGAAAGTCGAGTTGGGCCAGGACGTGTGGCCGGTCAACACCGACACCGGGCAACTGGAAAGCGCCCTGCTCAACCTGGTGATCAATGCCCGCGACGCCATGCCCGACGGCGGCGAGCTGCGCGTCGTGACCAGCAACAGCTACCTCGACGGCGGCGATATCAGCACCCTGGAACCGGTCAAGGCCGGTGACTATGTGATGATCGGCGTCAGCGACAACGGCACCGGCATGAGCCCGTTGATCCTGGCCAAGGCGTTCGACCCGTTCTTCACCACCAAACCCATCGGCCAGGGCACGGGCCTGGGTTTGTCGATGATCTATGGCTTTGCCCAGCAGTCCGGCGGTCACGTCACCCTGGAAAGCGAGCCGGGCAAAGGCACCTGCGTACGCTTGTACCTGCCGCGCTATCACGCGCCGCAAACCGAGACGCCGCGACCGGCGCTGCAACCCGCGGAATCGCCGCTGGCCGAGGTCGACGAGTCGGTGATGGTGGTGGAGGATGATCCGGCGGTACGGATGCTGGTGCTCAATGTCCTCGACGAGCTGGGTTATACCGTGCACCCGGCGGCGGACGCGCGGACCGCCTTGCCGCTGCTGGAGTCGAGCTTGCGCATCGACCTGCTGGTGACCGATGTCGGCCTGCCGGGGATGAACGGCCGGCAATTGGCGGAAGTTGCCCGTCAGCACCGTCCGGGGCTCAAGGTGTTGTTTATGACCGGTTATGCCGAGAAGGCCGCCGAGCGCCAGGGTTTTCTTGAACCGGGCATGGATCTGATCGCCAAGCCTTTTACCCTGGATGCACTGGCGAACCGGGTGCGCGACATGATCGGGCAAACGTCCTGATCTTCGGGCATAATCCCGCGCCCGCCGCATGCCCCAAGGTTTCAAGGTAACGAATCGATGAAAGCCCAAGCCCGTCATATCCTGGTCAAGACCGCCGAGGAAGCCGAACAACTCAGGCTACGTATCGTCAAGGGCGAAGCCTTTGATGTGCTGGCCAAGAAGTACTCCACTTGCCCGTCCGGCAAGCGCGGTGGGGATCTGGGGGAAGTCCGTCCGGGGCAGATGGTCGGGGCTATCGACCAGGTGATTTTCAAGAAGCCGCTACGTACCGTGCATGGGCCGATCAAGAGCAAGTTCGGGTATCACCTGGTGCAGGTTTTCTATCGCGACTGATAGTGGCAGAGCGCTGCTTTCAAACCCTTGGAATCAGCGCCCCACGCACCTGAATCACCCGACTCGCCAGCCGATGCCCGGCCAACGCCGCTTTTTGTGGATCACCGCCCATCAGACGACTGGCCAGATACGCCGCACTGAACGAATCCCCCGCCGCCGTGGTGTCCACCACTGTCTCGACCTTCTGCGACGGCACCTCGAACGCCGCGCCCTCGCAGTGAATCAGACAACTCTCCGCTCCCCGCTTGATCACCACTTCCGGGATGCCGATATCCTCATAGGCACGGAACACCGCCTCGCCATCGGCATAGTCGAACAGCGCCTGCTCGTCCTCCAGGGTCAACAAGGCCAGGTCGACATAGGGCAATACCGAGCGATACGCCTCGCGCGCCTGCTCGACATCCGCCCAGAGACGCGGCCGATAGTTGTTGTCGAAAACCACCCGAGTATCGCCCCGACGGGCCTCTTGCAGCACGGCAATCAGCTTTTTCCGCCCGAGCTCGCCCAGCACCGCCAGGGTGATACCGCTGAAATACAGCACGTCGTAATCCGGCAAAGCCGCCAGCACCGGGGCCGCTGTCGGCGCGGTGAAGCAGTCGCACACGGCCGCTTCGTTGCGCCAGTAGAGAAAGCGTCGCTCGCCCTTGGCGTCGGTCTGGATGCAATACAACCCGGGCAAGCGCCCCGGCAGGCGTTGCACCAGGTCCAGGCCGATGCCTTCCTCGCGCCAGATCCGGCACATGCTGTCGCTGAAGCTGTCATCGCCCAGGGCGGTGACATAGTCCACCGAAGCCCATCCGCCCAGTTCGCGGGACAGATAGACGGCGGTGTTCAGGGTGTCGCCGCCGAAGCTCTGGTGCAGGCTGCCGTCGGTGTGTTGTTGCAGTTCGATCATGCATTCGCCGATCAGGGCGATGCGCGGTGGGGGCAGGTTCAGGGTGGTCATTCGGAAAGTCTCGTGGTGTCAGGGCGGGCCTCTTCGCGGGCAAGCTCCGCTCCCACATTAAATCCAGGTTGAGCCGCAATGTTGCGAACAACCGAAAACCTGTGGGAGCAGGGCTTGCCCGCGAAAGCAATATCCGCTTAGAAACAGGTCTCGAAGGTTTCAATAACGCTCATCTGCTCATCGACAATGCAGCCGACCCGCCACTTGTCGAAGGTCAGGCACGGATGCGAAGTACCAAACGAGACGATATCCCCGACCTTCAGCTCACAACCCGGCGCCACCGTCATGAACGCATGCTGGTCCATCACCGCCGTGACCTTGCAGGCGCTGAGATCCTCGCCCACCGCCGGCAACACCCCCGGCTGATAACGCAGCAACGGCACCGGCAACCCGGCATCGAACGCCACATCGCGCTTGCCCAGGGCGATCACCGCAAACCCCGGCTCCGGCATCGATTGCACATGGGCCCAGACCTCCAGCGCCGGACGCAAGCCTCCGCTCAGATCACCCCGGCGATGCAGCACGCAGCACTGGGCATCCTTGTAGATGCCATGGTCGTGGGCAACATAACTGCCCGGGCGCAATACACTGAGAAAACGCCCATCGGCGTCCTGGGCCTCGAACTCCTCGGCGATCAGGTCATACCAGGCCGACCCCGAGGCGGTGATGATCGGCTTGCCGATATCAAACGCGCCGCTGTTCTGCAGATCCACCGCCAGCCGCACCAGGGAACCGGCGAAAGCCCGGATCCCGCTCTCGGCCTGGTCGCCGTGAATCACCCCTTCGTAACCTTCGATACCGGTCAGGGCCAGTGCCGGCTGGGCCTTGATCGCCCGGGCCAGGTCCAGCACCTCCTGTTCGCTGCGGCAACCGCAACGACCGCCGACCACGCCATACTCGATCATCACGTTCAAACGCAGGCCGCGTTCGGCGAAGAAAGCCCCCAGGGCCGCAACGTTGTCCGGGTGATCGACCATGCAGTAAAACTCGAACTGGGCATCGGCCAACAACTCGGCGATCAGCGCCATGTTCGGCGCGCCCACCAGTTGGTTGGCCATCAGCACCCGGCGGACACCCGCCGCGTAGGCGGCACGGGTCTGCACGGCGGTCGCCAGGGTGATGCCCCAGGCCCCGGCGGCCAGTTGCCGAGCGAACAGCGCCGGGACCATGCTGGTCTTGCCATGGGGCGCCAGTTCGGCACCGCTACGGCTGACGAAGTTCTGCATCCAGCGGATATTGTGCTCCAGGGCGTCGCGGTGGAGCACCAGCGCCGGCAGGCTGACATCGCTCACCAGTTGCGCGCCGACGTTGGCGGCGCCTTTTTCCACGGCGGCGAAGTTCAAGGCAGTAGACATTCCAAACTCCTTATCGGCGGCGCCCTTGGCGGCCGCGCTAGTCGTTGATGCGACGGGCCAGGTTGTTCGCGCTCTCGATCAGCACCCGGCGATAGTCGTTGTAGTTGGTCTTGGCATCGGCCCTTGGGGCAACGATGCACAGGGTCGCGATGCAAATGCCCCGCTCGTCCTTGACGGGCGCGGCGAAGCAATGAGTAAAGGTGTCGGCGACGCTGTCGAAGGAAAAGAACCCGTCGATCCCGGCCTGGCGGATTTCCTTGAGGAACACCTCCAGCGGCAGGCGCTGGCCGTCCGGCAGGATAAAGTCATCGTGGTCGATCAGGTCGATGATCTGCTGGTCGCTCAGGTGCGCCAGCAGCAGGCGCCCGGAAGCGGTCCAGGGGATCGGCGCGTTTTCGCCGATATCCGAGGAAATCCGGAAATGCCGCTCCCCCTCCTTCATCAGCGCCACGGTGTACTTGCGCCCGTTGAGCAGGCACATCTGCGCGGTTTCCCGGGTCTGGCTGACGATTTCCTGCAAGGCGTGGTCGGCCTCGCGGGTCAGGTCGAAGTGCCGCAGGTGCGCCTGGCCGAGAAAATACAGCTGGCGGCCCAGGTAGACATGGCCCTCCTTGCCGACCGACTCGAGGATGCGCCGCTCCAGCAGTGATGCCACCAGCTCGTAGACCGTGGATTTGGGGCTGCCGATACCGCTGGCAATGTCGTTGGGACGCAGCGGCTGGCCGACCTCCTTGAGGTAATCGAGGATATCGAACGCCCGGTCCAGCCCTTTGGCCCGGCGCTTGATGGTGTCTTCGGTCATGTCAGTGCCATCCCATTGGAAAAATTGCCGGGGAGTTTACCCATTCATCACTTCTTCTTGTACGCGATGCAATCGATCTCGACCTTGCAGTCGACCATCATATTCGCCTGGACACAGGCCCGCGCCGGAGCGTGCTCGGGCGTGAAGTACTCGGAAAACACCTTGTTGAAGCTCCAGAAATCCCGCGGATCTTCCAGCCAGACACCGGCGCGGACCACATCTTCCAGGCCATAACCGGCCTCTTCGAGAATCGCGATCAGGTTCTTCATGGTCTGGTGAGTCTGCTCGACGATACCACCAACAATGATTTCGCCATCCAGCGCCGGTACCTGGCCGGACACATGCAACCAACCGTCGGCTTCGACGGCCCGGGCGAAAGGACGCGGCTGACCGCCACCCGCGGTGCTGCCGGTGCCATAACGAGTAATGCTCATACTGTTCTCCTTGAATAAAAAATTAAAAGCGGGTGTTTTTCAGAAATTCCGCGAGACGCGGCGACTGCGGGCGTTCGAACAGTTCTTTGGGTGGTCCCTGTTCTTCAATACGCCCCTGGTTCATGAATACGATCTTGTCCGAGACCTCAAAGGCAAAGCGCATCTCGTGGGTGACCAGCAACATGGTCATGCCCTCTTCCGCCAGGCCCTTGATCACCGCCAGCACCTCACCCACCAGCTCCGGGTCGAGGGCCGAAGTCACTTCGTCGAACAGCATCAGGCTGGGGTTCATCGCAATGGCCCGGGCAATTGCCACCCGCTGCTGCTGGCCGCCGGACAACTGCCCCGGAAAGTGATTACGCCGCTCCAGCAGGCCGACCCGCTCCAGCCACTTCTCGGCCAGCGCGACGGCCTGGTCCTTGGGTAGCTTCTTGACCTTGAGCAGGCCCAGGGTCACGTTCTGCAAGGCCGTCAAGTGCGGAAACAGGTTGAACTGCTGGAACGCCATGCCGGTCATGGCCCGGTGCTGGGCAATGACTTTTTCCGGGTGACGGACACGCTTGCCGTTCACTTCGCTGTAGCCGATGGACTCGCCGTCCAGGGTGATCTGGCCGCCCTGGAACTCTTCCAGCAGGTTTACGCAGCGCAGCAGCGTGGTCTTGCCCGAGCCGCTGGAGCCGATCAGCGTGACCACGTTGCCGCGCTGCATGTCCAGGTCGACGCCCTTGAGCACTTCGAGCTTGCCGTATTGTTTGTGCAGCCCGCGAATGCTGAGCAGTGCTTGGGAATCAGTCGTCATGGCAAGGCCACCCGCTTTTCAATATGCCGACCGAGCAACTCGATCGAGTAGTTGATGATGAAGAACAAGAAACCGGCGAACAGATAGAACTCCAGGGTCATGAAGGTCCGGGCGATCACCTGCTGGGTGCTGAGCAGCAGCTCGGCGACACCGATCACCGAAAGCAGGGTCGAAGCCTTGACGATCTCGGTGGACGAGTTGACCCAGGTCGGCAGGATCTGCCGCAGCGCCTGGGGTAGCAGCACATAGCCGAGGGCCTGGTGGAAGGTCAGGCCGATGGCCTTGCTCGCTTCCATCTGCCCGCGGGGGATGGCCTGCATCGAGCCGCGCACGATCTCCGCCACGTGGGAACCACAGAACAGCGTCAGGCCCAGGGCACCGGCCTGGAAGGCGCTGATCTGCCAGCCCAGGGCCGGGGCCATGTAGAAGCAGGCGAGGACCAGAACGAACACCGGGGTGCCGCGGATCAGGTCGACATACAGACGAAACGGCGCGCGCATCCAGAACTTGCCGTAGGTCAGCACCAGCCCGGCGACAATGCCGATCAGGGTGCCGCAGACAATCGCCAGGAGCGAGACCGCGACACTGGTCTGGAATCCCTCCCAGAGGGTTTCCCGGGCGATCCACAACTCATGCCACCAACTTTGCGATTCGTACATGAGTGCCTCCTATCGGCGGATCGCCAGACGCTGCTCGAGGTAACGCAGCATCAGGGCAATGAGGTAACAGGCGACCACATAGAGCGCCGTGGTGACCATCCAGGTTTCGATCACCCGGTAGCTTTCCACGTTGATCTTGCGGGCGTGATAGGTCAGCTCCGGCACGGCGATGGCCGCCGCCAGGGAGGTGTCCTTGAACAGGGAAATAAAGTTGTTGGACAGCGCTGGCAGCACGTTGCGCAACATCACCGGCACGGTGACATAGGCCCGCACCTGCCATTCGCCGAGGCCGATGGCCAGCCCGGCTTCGCGCTGGCCCTTGGGAATGCTCAGCAGGCCGGCGCGGAACACCTCGGTCAGGTAGGCCCCGGCATACAGCGACAGCGTGACGATAAACGAGGGAATCTTGTCCAGCCGGATGCCCAGGCTCGGCATGGCGAAGTAGATCAACAGGATCAACACCAGGATCGGCGTATTACGGATCACCGTCACATACACCGAGGCCAGTGCCCGCAATGCGCGATGCTTGCTGAGCAAGGCAAACGCCATCATCAGGCCGATCATACAACCGATGGCGATGGACACCAGGGCCAGTTCCAGGCCCAGGCCCAGTCCCGCCAGCAAGGTGTCGAAATCGCGCCAGACGGCGGCAAAGTTCAACTGATAGTTCATGGTTCGCAGTACCTTCGACGGGGCGCCGAGTGCGGCGCCCTGCCCTTAACGGATCACTTGAATTCGACAGGGAAACCGATTTCCGGCGAAGGAAGATCGACGCCGAACCATTTCTTGAAGGAGGCTGCGTAGGTGGGGAACTCGACGCCGGTCATGGCCTCATGCAGCGCGGTGTTGACGAAGTTCAGCCAGTCCTGGTCGCCGCGCTTGACCGCGCAGGCATAGGTCTGTGGGCTCCAGGCAAAGGCCGGGCTGCGATACATGCCAGGTTTCTGCACCATCAGGTACTTGACCGAGGACTGGTCGGTGGCGGCGGCATCGGCGCGACCGGTGCTCATGGCCTGGTACATCAGGTCAACGCTGTCGTACTGGTCGACCTTGGCCTTGGGCAATGCCTGGTGCACCAGTTCCTCGGCGTAGACGTTCTGCAGCACGGCCACGGTAACGCCGTCGCCGGCGGCACGCAGGCTGTCGATTTCCTTGTACTTGCTATTGGCCGGCAGCAGCAGCGCGACACCCTCGCGGTAGTACGGCAGGGTGAAAGCAACCTGCTGGGCACGGCTCGCGGTGACGGTGATGAACTGGCAGCTGATATCGACCTTGTCGGTCAGCAGGTTGGGAATCCGCGCATCGGAAGACTGCACCACGTATTCGACTTTGCTGGCGTCGTTGAACAGCCCCTTGGCGATCATGCCGCCGATATCGATATCGAACCCCTGCAACTTGCCGTCGGCGCCCTGGAAGTGCCACGGCGCGTTGGTGCTGCCGGTGCCTACAATCAAGTGACCGCGTTTGAGCACGCTATCGAGCTTGCTGTCCGCCGCTTGCGCAGCAACCGCCGCCGAAGCCGCCAGAAGAAAAACACAGGCTTTAAACAAGGAAAGTCCACGCTGCATGACGTTGCACTCCGATGATGTGTATTCCGCTATAACGGAACCTAGTATGTAACAACGGAATAGACAGCAGAATCTGTGCCAGCAGATTCAGCGCACTGCAATCGAGGCTATAAACTCAATAAAAATCAATGAGATAAAATTTTCCGAAAAAGCAATGTCACAGGCGGTAGCACAGCATGGTGCTACGGAAGGCTACGAGGGTGTGGGTGTGAAGGCCCCAAGGCGGTGCGGGGGTGGGTGATTTGGGGGCGGCCTTTGGCAGTTCCGTTAGCAAGCTAATAGAAAGCCCAGCACTTAATTCCGCGTTAATCCTGCAGACGGAAAGTGAAATTGACCGCGCTCGCGCAGGCTTGCCCTGACGCCCTCCGCGGCATACCCCGCGCCACTCGTGGTGCCGGGGTGAACGCTCAAGCCGCTCAGGAGAAACACCATGAAACTACGAACCCTGTTGGTGATGGGTGCCCTGGCCCTCTCGACCTTCGCCGGCCTGGCCCAGGCCGACACCTCCAGCACCAGACAACCCGTGCCTTATCACTACGGCATGCCCCTGAACATCGCCAAGGTCACCTCGATGACCGAGCAACCGAGCCAGGACTGCAAAGTGGTTACCGCCGATATGAAGTTCATCGACACTGCCGGCAGGCCCGAGAACGTCAGCTACCTCAAGCTGTCGGACGCCTGTAACTTCAATAACTGATTCCGCCTGCAAAGGTGGCCTTGAAGACGCCACAAGCTTCGCGGGCAAGCCCTGCTCCTACAGTGCGACGTCGAATACAAAGCTTGTGTCCGACATAGGCCTGTAGGAGCAGGGCTTGCCCGCGAGCCGCTGCAAACGGCCATTCACCATAGACTGCGGCGCCAGGCAATCGCTTCCGCAGACAAGCCCGGCCCACGGAGTCGCGTCAACTCCTGCTCTGACATAGGGCACGACCGCTGGACAGCAATCACTTGCTGCATACACGGCATTCCCTCTTCTACCCCTCTCGTTCAGACACCATTCAGCAATTGGTAATCAAAACTGTTTAGTAATGAGTATCATTATGTTACAAATTACCATCTTCTCTAACAGTGGTGCGTTGCCGAATGCTGGTTCCCTTCCTGATCATGCTGCGCGAAGGCATTGAAGCCGCGCTTATCGTTGGCATTATCGCCAGTTACCTCAAGCAGACCGGCCGGGGTCAGTGGATGCCGGCGGTGTGGATCGGCGTGTTTCTCGCCGCCGCCCTTGCCCTGCTGGTCGGTGGTGGCCTGGAGCTGGTCAGTGCCGAGTTCCCGCAGAAACAGCAGGAACTCTTCGAAGGCCTGGTCGGGCTGGTCGCCGTCGGCATCCTCAGTTCGATGGTGTTCTGGATGCGCAAGGTCGCCCGCTCCATCAAGCACGCGCTGCACGAATCCCTCGACCAGGCACTCGCCGGTTCCAAACATCAGGTCTGGGCGCTGATTGCCATGGTGTTTTTCGCCGTGGCCCGCGAAGGCCTGGAAACCGTGTTCTTCCTGCTGGCGGTGTTCCAGCAGAGTGACGGTCCGGGCGCGCCCATCGGCGCCCTGCTCGGCCTGATCCTGGCGATTTTCATCGGTTTCGCCATCTACAGCGGCAGCATGCGCCTGAACCTGGGTCTGTTCTTCCGCTGGACCGGCCTGTTCATCCTGGTGGTCGCCGCCGGCATCCTCGCCAATTCGGTCCAGGCCCTGCATGAAGCCGGCCTGTGGAACCACCTGCAAACCGTGGTCTTCGATATCAGCGCCACGCTGCCGATGGACGGCCCGGCGGGCTCGGTCCTGGCCGGCATGTTCGGTTACCAGGATGCGCCGACGGTCAGCGTCCTCGGCGCCTACCTGCTGTACCTGGCGTTCACCCTGGTGCTGTTCTTCCTGCCGAGCACGGCACCGGCACCCAAGCACACTTCTTCCGTTCCCAACCAGTAAGGTTACCCATGTCCAACCCTGCAACTGGCAAACCGCCCCAGGCCCTGCGCTGGGCGGTAGCCGGCTCGGTGATCGTGATGATCGCGGCCGGTGGACTGTTCTATTACGCCTCGCAACTGGCCGCGAGCAAACGCCAGGCCCATCACAACGAAATCACCGTGACCATCCAGGCCCACGGCTGCGAGCCAAATGCCCTGAGCGTGCCGGCTGGGCAGAACAGCTTCCGCATCCTCAACAGTTCGCAACGCGCGGTCGAGTGGGAGATCCTCGACGGCGTACTGGTGCTCGAGGAGCGCGAGAACATCGCCCCGGGCCTGAGCCAGGTGATCAATGCCAACCTGCAACCCGGCGACTACGCCATTACCTGCGGCCTGCTGAGCAATCCGCGCGGCACCCTGCACGTCACGCCTACGGCGGCTTCCGAGGCCGCGGCCAAGGCGCGTCCGTCAATGACCGCCTTTATCGGGCTGTTGTCGGAGTTCCGCGTCTACCTGAGCAGCCAGGGCAACGCACTGATCAAGGCCGTCGATGCACTGGAACAGGCGATTGCCGCCGGTGACCTGACCCAGGCCCAGGTGCTCTATGCCCCGGCCCGTGCCGCCTATCAGCGCCTGGCCCCGGCCGCCCAGCGGCTCGCCGAACTGGATAACGCGATCAATGCCCGCGCCGACTATTACGAAAAACGCGAACAGGACCCCGGCTTCGGCGGCTTCCACCGCATCGAGTACGGTCTGTTCCAGCAACGCAGCGTCGACGGCCTGGTGCCGGTCGCCCAGCACCTGCAAGCCGATGTCGCCAACCTCAAGCAGCAACTGCTGGCCCAATCGCTGCCGCCGGAACAATTGGTCAGCATCGTCGTGCGCAGCCTGCGCAGCATGGCCGATACCCGCGCCAGCGGCGGCGAAGAAGAGCGCTACAGCCACGTCGACCTGGACGGCTTCGCCGCCAACCTGCAAGCCGCACAAAAGGTCATCGACCTGATGCGACCGCTGCTGCTCAAGTCGTCCGGCGAGCTATTGGTGAAGATCGACAGCGCCGCCACGGCCCTCGACGCCGAATTCAACGGCCTGCGCAACGCCGACGGCTATGTCACCTACGACACCGTAAGTGCCGTGCAACGCCAGCAGATCAGCAACAAGGCCAAGGACCTGGCCGATGCACTCGATGGAATCGATCCCGCCCTCGGCCTTTCCGGCCTGTAACCAAGCAGACGATACGAACATGAGCGATTCAGAACACAACAACGCCGAATTCTCCGCCCAGCGCCGTCGCGTCCTGCTGGGCATGGGGGTGGCCGGCGCCGCTCTCGCCGGCAGCGCCCTGAGCTGCCCGGCCATGGCCGCCAGCCAGGCCCAGGTCACCGAAGCCCCGAGCAGCGACAAGACCGAGGACCGCCACGACTTCCACGGCAAGCACCAGACCGGGATCGTCACCCCGCGTCCGGCCGCCGGCATGATCGTCTCCTTCGACGTCCTGGCCAGCGACAGCGAGGAACTCGAACGCCTGTTCCGCACCCTGAACAAGCGCATCGCGTTCCTGATGAGCGGCGGCCCGGTGAAACAGGTCGATGAAAAACTGCCGCCCCTGGATTCCGGGATTCTCGGCCCGGTGGTCACCCCGGACAACCTGACCATCACCGTCGCGGTGGGCGAGTCGCTGTTCGACGAGCGTTACGGCCTGGCCGGCGTCAAGCCCAAGCACCTGATCCGCATGGTCGGCTTCCCCAACGACGCGCTGCAAGCGGAACTGTGCCACGGCGACCTGAGCATCCAGTTCTGCTCGAACACCCCGGACACCAACATTCACGCCCTGCGCGATATCGTCAAGAACACCCCGGACCTGCTGCTGGTGCGCTGGAAACAGGAAGGCACGGTACCGGCCCAGGCACCGCTCAAGGCCGGCGAACCGGCCCAGAGCGCACGCAACTTCCTCGGTTTCCGTGACGGTTCGGCCAACCCGGACTCCAACGATGGCAGCGCCATGGACCGTATCGTCTGGGTCCAGCCCGGGGCCAACGAACCGGCCTGGGCCGTGGCCGGCAGCTACCAGGCGGTGCGGATCATCCGCAACCTGGTGGAGCGCTGGGACCGCACGCCGTTGCAGGAACAGCAAAGCATCATCGGCCGGGTCAAGGCGACAGGCGCGCCCATGGGCGGCCAGAAGGAAAGCGATATCCCCGACTACAGCAAGGACCCGGAAGGCAAGCTGACCAAGCTCGATGCGCATATCCGCCTGGCCAACCCGCGCACCACCGAAACCCAACGCAACCTGATCCTGCGTCGCCCATTCAACTACTCCAATGGCGTGAGCAAGAACGGCCAGCTGGAAATGGGCCTGCTGTTCATCTGCTACCAGGCGGACCTGGCGCAAGGCTTTATCGCCGTACAAACCCGGCTCAACGGCGAGCCCCTGGAGGAATACCTCAAGCCTATCGGCGGCGGTTATTTCTTCACCTTGCCGGGGGTCACGGGCGATCAGGACTTTATCGGTCGCTCACTGCTTTCAGCTGCAAAACAAAAAACCACCGCTTAATCCTTAACTCACCAGGAAACGCCCCATGAAGAAGTCGCCTCTTGCTTTGTTGTTGGCCCTTGGCTTGCTCCACACGCCGCTTTCGGCTTTCGCGGCCACCGCGCCGCTGGATCTGGTGGGCCCGGTGTCCGACTACAAGATCTATGTGACCGCGGAGATCGATGATCTGGTCAGCAAGACCCAGCAGTTCACCGACGCGGTGAAAAAAGGCGACCTGGCCACCGCCAAGAAGCTCTACGCACCGACTCGCGTGCACTACGAGAAGATCGAGCCGATCGCCGAGCTGTTCAATGACCTGGACGGCGCCATCGACTCCCGCGTCAACGACCATGAAAAAGGCGTGAAGGCTGAAGACTTCACCGGCTTCCACCGCATCGAATACAGCCTGTTCTCGGAAAACACCACCGACGGCCTGGGCGCCCTGGCCGACGGCCTGAACAAGGACGTCAAGGACCTGCAGACCCGCGTTGCCGGCCTGACCTTCCCTCCTGAGAAAGTCGTCGGCGGTGCCGCCGCGCTGCTGGAAGAAGTCGCCGCGACCAAGATCTCCGGTGAAGAAGACCGTTACAGCCACACCGACCTGTATGACTTCCAGGGCAACATCGACGGCGCGAAGAAAATCGTCGACCTGTTCCGTCCGCAGATCGAGAAGCAGGACAAGGCTTTCGCCGCCAAGGTGGACAAGAACTTCGCCGCCGTGGACAAGATCCTGGCCAAGTACAAGACCAAGGATGGTGGTTTCGAAACCTATGACAAGGTCAAGGATGCCGACCGCAAGGCCCTGGTGGGTCCGGTCACGACCCTGGCTGAAGACCTGTCCACCCTGCGTGGCAAGCTGGGCCTGAACTGAGGCCGGTGGTTATCCCGGGGGATTGCGATCGCCCGGGATGACCTCATCCGCGCTTTACAACATCCGATACAACAACCGCTCGATCCGCACCCGACTGACCCGCCGCAGGAACTTGCCCACCGCTTCCGGATAGTCCACCAGGGTTTCCAGGCTCTTGAAGCTGTCGATCCGCTGGGTGTTTTCCATGATCAGCGCCAACTCCTTGGCCCGCACCTCGCACAACTCGCGACGTGGATCGTCGATCAGCAAGGCATTCTCCAGATCCAGCCGGAACGCCCGTGGATTGAGGTTGTTCCCCGTCAGCAAGGTATAACGCTCGTCGACCCACATGCCCTTGAGGTGATAGGTGTTGTCACCGTCACGCCACAGGTGCAGGTTCAACTGCCTGCTGTCGATCACCGGCTGGTGACGCTTGGCGAAACGCCGCAGGCTGATCTCGTAGAGATAGGGCAAGGCGGCGATCACCTTGAACGGCTGGCTCGGCGGGATATAGAAGTCGTTGGCGGTCTTGTCGCCGACGATGATATCGATCTTCACCCCACGCTCCAGGGCCCGGTTGATTTCCCGGGTCACCGCCAGCGGCATGTTGAAATAGGGCGTGCAGATAGTCAGTTGCTGCTGGCTGGAGGCGATCAGTTCGCAGACCAGGCGGTTCAGCGGGTTGTTCTTGCCCAGGCCCATCACCGGGCTGACCGACAGGCCGAAGGTCGGCTCACTGCCGGCCGTGGTGTCATAGCCGGCTTTCTTCAAGCGGCTGCGCAAATCGCCGATGTCGCCGCGCAGGCTGCGGGTCGTCGGCAGTTCCGGCACATCGAGACGGCGCACCGCCCGGGAGGCCAGCAGCTCGTTGCGTATCAACCCCTGCATCGAGTCGGCCAGCGCGGCGTTTTGCAGCACGTGGTAACGGTCGAAGCGGTATTTGTCGAACTTGTGCAGATAGACGTTGTTCAGGCTGGCGCCGCTGTAGATCACGCAGTCGTCGATCACGAAACCCTTGAGGTGGAGCACGCCGAACAGTTCGCGGGTCTGCACCGGCACCCCGTAGATCGGCACTTCAGTGGTGTGGTCGCGGGTTTGCGCCTGGTACCAGGCGCTGTTGCCCGGCTGCTTGCCGGCACCGATCAAACCGCGCTGGGCCCGTAGCCAGTCGACCACGACGACAATCTCCAGCTGCGGATGGGCCGACTTGGCCGCATGCAGGGCATCGAGGATTTCCTGGCCGGCTTCGTCTTCCTGCAGGTACAACGCCACCAGCGTGATGCGCTGCCGGGCACCGGCGATCTTCTCCAGCAGGCAACGCCGGAACTCGGCGGCCGAAGGCAGGATGGTCAAGGCCTCGGCAGCCAGCGGGAAGCTGCGCAGTTTGGGCAACAGGGAGCGTTTGAAGAGCGACGGCATAGGGCTCGCTAGGGTCGAATGCGAAGGATCGCTGAGTCTACACCATGCGCCGCTCTCGGACGCGCCTTCGAAGAGGGCTTTGCTGCCAACCTGGAGTCGTTCCCCGATGCGCCCCCTGCCCGTCCTCCTGTCACCCGCCATGGATTTATTTGAAAAAGACGATTGACCATGGAGAACGATCGTTCTACTCTCTTTCCCATGAACGAAATCACTCCGAACCAGACCCGCGAAAACCTGCTGGATACCGCCGAGCAGTTGATCTATCAAGGTGGCATCCATGCCACCGGCATCGATCTTCTGGTGCGCACTTCCGGGGTGGCACGTAAAAGCCTCTACAAGTACTTCGGCACCAAGGACGATCTGACCCTGGAAGCCTTGCGCCGCCGGGATATCCGCTGGATGCAGTGGTACCGCGGCGAAGTCGACCAGGCCGAAAGCTCCGGTGCCCGCCTGCTGGCCCTGTTCAGCGTGCTCGGCGGCTGGTTCGCCAGCGAAGGCTTTCGCGGCTGCGCCTTTATCAACACCGCCGGCGAAACCGGCGACCCCCAGGACCCGGTGCGGCAATTGGCCCGGGAACATAAACAGAAGTTGCTCGACTATGTGGTCGAGCTCTGTGAAGCACATGGCATCGCCGATCCCCTGGCCACTGGCAAACAGTTGCTGATCCTGATCGACGGCGCCATTACCGTTGCACTTGTCATGGGCGACCCCGGTGCAGCCGATAATGCGCAATGCATGGCGCGAACGTTATTGGCGCTCTGAGTCGTGCCCCGAACCGCCATTACGCTCCGGATGAGCGAGTGGCTGGCGGGCCACCGACCGTTTGACCCAAGCGCGACAACTTGTCTGAACCCTACTCAATTGGAGACATTGCCATGTCATCTGACGCTGACGTTCGCCCGCCGCTTCCCCCCTTCACCCGTGAATCGGCGATCCAGAAGATCCGCCTCGCCGAAGACGGCTGGAACTCCCGTGACCCGCAGCGCGTGTCCCTGGCCTACACCCTGGACACCCAATGGCGTAACCGTGCCGAGTTCGCCCACAACCGTGAGGAAGCCAAGGCGTTCCTGACCCGCAAATGGGCCAAGGAACTGGATTACCGCCTGATCAAGGAACTCTGGGCCTTTACCGACAACCGTATCGCCGTACGTTATGCCTATGAGTGGCATGACGACTCGGGCAACTGGTTCCGTTCCTACGGCAACGAAAACTGGGAATTCGACCAGAACGGCCTGATGTCCAACCGGCATGCCTGCATCAACGACATGCCGATCAAGGCCGAGGAGCGCAAGTTCCATTGGCCGCTGGGGCGGCGTCCGGACGATCATCCAGGTCTCTCCGACCTGGGGTTGTAACCTCTCCCTCGATCATTCCCGCCTCGGGTGGGGATGATCGCCTTTGCAAAAAATCGCCTGATGGGCGATTTTTTTCTGCAGCCTTGAATAAATTCCCAACATCAGGTGTTCAATCCATAACAAGCATTGCGATCGACGCGTCGCAAATAAATTTCAGTGGCCACGAATAAAACCCGACGCATCAGTGTTTACTAGCCAACAGATACCGGAGCATTACCGATGAGCATCAAAGCCACCTTCGCGGTTCCTTTCCTGATGGCCAGTTGCATGGCCGCGACCCTGTTGAGCACGCCGGCATTCGCCTCGGGCGAAAAACCGGAATCGATGCCGCCGACCTGCCCCAAGGGGCAGGTGTGGAACAAAGCCAAAAAGGCCTGCGTGCCGTTTGTCAGCAGCCTGACCCCAGACGAAGACCGCACCGACTACGCTTACCGCCTGGCCAAGAACGGGGACTATCAAGCCGCCCTGGACCTGCTCGACACCCTCAAGCAGCCCAATACCGCCAAGGCCCTGAACTATCGCGGTTACGCCACCCGTAAACTGGGCCGTACCGACGAAGGCATCGGCTACTACCTGCAGGCCCTGGAGCTGGACCCGAACTACGCCCAGGTCCGCGAATACCTCGGTGAAGCCTACGTGATCAAGGGCCGCCTCGACCTGGCCCAGGTGCAGTTGCAGAGCATCAAGTCGCTCTGCGGCACCGGTTGCGAAGAATATGAAGACCTGGCCGACGCCATCGCGCACCCGATTCCCAGCTGATCACCGTTAAAGACGGAGGTTGTCATCGCCAGCGACAAGGAAATACGCACCGAGATGGGACAGCACCTGCCGCGCCTGTGGCGTTACGCGCTGGTGCTGTCCCGGCAACGCCATATCGCCGAAGACCTGGTGCAGGCCACCTGCGTCCGCGCCCTGGAGCGAGGCGATCAGTTCGTCTCGGGCACGCGTATGGACCGCTGGCTGCTGAGTATCCTGCATTCGATCTGGCTCAATGAAGTGCGCTCCCAACGGGTTCGCCGCGGCCAGGGCTTGGTGGATGCCGACGAAGCCTTGAGCTTCGACGGCGAACAGGTGGCGCAGACCCACGTACTGGCCTCCCAGGTGATCCGGCGCGTCGACGCCCTGCCCGACGCCCAGCGCGAAACCGTATTTCTCGCCTATGTCGAAGGTCTGTCCTACAAGGAAGTGGCCCAGATCCTCGAAGTGCCCATCGGAACGGTCATGAGCCGGCTGGCCGCCGCACGGGTGAAGTTGGCGGAACATCCGCCCCTGCGTGCCGTGCCCAGCGCCAACAGCGGAGAACGGCGATGACTGACCAACACTCGCACCACACCCCGACCGATGAACAGTTGGTGGCCTTTCTCGACGACGAAGTGGACGCCGAGGAGCGCAGCCGGATCGAAGCCGCTCTGGCCCGTGACGAAAGCGTGGCCGAGCGTCTCGAGTGGCTGATGCGCAGCGAACTGCCGTTCCAGCAAGCCTATGACGAACTGCTCGAACAGGCGCCCCAGGCTCGACTGGAGACCATGCTGCACAGCCTGCCGACAGAAAAAAAGGCCGCGACGCCGATGAGTCGACGCCGTTTCCTCGCCGTGGCCGCCAGCTTCATGGTCGCGGGGATTGCCGCGGATCGACTGTTCCAGGTCTGGCAGACACCCGCGCCGTCGGGCGAAATCAGCTGGCGTGGGCTGGTGGCCGACTATATGGCGCTGTACACGGCACAGACCCTGGAGAACCTGCCCGGCGACGACGCAACTCACCGGGCCCAGTTGCAAAGTGTCCAGCAGTACCTCGGGCTGGCGCTTGACCCCGCCCAGGTGCAACTGCCGGTTGTGCAACTCAAACGCGCGCAGATGCTCGAGTACGAACATGTACCGATTGCCCAGATCAACTACCTGGACCCGCAACATGGGCCGCTGGCGTTGTGCATCACCCACTCGAAAACCGGGACCCGGGCCATGGCCCAGGAAGTGCGCCATGGCATGAATGTGGTGTTCTGGTCCGGGCCGACCTATGCCTACATGTTGATCGGGCGCAACTCGGTGGCGGAGCTGAACGATATGGCCGACCTGCTCAGGCAGCGTTTCGCCAGTTGAACCAGGCGATGTGGCCGGGCGCCTGCCAGGCCAATAACCTACCCGCTTCGCGGCCGACCACCGACGGTCCGAGGCGGCGCCTGGCGCAAGCACAACGACTAGACTGTTCGAGGCCGAACCCAATTTCCAAGGAGGTCCCATGTCCCCGTCTCACAACCTGCCGCCCCTGAACGACCCGCGTTGCGCCCTGGTCGTGATCGATATGCAGAATGACTTCATTCCCGGCGGCCAACTGGCGGTCCAGGGCGGCGACGAGATCGTGCCGCTGATCAACCGCCTGGGCGCCCGCTTTCGCAATGTGGTCATCGCCCAGGACTGGCATCCCCGCGGCCATGTCTCGTTCGCCAGCAGCCATCCGGGCCATGCGCCCTTCGACAGCGTGCAACTACCCTATGGCACGCAAACCCTCTGGCCGGACCACTGCGTGCAAGGCAGCCACGGCGCGCAGCTGCATGCGGACCTGGACCTGCCCCATGCGCAATTGATTGTGCGCAAGGGCTGCAACCGCGAGATCGACAGTTACTCGGCCTTCGTCGAAGCCGATCGGCGTACGCCCACCGGCCTTTCCGGTTATCTGAAGGAACGCGGTATCGATACGGTCTATCTGGTCGGCCTGGCGTTGGACTACTGCGTCGCCTGGTCGGCCCTGGATGCACGGACGGCGGGCTTCAGCACCCTGCTGATCGTCGACGCCTGCCGGGCCATCGACCTGGACGGCTCACTGCAGCGTGCGCTGGGAGAGATGGAAACCGCCGGGGTGAAACTCATCGACTCGATGGCATTGGCGGCCTGAGCCAACAGGTTGGAGGCCCTGCGCGGGCGCACAGGGCCTCCAACCCAACCCGCAAAGATCAGCTCGCGACACCCGTACCTTGTGGCTGATTGACCTCCTGCACAACCGCATACACGCTCAAGTCACTGAGTGTCACCTGTGCCAGCGTCTCGGTCGGTAGCGCCAGCAGGGCCTGATGCGCCTCGTGCTTCAAGCGTGCGATCAGCAGCCGCTTGCCCTCGGTCGGGAAACGCTTGATGAAGTCCTGCAGGGCTTCGAGGCTGGTGCCGTCCAGGTCCGGTGACTCCTCCAGGCTGAGAATCACCGAATGCACGGCCTCACCTTGCTCGCGAACCCGCCGCGAGACGCTGCCAAGGATGCGTTCGGCGTTGGCGAAGAACAACGGCTCGCCCGGGCGCACGATCAGCACCCCGGGGACTTCCCGTGCCTGGGGATGCAGCTGGCAGTCGACGAAATCATGGCCCTCGGCAATATGCCCGAGCACCTGGACCGAGGCTGAAGACATCTGCCTCAACATCAGCATCAGGCTGATCGCCACCGCCGCCAGCAGACCGTCCAGCACCCCGAGCAGCAGCACCGCGGCCACCGCGCAGATCGCCAGGACACGGTCGCGGCGCCAGACGAAGTAGCGATGCAAGGGCTCCAGGCTCAGGGCCCGGGTCAACGCATGAATAACGATGGCCGCCAGCACCGGCTCCGGCGTCAGGGCGATCAGCGGCAACAGGGTCAGCACGATCACCAGCACCGCCAACGCCGCGACCACCCCGGCCAACCGTGAGGTGGCACCCGCCGCATCATTGGCCGAGGTCGCCGAGTAGCCGGCACCGGCGGGCATGCCATGGAACAGGCCGGACAACAGGTTGGCGCCGCCCAGTACCAGCAGGTCGCGGTTGGAGTTCACCCGATCGCCGTGCTTGAGGGCAAAGGCGCTGATGGAACCATAGGACTCGGCGTAGAGGATCATCACCATGGCAAAGCCCAGTTCCACCAGCTTCAGCCAGTCGGAGAACGCCAGGCGCGGCAGCGACGGCACCGTCAGTTGCAGGTCGATCACACCGATCAGGTCGACGCCATAGCCGGGCAAATCCAGCCATTTGCCGGCAGCCACACCGAGCATCACCACCAGCAAGCCGCCCGGCAGGCGCCGGTAACGGCCCAGTACCGAGAGCAGCACCAGGGCGACCACCGCCACCGCGACCCCGGCCCAGTTCCAGCGCGGCAACTGGCTGAGCAATTCGGGCACGAAGCGGATCAGGTCGCTGTGGGCGGGACTCACATGGACGATGCTCGCGACCTGCTTGAGGATGATGGTCACCGCCAGGCCGAAGGCAAAACCGCGTAGCACCGGCTTGGCGATGAAGGACGTGACGCTGCCCAGCTTGAACAAACCGGCGAGCAGGAACATCAGGCCGGTGATCATCACCAGGCCGATGGCCATGGTCAGGCGCAGCGCCATGTCGGGCCCCGCCACCGAGACCGTCGCCGCCGCCAGCACCGCGGCCGACGAGGAGGTGGCGGAGACGATGGCGTAACGGCTGGTGCCGAACAGGCCGTAGCAGAACAGCCCGGCAAACAACGCGATAACCCCGGCCTGGGGTGGCACGTTGGCGATGCTCGAATAGGCGACCGCTTCGGGTAACAGCAAACCGGCAATCGACAGCCCGGCAATCAGATCCGCCCAGCCGCGTTTCGGTTGCGCGGCGGGCATCGGGGTGGGCAGTGCGGACGGCTCAGGCATCGATCGGACCACTCCAACCCGGCAGATAACGCGCGGCCTGACTGCGAGCCAGCTTGAGGGCGGTTGCCTGCAGGTGCTCGCTCGACGCATTGAGTTCAGCGACGGTGATCCGCGTGCGGAAGAAGTCGGCCCAGAGAAACTCGCTGAAGGGCGTGACATCCTTGGCGAACCCACCGACCCGGCGCAAGGCGCCGGCAAGGCTGCGATAGGGGTCGTCCTGCAGTTCGCCGATAGACCCGGGCACTTTGTCGTAACCGCGGCGAATGCCCTTGGCATCGTAGGGATGGACCCACTGGTGGAAGTCCATGATGGTCCAGAAGCTGGCGGGTTCGACGAACGAGAGGTCCTTGAGCACCACCAATGAGACCTTCTTCACCTCCTCCTGCATCAGCGCCAGGCCGAAGTGGTGGTGATCGACGATGTAGTGCCGGCCTTCAGGCCCGAGGACGCAGGGAAACCAGTGATTATCGAGGGCGGCTTCGCGCTCCTTGCGCTTGAGGGTCTGCCATTGGGCTTGCTTGAGGGCGACCTCTTGCAGGCCGACGGTGACTTGGGTGGGGTGCAGTTTTGCAAGCTTTGCGCTGATCAGTTGCGGGCGGGCACGAGCCATTGAACATCTCCGGGCAGACAAGTCCGAAACCTGGACTGATCGCAAGCTTAGCCCTGAATGGCCCGAGGAGACACCGCGCATTATCATTCTTCACGGACAGGCCCTGCCGCCAGCTTCCAGACCCGGGCAATGTCCCCGGCTCGCGCGCTCAACAGCCGTGGCGCGTCACGACAGGCCTGCTCCAGGCTCATCGGCCCGGACACCAGGGCAAAGGCCGCGTCGACCCCATGGGCGTACATCTGCTCATAACCTTCACCGAGGGTCCCTGCCAGCACGACCACCGGCACGCCCTGCTCCCGGGCAATCCGCGCCACGCCGAACGGGGTCTTGCCGCGCAGGGTCTGGGCGTCGAAGCGACCTTCGCCGGTAATCACCAGATCAGCGCCGCGCACCGCCTCGGCCAGCCCCACCAGTTCCGCCACCACCTCCACACCGGGACGAAAGCACGCCCCGAAGAAGGCCTTGGCGGCAAAGCCCAAGCCGCCCGCCGCACCGCTGCCCGGCTCATCACGCACATCCTGGCCCTGCACCTGCGCGCACAGATCGGCAAAATGCCCGAGGGCCGCGTCCAGTTCACGCACCTGGGCCGGTGTCGCGCCTTTCTGCGGGCCGAAGATCGCCGAAGCGCCCTGCTCGCCGCACAAGGGATTGTTTACATCGGCGGCGATCTCGAAACGCACCCGGTCGAGACGCGGGTCCAGCCCCTCAAGGGTCACCCGCGCGACACCGGCCAAGGCCAGGCCACCCGCTTGCACCACCTGTCCCCGGGCATCGAACAGCCCTACACCCAAGGCCTGCAAGGCACCGGCACCGGCGTCGTTGGTGGCACTGCCGCCAATCGCCAGGATGATCCGTTGCGCACCGGCATCCAGGGCCGCGCGGATCAACTCGCCGGTGCCGAAGGTGCTGGTGATGCAGGCATTGCGCTGTTCGCTCGGAACCAGCTGCAAACCGCTGGCCTCGGCCATCTCGATAATCGCCGTGGCGCTGGCCGGCAACCAGCCCCAATGCGCGTCCACCGGCGTGCCCAGGGGGCCGTGCACCCGCTGCTGGCGCAACTCGCCGTTGCACACGGCCAACACCGCCGCCACCGTCCCCTCGCCGCCATCCGCCATCGGGCATTCAATCAGCTGCGCCTCGGGCAGTACCTGGGCCAGGCCTTCGGCAATCGCTCGGGCCACACCTTCGGCGCTGAGGCTGTCCTTGAACGAATCGGGGGCGATGATGATTTTCATGGGGACGATCTCCAGTTCTTGTGGCGTCCATGCTGCCAGTTGAAACAGGGAATGACGCCGGTCTGCTGCACAAGCCCGGGAGGGCTTTATTGTTCATTCCTACAAAGCGCCCCCAGCGGCCGGCACCGGCGATTCGCTGTGGGGCAACAATTGCACCCCCAGGTACAACGCCAGCATCCCGTCCAGGCGCAGCGGGTCGACACCACTGATCTCGGCAATCCGCTCCATCCGATAGCGCAGGCTGTTGCGGTGAATCCCCAGCGCCTCGGCACAGCCCTGGCTCTGACCGTCATGCTCGCACCAACTGCGCAAGGTGGCGAGCAACTGGCCGTTGCTGTCCTTGGCGATCACCTTGCGCAGCGGCTTGAGCAACTCTTCCAGCGCATCGTCGCTGCGATGCCGCCAGAGCATCACCGGCAGGCGATAGCGATTGAGGTGCAACAAACGACTGTGGGGCAAGACCTCCCGGCCATAAGCAAGCAAATCACCGACCCGACGATAGCAGCGGCGCAAACCCTGCAAACCGTCAGCCTGCCCACCCGCGGCGACTCGGGCGATCTTCCAACCCAGGCTGTCGAGCTTCTCCAGCAGACGCTGATCGTCGAGGATCGCCGTCGCCGGCCGACACCACAGCAGCGAGGCGGTCGACCCACTCACGCACCAACTGTCGGGATAACGCGACTGCAACCAGGCCATCAGCGCTTCGGCACTCTGCCCCGGGTCCAGCTCGAACAGATAGGGAATCCGTGACAACTGCGGCTTGAGCCCCATCTGCCGGGCCTCGTCGATCAAACGCGGCGAATCGCCCTCGTCACTGAGCAACAAGGCCAGCAGATCATCACAGCGCTGGCGCCGCCACTGCTGTTCAGCCTGCTGATGGCGCTGGCCGACCAGCATTTCGGCGGTCATGCGCACCAGCTCGGCGTAAGTACGCAATTGCTCCGGCTCACCGGTAATGCCCAGCACGCCGATCAGCCGCTCATCGTGCATCAGCGGCAGGTTGATCCCTGGCTGCACGCCCTTCAGGCACTTGGCCGCCTGCTCGTCGATCACCACCACCCGGCCATTGGCCAAGACCAACTGCGCACCCTCGTGGCGGGTATTGATCCGCCCCGGCTCGCCGCTGCCCAGGATCAGGCCCTGGCTGTCCATGACATTGACGTTGTACGGCAGAATGGCCATCGTACGATCGACGATATCCTGCGCAAGGTCATGGTCCAGTTCGAACATAGCGGTAGGGTCCTTGGTTCAGGGGGATCAACGAACGTTTGTTCAGCAGCACAGGGTACACCGGCAAACCCTGTGCACTGGCACAAAGACAGCAAGACCGGGGTGACCGAGACTCACAGGGCGATCAAGTTACCCTTGCCTCGCAAAAAATCATAATAAAGAGAGACCGCCATGTCACAGAGCGCCGCAATATCCCAGGCCACCGCTGACTTGAAAAACGCCGTATACAAGCGCATCACCCTGCGCCTGATCCCCTTTATCTTCATCTGCTACCTGTTCAACTACCTCGACCGGGTCAATGTTGGATTTGCCAAGCTGCAGATGCTCGACGCGTTGAAATTCAGCGAAACCATCTACGGCCTCGGGGCCGGGATTTTCTTTATCGGCTACGTGCTCTGCGGCGTGCCGAGCAACCTGGCGCTGAGTCGCTTCGGTCCGCGGCGCTGGATTGCCCTGATGATGATCACCTGGGGCGTGTTGTCGACCTGCCTGCTGTTCGTCAGCACGCCGATCCAGTTCTATACCTTGCGCCTGTTCACCGGGGCCGCCGAAGCCGGCTTCTTCCCCGGCGTGGTGCTGTACCTCTCGCAGTGGTTCCCGAGCTTCCGCCGTGGGCGGATCATGGCCCTGTTCATGTCGGCGATCCCGGTCTCGGGCCTGCTCGGCAGTCCTTTCTCCGGCTGGATCCTCAACCACTTTGCCGCCGGTCAGGGCGGCCTTGCCGGCTGGCAGTGGATGTTCCTGTTGCAGGGGATCCCGACCATTGCCCTGGGCATCGCGGCGTTTTTCCTGCTGGCGGACAAATTCGCCAACGCCAAGTGGCTGACTACCGAGGAACGCGCCGTACTCGAAGACGACCAGGCCGAGGATGCCGCGAACAAACCCAAGGCTGTCAGCGACTCCCTGGGTGAAGTGTTCAAGAACCCGGCGATCTGGGCCTTTGGCCTGATCTATTTCTGCATCCAGAGCGGCGTCTACGCCATCAACTTCTGGTTGCCGTCGATTATCAAGAACCTGGGTTTCAGCGACAACCTGGTCATAGGCTGGCTCAGTGCGATTCCCTACCTGCTGGCGGCAGTGTTCATGTTGCTGGTGGGCCGCTCCGCCGACCTGCGCAAGGAGCGTCGCTGGCACCTGGCGGTACCTATGTTGATGGGTGCCGTCGGCCTGTTGATCGCGGTCAATTTCGCCACTTCGCCGGCCATTGCCATTCTCGGCCTGACGATTGCGACCATGGGTGCCCTCACCGGCCTGCCGATGTTCTGGCCGGTGCCCACCGCCCTGCTCAGCGCCGGCGCGGCCGCCGGTGGCCTGGCGTTGATCAACTCCATGGGCCAGATGGCCGGTTTCCTCAGCCCGTACCTGGTGGGCTGGGTCAAGGATGCCAGCGGCTCCACCGATGCGGCCCTGTATGTGCTGGCCGCGGTGATCGTCGCCGGCAGCCTGCTGGCCCTGCGCATGACCCGCACCTTGCGGGCGGCGTGAAACAGCGGCCATAAAAAAGCCCGAGGCTCGACATTACTGTCGCCCTCGGGCTCGTCGCTCCCCCCAATGAATAAAATCAGGCGGTAGCGTTCACACTCACGCTTTGAGTCGTGGAGGTCATGGCTTTCTTGTGGTGTTTCTTTTTGTGGTGCTTTTTCTTGGCTGCCAACTGCATATCAGCCTTCTCGGAAGTGACCTTCTGGGTCTGAGTCGTTGGCGCAACCTGCGCCTGCGCCATCACCATCGGGACCACTCCCGCCTGGGCAACGACGATCGCCATGGCCAGCGCCTTAAGACGTTTCGAATTAAGCATCATCTCTCTCCATATTGAACGGGGTTATGTCCTGATGGCCTTTACAACTGTACCCGCCGGACAAGCGGGTCTCTTGGCTATATATGACTTTAGTTCGGGCTACTGTAACAACCTGTCAGAATTGACAGTTCCGACGAACGGTCAAGTAGTTGACATTGCCGTGCCCGTTCCCTGGAGAGCACCGGACTACGTGAAACTTTTGCGCAGTTTCCCCTGACAAGGCTGTCGGATATCGGTGAGTTGATTGAGGGATTGCTCAACAGCGGCATTCTGGTATCTGATGAACACCTTCTCTTTCGTGCAAAAGGATGTTGTTCATGAGTTACCGCACCCTCGGCCATTCCGGATTGCAAGTCAGCACCTTGACACTGGGCAGCATGATGTTCGGTGAACAAACCGACACCGAAACCTCCTTGCGCATCATCGACAAGGCCTGGGACCAGGGCATCAACTTTATCGACACCGCCGACGTCTACACCGGCGGGCGCTCCGAGGAAATCGTCGGCGAAGCGATTGCCCGCCATCGCCATGAGTGGATCCTCGCGACCAAGGCCGGTTTCGGCCCGGTGGACGGCAAGCCGAACCGCAGCGGCCTGAGCCGCAAGCACCTGTTCAATGCCATCGAAGCCAGCCTCGGGCGCCTGGGCACCGACTACCTGGATATCTACTACCTGCACCGCGAAGACCACAGCACCCCGCTGGAGGTCACCATATCGGCCATCGGCGACCTGTTGCGCCAGGGCAAGATTCGCCACTGGGGCCTGTCCAACTATCGCGGCTGGCGGATTGCCGAAGTGATCCGCGTGGCCGAGCGCCTGGGGGTGGACAAGCCGGTGATCAGCCAACCGCTGTACAACATCGTCAACCGCCAGGCCGAGACCGAGCAGATCACCGCCGCTGCCGCCTACGGCCTCGGCGTGGTGCCCTACAGCCCGCTGGCCCGTGGCGTGCTCAGCGGCAAATACGCCCCGGATGTCGCGCCGGATGCCAACAGCCGGGCCGGACGCCAGGACAAGCGCATCCTCGAGACCGAATGGCGGGTGGAATCATTGCGCATTGCCCAGCAGTTGCAGGCGTATACCCAACAGCGTGGCGTCGGCCTGGTGGAGTTCGCGATTGCCTGGGTGCTGAACAATACGGCGGTCAGCTCGGCGATTGTCGGCCCGCGCACCGAGGAGCAATGGGACAGCTACACCAAGGCACTGACGGTGAAGATCAGCGCCGAGGACGAAGCCTTCGTCGACTCGCTGGTGACTCCGGGGCATGCGTCCACCCCGGGTTTCAACGATGTCAGTCACTTTGTCTCCGGACGCCTGCCACGGGGCGTTTGAAGGCGGGCCTCAGCCCGTCTTCAGGGGGAACCGATCCAGTGCCGCCTGCTGGAAATACAGTGCCTCTTCGACCGGCCTGGAAAGAAAGTAGCCTTGGGCCTCGTCACAGCCGAAGTGCTTGAGTATTTCCAGGCAGCCGAAACTTTCCACGCCCTCGGCCACCGTCCGGTAGCCCAGGTCGCGGGCCACGCCGATGATCGACTTGGCCACCCGCTGATGCTGGGCACTGTGCTCCAGGTCGAAAATCATCGACTGATCGAGCTTGAGGATATTGGCCGGGATCTTGTGCAGATAAGAGAAGTTGCTGTAGCCGGTACCGAAGTCGTCGATGGCCACATCGACGCCCATATCCCTCAGTTGCTGAAGTTGCTCGATCACCCCGGCGCTGGAACGCAGCCACTCGCCTTCGGTGATTTCAACCTCGAGCATTGCCGGGTCGACCCCATGGGCCCCACAGCGCTGGGCAATGACATCGGCGACATTGCGCCCGTAAAAATCCCGCGAGGACAGGTTGAGGGATATTTTCTTGTCCCGGGCATAACCGGTGTTGGCAATCAGCGTCACAACCCGCTCGATCACCCAATCCGTCACCGAATGGATCAGCGAGCTTTTCTCGACAATCGGAATGAACTCCGCCGGCGAAATAAAGCCATGTAACCGATGGTTCCAGCGAATCAGCGCCTCGGCACTCAGGTGCGCGCCATCGCGCAACGAGAAGCGCGGTTGATAGACCAGGAACACATCATCGGCCTTCAGGGCCGGCGTGATATCCGGCAACAGGCTGAACAGACGGCGGAAGGTAACGTCGTCCTGATGGTTGTAATAGGCATAGGGCTGGGCTTTCTGCCGGGCGGTCTCCAGGGCGAACAAGCCCTTGCGCAGCAGCTCCCGGGCCGTTTCCGAGCCCCCCTCGAACTCCAGCAACCCCGCGCAGACCGTGGGTACCATCGGCAGATTCTCGCTGATGGGCGCCCGGCGCAGCCAATCCACCAGCCGCGGTAAAAAGCCCCGCGCCTCGACGGCGTCCATCTGCATGGTGAAGGCAAAGCCCTTGACCATCACGTGATAGATCTTGATCCCGGTGCCGATAAACGCCTGGATCCGCGAGGCCATATCCCGCAGCACCGCTTCGAAGGGCACCATGCCCTCCGCCACGGTCAAACGGTGCGCCCAATCGGTGTCCAGGGCATCGACCGTCACCAGAACCCTCTTGCGGATCTCGCCGGCCTGGATCAAGCCCTGCAGGTCGGAGAGAAACTGCGTACGGTTGGGCAGGCCGCTGACCGCATCCACACGCTTGAGCAGGTGCTGGCGCTCGATCAACTGCATGATCAGCGCGGCGAAATCTTCCAGGGCCGCGTGGTCTTCCGGCGTCAGGTCGTGGGCTACCGTATCGAGGATACACACGCTGCCGATGGCATAGCCGCCGTCGGTACGCAGGGGCGCGCCGGCATAAAACGTCAGCGCACCGTCGCCCTGGACCAGGGGGAAGTCGGCAAAACGCGGGTCCAGGCAGGCGTTGTCGACCACGAACACGCCGCTTTGGCGGATCGTGTGGGCACAGAACGACAACTCCAGCTCGGGCGCTTGCTGAGCGGAAAAGCCGGTGGTGGCGAGGAACCACTGGCGGTCCTTGTCGATCAGGCTGACGATCGCCACCGGCGCTTGAAAGCGCGAGGCGACCAACCGGCAGATCCGCTCGAAACACTCTTCGCGGGCAACATCCATCAGGTCGAAGGCATGCAGGGCGGCCAGCCGCTCCTCTTCTTCGCGATCACGCAACAACATCTGCTCGACTGTCGTGAGTTTTTTCATCAGTACCTGTTGTCGTCAATCCGAGTCGTTCAGTCGGCCGGGGAAGATGGCCTTTTGCCGCTAATCATTGCGCGGGCACCGAATAATATCCAGAAAAATGCGACCAGTGTCTGACAGAGAGCAGAAAGCCGTGTACCCGATCGGTTACAGACGCCCCTCCTCACGCAGACGTCGACCGATATGGAGAATCTCGGCCTCGCCCCGGGCCAGCGCCGCGGCGCTGGTATGCACCGAATAATTGCCCAGCACCAGTTCATGGGGATGCTTGTACGCTGAGCCTAGCACGAAGGTGGTATCACCCCGGGCCACGAGATCGATGACCTCCTCGCGCTCCTCGAAAATCGCCAATTCACCCTCGCCGAGCGGCCCGCCAGCGTCACCGGCGTCAAGCTGGCCGATATCGACCGCCAGCCAACCCACGCTGTGACCGGCCGGTGGTGTGTAGGTCCAGCGTTCACCGTCTTTCAAGTGTACGGCCAGGTAGTTCATCGGGGCGGGGGCCGCGATCAGGCTTTGCGCCGCACCGTAGCGCCCCAGCAGCACCCGCGCCGGTCCTTCCTGTGGCACCTGCGACGGGGTCAGGTACTGGCTGCGTGCCGGAGCATTCTCATCGGCCGCCGGCAACGCCACCCAGAGCTGAAAGCCGCGCACATGGCTGACCTCAGGCACGATCGAACCGGTGTGCCAGACACCATTGCCGGCCTGCATCCATTCAACACCACCGGCCAGCAAGCGGCCTTTTTCGCCGGTGCTGTCTTCATAGAAAAACTCGCCTTCGCTCAAATAGCTCAACGTGGCGATGCCGGAATGCGGGTGCATGCCAAACCCCGGCTGACCGGCTTTCGTCTGGAAGCTGAAACGATCGAGAAAGACGAACGGTTTGAGCCACGCGCCCAGGTCGCCGGGACTTACCAGGCGCGTAATCGCCCCGTGGGTACTGCCGTGGGTCCGATGAAGAATGGCCCGCCGCTGCGGGGTACGGGCAATAGCGGTACTTGCCGGCATGGGGAACGCTCCTGAAAAATGATCGGATAAATCCCGGGACGGCAATCAATGCAAACGCGCTCCCGGGCCAGTTGCGACGCAGTATGGATTGCTCTCTATTACCGGACTAGATGGCATAATTGGATTTCACTCATCCATTTATGTGAGTAATTTTGCCATGCTCGACCTGAATGAAATTGCCATGTTCGTCCAGGTGGTACGCTACGGCAGCTTTGCCGAGGCCGCTCGGCACCTGGGCATACCGGCCAATACCCTGAGCCGGCGAATCCAGCAGCTCGAAGCCCGGCTCGACACGCGTCTGATGCAACGCTCCACCCGCAAGCTGACGCTGACCGGCGCCGGCCAGGCCTTCCATGCCCGTTGCGCCGGGGCCGTCGACGGTCTGCTCGACGCCAGCCACGAGCTGCAAGGCGGCAGCCAGGTTCCCAGTGGCCTGGTACGGGTGGCGGCGACCGCCGACTTCTTCGAGTTTTTCCCGATGGACTGGGTCGCCGAATTTCTCGCCCGTTCCCCCCAGGTCAAGCTCGACTTCGTCCTCAGCGACGCCAAGGCCGACCTGATCGCCGAACAGATCGACGTCGCCTTTCGCGCCGGTCCCCTGCAGGATTCGGCCTTTGTCGGACGCCAACTGCTGGGGCCCCGTAGCGACGGTCTGGTGGCCAGCCCAGCCTATCTCGCGACGCATGACGTGCCGCCGACCTTGCAGGCGCTGGTTCAGCATGACTGCATCAGCGCCCCACACCCCGGCGGCCACACCACCTGGCGCCTGAGCAGCCCGGCCGGCGTCATGGAGGAAGTGCAGGTCAGCGGCCGCTTCAGCGCCAACACCGCCCAGGCGCTGCGCAAGGCCGCCCTGGCGGGCCTGGGTATCGTCCTGTTGCCGCCGACCATGGCTCGCCTCGATGTCCAGGCCGGCCTGCTGGTGCCGGTATTGCCCGGTTACCAGCGCAAGAGCCAGGGCATGAACGTGATCTATCCGAGCCGGCGCCAGTTGCCCCTGGCGGTGTCGACGTTTATCGACACCTTCATGGACAAGCTCCATGGGCAGGATGTATGGCCTAAGCCTGTCCCTGACCTTGAGTGATATCCATCGTTCGCCGAAAGCCTTTTTTCGTGGACATAAAAAAACACCCACTGGCCGGTCGCATGAGCGGGCAATGGGTGTTCTTCGGTTTACAGCGCCTCGCCGAAGCGAGGCCGGGTCTTTACAGCGCCATGTCAGCCGCTGGAGTGTCGGCTTTTGGCTTGTCAGTCGCAGCCGGTGCGGCTGGCGCAGCGGCGGTCTGACCGATCACCGGAGGCTTGGTCAGTTGCAGGATTTCAGCGGTGTAGTCCCATTCTTTCTGGACCGCTGCAGGGTTGCCGTTCAGCTTGGTGCCGTAGCTCGGCACGATCTGGTGCAGCTTTTCCTGCCAGGCAGGCGTCGCAACCTGGTCCTTGAAGACCCGTTCCAGAATGGTCAGCATGATCGGCGCGGCGGTGGAAGCACCCGGCGATGCACCCAGCAGGCCGGCGATGCTGTTGTCCTTGGCGGTGACCACTTCGGTGCCGAGTTTCAGAACGCCGCCCTTCTCTTCGTCACGCTTGATGATCTGCACGCGCTGACCGGCTTGCCACAGGCGCCAGTCTTCTTTCTTCGCTTCAGGGAAGTATTCTTTCAAGGCGTTGAAGCGGTCGTCATCCGACATCATCAACTGACCGGCCAGGTACTCCACCAGCGGGTACTGCTCGATCCCGACGCGGGTCATCGGCCAGACGTTGTGGGTGGTGGTACTGGTCAGCAGGTCGAAGTACGAACCATTCTTCAGGAACTTGGTGGAGAAGGTCGCGAATGGCCCGAACAGGATCACGCGTTTGCCATCCAGCACACGGGTGTCCAGGTGCGGAACCGACATGGGTGGCGCGCCGGTCGAAGCAATACCGTAGGCCTTGGCCATATGCTTGAGGGCAATGTCCTGGTTATCGGTGACCAGGAACGAACCGCCGACCGGGAAGGCCGCGTAGTCGTTGGCCTCAGGGATGCCGGACTTCTGCAGCAGGTGCAGCGCACCGCCACCGGCACCGATGAACACGAACTTGGCGTCGGCCGCGGTTTCGCTGCCGTCCTTCAGGTTCTTGTAGGTGACGCGCCAGGTGCCGTCGTCATTGCGCTTGATATCCTCGACTTCGCTGGACAGCTTCAGCTTGAAGTTAGGCTGGGCCTGCAGGTAAGCGACGTACTGGCGGGTGATTTCGCCGAAGTTCACGTCGGTGCCGATAGGCGTCCAGGTGGCCGCGATCTTCTGCTTCGGATCACGCCCTTCCATCATCAGCGGGACCCACTTCTTGATCTGTTCCTGATCTTCGGTGTACTGCATGCCGCTGAACAGCGGGCTGGTCTGCAGCGCCGCGTAGCGATCCTTGAGGAACTTGACGTTGTCGTCACCCCACATGAAGCTCATGTGCGGCGTCGAGTTGATGAACGAATGCGGGTTCTTCAGCACGCCCTGACGGACCTGCCAGGACAGGAACTGACGGGTGATCTGGAACGACTCGTTGATCTCGATCGCCTTGGAAATATCGATCTTGCCGTTCTTGTCGTACGGCGTGTAGTTCGACTCGGCCAGGGCGGAGTGACCGGTACCGGCGTTGTTCCAGCCATTGGAGCTTTCTTCGGCGACGCCATCGAGGCGCTCGACCATTTCCATCGACCAGTCCGGCTGCAACTCATTGAGCCAGATCCCCAGGGTCGAACTCATGATGCCCCCGCCGATAAGCAGCACATCGACTTTCTTTGTCTCGGCCGCGTGTACGGACATCGCGCCCATCGTCACTGCCAGCCCCAGCAGTGCTGTGTTCAGTTTCTTCAACATTCGGTAATACCTAGGATAGGTAGACATACAAGGCCCATGAAAAACCACCGGCCTCACGTTCATGTCCCTCCTGCGCTGACTTTTTATTAGTCATTGGCTTCAGCTACGTTGGGTGACACTCATTTTGTTTGCCTCTGCCCGGACCTGGTCGACAAGCGCAATCTGTCAGCTCATACGACTCAGCCAGTAAGGCTTTTTTCTCGATTCCTTCGACGTCCGGTCACCTCGGATAGGCACGCTAGACGCTTCCGTGCTGCGACATAATACCTCAGCTACGTGACTGGATGAAAATGCCTCGCCTTTACACAGAGAAAACCTACCGAAATTGTAGGATAAGCCGGCCAAGGTTCAAGTGCTCCTGCAGTGGGAAATCCGGCATGATGGGCGCAGTCCGTCCCAGGGAGATGCCCATGCGCTTCATACCATCGCTTATCGGTCTGGCCACGCTGACGCTGGGCCCGGTGTTCGCGGCCAACGCCGCCCCTGTCGATCAGGTGCAACTGGTTGACTCGATCAACCACTACCGCAGCCAGGTGCAGCGCTGTGGAAGCCAGGCCTCACTGGAGTTGCCGCCACTGGTCAGCGATCCCCGCCTGGTGTTGCCCATCAATAACCCGGGCGACTTGCAGCAGGCGCTGAGTGCCAAGGCGTATCCGATGGTCACCGTGCAGGCGATCAGCCTCTCAGGGCCACGTGACGCGGCGGCGGCGATGAAAGCGGTGGAGGAAAGTTTCTGCCAGGTGGTGCTGAACCCGCAGTTCGTCGATATCGGCGTCAACCGCGAGGGACGCGAATGGCGCATCGTGCTGGCGCGGCCGCTGCTGAGCGCGCGCCTGGGCGACTGGCAGGCGGAAGGCCAGAAACTTCTCGAGCAGATCAACAGCGCCCGCACGCAAGCGCACCAATGCGGCGGCCAGGCGTTCGCCGCCACCACGCCCCTGGCCTGGAACGCGGTACTGGCGAGCGCCGCTGAAGGCCATAGCCGGAATATGGCCAACAACAACTTCTTCGATCACAAGGACCGTGACGGACGCATGCCGGGGGATCGGGCCGAGCTGGCGGGCTATAACGGCCAGATGATCGGCGAAAATATCGCCGCCGGCCAGGACACCGTACGCAAGGTGGTCGACGGCTGGCTGGCCAGCCCCGGTCACTGCGCCAACCTGATGAATCCACGATTCCGCGAGCTGGGCGCGGCCTACGTGGTGGACCCGAAGAGCGATTCCGGGATCTACTGGACCGCGATGTTCGGCACCCCGTAACTATCAATGGTCGCCCAGCCGCTCCAGGACAAAAGCCCTGGCGTGGCGGGTCATCTGGTCGAGCTGGCGGTCACGCTGCTTCTCGGCGTCGACCATCGCGCGCTTGCCGTGTTGTTGCAACAGGTAGGCATGAATCTGTCGCACCTCCAGGGAACGATAGATCGGCGCGATATCCAGCACCGCCACCAGCCCGTCCGTGCCGTGGTCACGGGTATTCATCAATACCTGCGGCCCGCGCGCGGCCAGCACCTGGAAACCCAGGGCCTCGAACACTGGCACCTTGCCGACGACACAGGCCAGTTCCGCGTGGGGATAGCGCTGGAGCACCGGTTGCAGCATCGCACGCGCCACACCCTGGCGCCGATGGCCTTCACGCACCGCCATATAAGCGATCGAGCAGGCTTGCGGATCATCCTTGACCGGTAAATACAGCAGGAAACCGATGACCTTCTCGGGATCCCGGGCATCGGTTGCCACGATCAATTCGACGGCCAGGCCCTTGGAGCCGTCCATCGCCTGCATATAGAGATGCACCTCATAACCGACGCCATACTGATACAGGTTGTAGAGCGGGTTGCTCGGCGCAATAGCCACCTGACTGACGTCGGTGACGTAATCCACGACCATCTGCTGGATCTGGCTATGGATCGACTCCGGGGGCGGGGTTTCAAACAAGGTGATCGTGGACATCGAACATCGGGCTCCGAGGGTTGAGACGCACCCTCGGCAGTCGGCAGCGAAGGGCCGCGCATGATAACCGGTCTTGCCCGGGTCAGGCGGTGTGTCAGTTACCCCGCCCTCCCGCAAACGACCACTCATCGGCCTGGGTGGTGCTGATCACCACCATGACATCCTCAGGATCAATCCCCGGCGCCACACTCAGCCGCTCTACCAACCGCCGATAAAAGCACTGTTTCGTCGCGGTATCCCTGATGCGCCCGGCGGTAATCGCAATCAGCACAAAGTCCTCGCTGCGCGGCCCGCCCAGGTAGTCGCGATCGAAGATCAGCTCGCCCACCTCGTGCTGATGAATCACCTGGAAGCGATCGGTAGGCGGTACCTCGAAACTTTCCACCAGGGCCTCATGCAGCTCCTCGGACAATCGGCGAAGGTACTCGGGGGACTTGCCCCGATGCAGGGAAATACGGGCAAAAGGCATACAACCTCCAACACAGTGTTGATTTGACGGAGGCAGGTTAACCAGCGACGATAGTTCCGAATATCAGATTAGATAGAACCCACAATCCCTAATAAGTGGATGATTACTCATGCGTCACCCCACCTTCGACCTGGATGTACTGCGCACCTTTGTCACCGGTGTCGAGCTTGGCAGCTTCGCCAAGGCCGCCGAACGCCTGGGGCGCTCGACCTCGGCGGTCAGTGCCCAACTGAAGAAGCTCGAAAGCCAGGTCGGCAGCGCCGTGCTGGTAAAGTCGGGGCGCGGCCTGATCCTCTCGGCAGCGGGCGAATCCCTGCTCAGCCATGCCCGGCGCCTGCTGGAACTGAACGACGAGATCTTCAGCCGTCTGCAAGGCGCCCGTATCGAAGGCACGGTGCGCATCGGCTTGCAGGATGATTTCGCCGAACATCTGCTCAGCGACGTACTGCGGCGTTTTTCCAGGGTCCACCCACTGGTCAGCCTTGAGGTCAGCATCGCCCGCAACGCCGAGCTGTTATCGATGATCGAGAATGGCCGCCTGGACCTGGCGCTGGCCTGGGAAGCCGGCGCCAGCACCCCGCACGCCACGCGCCTCGGTGAAACGCAGATGCACTGGATCGGCTCGCGCGAGTTGCCGGCGCCCTCTCCTGCCGACAACCTGCCTTTGCCCCTGGTGGTCTTCGATGCGCCATGCATTTTGCGCAGCGCGGCAACCAAGGCCCTGGACCAGGCGCGTATCCCCTGGCGAGTGGTGCTGACCAGCCCGAGTGTCAGTGGCATCTGGGCCGCCGTATCGGCCGGACTCGGTATCACTTTACGCACCCGCATCGGCCTGCCCCCTCAGCTTGCGCTGATTGAAAGCCTGCCGGCGCTGCCCATGCTCGGTTATGTCCTGCACCAGGCCGTGGCGGCGCCGACAGCGGCGGTACGACAGCTGTCCGAGTTGATCCAGGCAAGCCTCGCCGAACTGCGCTAACTGGCCGCCGCCCATTCAATTGCGTACCATCCGCCCCCTTCTTTTCGCCGCCGGTGCTGCCGGCTCGTCTTTCAGGTACGCCATGAAACCCCAACGCCTGCGCGCCGACGCCCTGGCCGGACTGACCACCGCCTTCGCCCTGCTGCCCGAATGCATCGCCTTCGCCCTGGTCGCCCACCTCAATCCGCTGATGGGCCTGTACGGCGCCTTTATCATCTGCACCCTGACCGCGCTGTTGGGCGGACGCCCGGGCATGATCTCCGGCGCCGCCGGGTCGATGGCCGTGGTGATCGTCGCGCTGGTGGTGCAACACGGCGTGCAGTACCTGCTCGCCACCGTGCTGCTGGGCGGGCTGATCATGCTCGCCTTCGGCCTGCTGCGGCTGGGCAAGCTGGTGCGCATGGTGCCGCACCCGGTGATGCTCGGTTTCGTCAACGGCCTGGCGATCATCATCGCCCTGGCCCAACTGGAACACTTCAAGAGCGGCGAAACCTGGCTGAGTGGCAAGCCGCTGTACCTGATGAGCGGGCTGGTGCTGCTGACCATGGCCATCGTCTACCTGCTACCGCGCCTGACCCGCAGCGTGCCGCCGGCACTGGTGGCGATCCTTGGCGTGGGCCTGGCGGTGTACCTGCTCGACCTGCCGACCCGTACCCTCGGCGATATGGCGCATATTGCCGGTGGCCTGCCGGTGCTGGCCCTGCCACAACTGCCATGGAACCTGGAAACCCTGCGGATCGTCGCCCCCTACGCGTTCCTGATGGCCATGGTCGGTCTGCTGGAAACCCTGCTGACCCTGAACCTGACCGACGAGATCACCGAAAGCCGCGGCTACCCGGATCGCGAATGCGCGGCATTGGGCGTGGCCAACATGGTTTCCGGCCTGTTCGGCGGCATGGGCGGCTGCGCCATGATCGGCCAGACCGTGATCAACCTCAGTTCCGGTGGTCGCGGCCGGCTGTCCGGGATCGTCGCCGGGGTGATGATCCTGCTGTTCATCCTGTTCCTCTCACCCTTTATCGAGCGTATCCCGCTGGCGGCCCTGGTCGGGGTCATGTTCGTGGTTGCGCAACAGACCTTCGCCTGGGCCTCGCTACGGGTCCTGAACAAGGTGCCGCTGAATGACGTGCTGGTGATCCTCGCGGTAACCGTCATCACCGTGTTCACCGACCTCGCCACCGCCGTGCTCTGCGGGATCGTCGTCGCCGCGCTCAACTTCGCCTGGCAGCAAGCCCGGGAGTTGTACGCCGACAGCCATCTGGAGGCCGACGGCAGCAAGCTTTACCGCCTGCATGGCACCCTGTTCTTTGCCTCCACGGCGCCCTTTCTCAATCAGTTCGACCCGGCCAACGACCCCGCCCAGGTGACCCTCGACTGCCGCCACCTGAACTTCGTCGACTACTCGGCCATTGCCGCCTTGATGACCCTGCGCGAGCGCTACGAGAAGGTCGGCAAGCACCTGCAGGTGTTTCACCTGTCCGAACGTTGCAAGCGCCTGCTCAAGCGCGCCGGCGCGCACCAATAAGCCGCGCCGCGCAGCGCTGAGGCTCAGCACTCCGCGATCAGGTGCTCGAGAAACAGTCCCGCGGCGACCGACAGCGCCTCGCGCGACCTCACACAGACACTGAGTTCACGGCAGGCCCAGGTCTCGTCGAGTCCGACCACCCGGGTCCCGCTCAGGTTGTAAATCCCCACGCTGCCCTGCGGCATGATGCCGATGCCCACCCCGGCCTGCACCATCAGGCACAGCGCGTCGTAGCTGGACACTTCCATGCGGATTTTCAACGAGCGGCCCAGGTCGTTGGCGGCCTTGATCAGCTGGAAATTGAGGTGGGTGCCGCTGCGCAAGGCGACGCATTCATAATCCAGGGTTTCACCGAAGCTGACCGACTCCCGCGCCGCCAACGGGTGATCGTCGGGCACCAGCAGCACCAGCCGGTCGCTGCGGAACGGGAAGACTTCGATGTCCGCGCCATGGGGCAGACGGGTGAAGATACCGATCTCGGCGCGGTTTTCCGCCACCGCCTTGGTAATCGCCAGGCTCTGCTGTTCTTCCAGGCTGATATTGATCAGCGGGTACGCGGTCATGAAGGACTTGACCAGCCCCGGCATGAACTGGGTGATGGCCGAGATATTGGCCAGGACATGCACCGAGCCACGCCGACCATGGGAGTAATCGCGCATCTGCACGACGATTTCGTTGAGGTTGTTCAGCGCACTGCGGGCCATGAACAGCAGCGACAGCCCGGCGTCGGTGGGGGTAATGCCCTTGTTGGTGCGATTGAGCAGTTTCGACTCGAGCAGCTCTTCCAGCTCGCTGAGCCGCTTGCTCACCGCCGCCGCGGCGATATGTTCGCGCTTGGCGGCGGCGGCAATGGTGCCCTCTTCGATGACACTGACAAAGAGTCGCAGGGAGACGGGATCGAGCTTCATGGGCGGTACCGGGGCATACGGGCCTGAGTGGCGCCCATAGTACCCCGTCCGCTGCCGACTCAGAACGCCCCGGACAACAGATGCCCGGCGTTCGGCACCTGGGCCTTGAGGCCGAGATGTTTCAGCATCTGGTAGACCGTTGCCACCGACGCCGACAGCACCGGCTTGTCGAGACGATCCTGGACGATCTGGATCGCCGGCAGCGAGGGCATCTGCACGCAGCACGACAGCACCACGCCGTCGGCCTGGCCGATATTCAGCTTGTCGGCGTGGGCCACCAGGTTCATCGGGTCCAGGCGACCGACCGCCAGGTTATCGGAGACTTCCAGGCTGATGGAGTCGACCACTTCGATCCCGGCCGCCTCGATATAGTCGATGACCTGCTGGGTCAGGGGCTTCATATACGGCGTGATGATCGAGACCTTCTTGTATTCGAGCAGGTTCAGGCTGTCGATCAGCGCGCCGGCGGAACTCAGCACCGGGGCGTTCGAGTGGTTGCCGGCGACGGTCTTGCCCAGGCGCTCCTGGGAGACTTTGTGGTAACCCGCGCCCTGGCACATGATCGCCACCAGGCAGGCATAAGCCATGACATCGACCCGTGCATCGCTGAGCTCCAGCGCGCAGCGATCGCTGTCGATATCCATCTTTTTCAGCTCTTCGGGACTGACGTGCATCATGCGCATACGCGAGGAGTGGAACGTGAAGTGCTCCTCGGGAAACAGCGAGTAGCGCGAGGTCAACATCGCCGGGATCTCGGTTTCCATGGTGGTATTGGAACTGGGCACAATCTGGCCGATTCGGAAGTTTTTCATGGGTCGGTTCTCTATCAAGGGGGCGGATCAGTTGCCGCTGGTAAGTTGGACGCCTTTGGTTTCCTGCAGCGTGAACACCATGAGTGCGGCGATGGCACAGGAAACAGAGGCGAGAGAAAGGGTCGCGGTGAAACCGATCTTAATAAGGGCCCTTTGAGGCGTATATCAGGCATTGGCGAGCCTGCCATCGCGGATGACGATGGCAGATCGGGGCGAACAACAAGGGTCGGCTCATGCGGCACAACGTCGCTGAACGGCACACCGGTGTGGCAATACGCTACCCTCGGCGCTCTTGTGAATGTGGCGGAGCACGCAATGACTGACCGTGAAATCATCATCCCGGAATCCATGACCCTGATTGCCGAACGCGCGGGTTATGCACCTGCCGTAAAGGTCGGCGCCACGCTCTACTGCGCGGGCCAGGTGGGCCGCACGCCGCAACTGGAGGTCATCGAGGATCCCGCCCGGCAGTTCGCGGCGGCCTGGGAAAACCTGCGCCTGGTGCTGGCCGCCGGCGGTTGTACCTTCGAGGATGTGGTCGAGATGACCACCTACCACGTGCACATGTCCCGGCACATGGCGGTATTCCGCGAGGTCAAGAACCGGGTGTTCCCCAAGGGCCGGTGCGCCTGGACCTGCGTCGGCGTAACGGAGTTGGCCCACCCGGGGCTGCTGGTGGAAATCAAATGCGTGGCGGTACAACCCACAGCGAAATAGACGGATAGGGTTAGAATGCCGGCCCTTTTTCCTTGCCGGCACCGCCTGATGAACCCCGACGCCTTGTCCACCCTCCACACTCACCTGCTCACGGCCCTGGCGGCCGCCCCCGCGGAAACCCGGCGCCTGTTCCACGGCCGGGGCCGCTGCTGGCCGGGACTGGAGCAACTGACCGTAGACTGGCTGCAGGGCGTGGTGCTGGTGTCGCTGTTCAAGGAGCCGGAGCCCGAGCAACTGCAAGCCCTCAAGGACCTGCTGATGGAGATCAGCCAGTCACCCACTTGGCTGGCCAGCGGTGCACACACTTTATTGCTGCACCATCGTTACCTGCCCCTGAGCCCCGCCGAATGGCTGGTGGGCCAGGCCATTGAGGAATGGGTCATTACCGAAGGCGGCCTGCGCTATCAGGTCGACCTGGGCAAGAAACAGAACAACGGCCTGTTTCTCGATATGCGCTACGGCCGCGACTGGGTGCGGGCCAATGCCCAGGGCAAGCGGGTGCTGAACCTGTTCGCCTACACCTGCGGCTTTTCCGTGGCGGCGCTCGCCGGCGGGGCCGCCCATGTGCTCAACCTGGATATGTCCCGCGCGGCCCTGAGCCGTGGGCGTGACAATCATCGCCTGAACGGCCACGACCTGGGCAAGGTCGGCTTTCTCGGCCACGACCTGTTCAAGTCCTGGGGCAAAGTCATCAGCAGCGGCCCGTTTGATCTGGTGATCATCGACCCGCCGTCCTTCCAGAAAGGCAGCTTCCTGTTGAGCAAGGATTACCAGCGGGTCTTGCGCCGTCTGCCGGAACTGCTCAGCGCCGACGGCCGGGTCCTCGCCTGTATGAACGATCCGGCCGTGGGTTCGGACTTCCTGATCGATGGCGTGACCCGCGAAGCGCCGGGCATGCTGTTCGAACGCCGCCTGGACAATCCGCCGGAGTTCCCCGATATCGACGCTGAAAGCGGGTTGAAGGCCTTGTTGTTCAAGCAGGGTGCTATCCTGCCGGAAAAAACCGAATCCACTGTTGCGTGAGGCTGTTGTGTCCAGAGGTATCGTTTTATCGGTGTTGGCGTCCTGCCTGTTCGCCATCATGTATTTCTATACGTCTCTGCTCGCGCCCCTCAACGGCGAGGAGATCTTCGGTTGGCGAATGCTCCTGACCGCGCCTTGCATGACGGTGTTCATGCTGGTATCCGGAGACTGGAAGCTGGTCCCCGCGATCCTCGTCCGAGTCCGGCAGCAGCCACTGCTGCTGCTCAAATTGCTGTTGTCTTCGGCACTGCTCGGTTTACAGCTTTGGGTGTTCCTCTGGGCACCGCTCAACGGGCATAGCCTGGATGTATCCCTGGGTTACTTCCTCTTGCCGCTGACCATGGTGCTCACCGGCCGCATCGTCTACGGCGAACGCTTGTCGCGGCTGCAGACCGTGGCCGCCCTGCTCGCCCTCTGTGGCGTACTCAACGAGTTGTACCGGGTCGGCAGCTTTTCCTGGACCACCCTGCTGGTAGCCATCGGCTATCCGATCTACTTCGTGTTGCGTCGGCGCAACGCCACCCACAACCTGGGCGGACTCTGGTTCGAGATGATGTTGCTGCTGCCGGTGGCGTGGTGGTTCGTACAACACGGCGAACAGGGCTTTGCCGTGGTCAGCCAACGGCCGGCGCTGTATGCCCTGATTCCCTTGCTGGGGGTGATCAGTACCGCCGCACTGATCTGCTACCTGTTGGCGAGCCGGATGCTGGCCTTCGGACTGTTCGGGCTGCTGGGGTATGTGGAACCCGTGCTGCTGGTGATCGTCGCCCTGTTGCTGGGGGAAAGCATCGGACCGGGAGAATGGTTGACCTACCTGCCGATCTGGCTGGCGGTGGCGGTATTGGTGCTGGAAGGGGTAAAGCGCCTGGTCAAGCAGCGGCGCAAGTAATCCAGCCGCAGCAGCGAAGCGTCTCTAGCAGGCCACGGTCGGCAACCACAAGCGGAAACGCGCCCCACCCAGCGGCGATTGCTCAGCGGTCAGGGTGCCGCCCTGGGCTTCCAGCGCCCGCCGGCTGATGGCCAGGCCCAGGCCAAAGCCGCCGGTGGCACGATCGCGACTGCGGTCCAGGCGATAGAACGGCTCGAAAATCCGCTCCCGATCTGGCTCGGGAATGCCAATGCCGTCGTCATCGACCCACAGCTCGCAACCTTCCGGGTTGACCCTGACGCCAATCTGGATCCGCCGCTCGCAATAACGCATGGCATTGCGCAAGAGGTTCTGTACCGCCCGCGCGGTCAGGCGCGGATCCAGCACAAAGCGGTCCAGCGACCCGTGCATCAAGACGTCCAGCACGGTGTCCGGGGCTTCCAGCTCCTCGTCGAAACTGCCGAGGATACTGTCGACGAACTCGTCCAGCGAGACCATGACCCGATCCGGCAAGCGGGCCGGGTTCTGCAAACGGCTATAGGACAGCAATTCCAACACCAGCTCGTCCAACTCGCGGATATGCGCCACCAGCCCTTGCAGGCGCTCGCGGGACGCCGGCGGCAGATCCTCGGACAAGGCCAGGGCCAGGCCGAAGTCGAGGCGGGTCAAGGGTGTCCGCAGTTCGTGGGACACCGCGTTGAGCAAATCACGCTGCTGGTTGAGCAGGCCTTCGACATCGCCGGCCATGGTGTCGAACACCGCCGCCAGCTCGCCGATATTGGAGCGTGGCGGGATATTCGTGCGTTCGCTCAACTGCCCCTGGCCAAGGCGCCGAGCGGTCTGCTTGAGACGCTCCAGGTCGCGCCAGTGCGGGCGCAGCCAGAACAGCAGGCAGGCCAGCAACGCCGCGCCAATCAGTACGTTCATGCTCCAGTACAACAGGTTCACGTCCAGCGGGTCGGGCGGGACTTGCAGGGCCACCGCCCATTGCTCATCCAGCGGCGACACCGCCAGGGTCCGCGTGCCCCAATCACCGAGGCGGAGCACATCCTCACCGCCGCGCAGGCGTTGTTGCTCCGGCGCGCTGAAGCTCGGGTCATCGACACGGGTCAAGCTGACCTGCAAGGGCCCGAAACGCTGGTCCAGGCGAGTGGCCATTGCCGGCCACTGCTCTTTCGGCACCTGGCGAAACTGTTCGATCAGCAGGCTCTGCAAGCCCCGCGACTGGTCCATGTTGTAACGCATGAAGCGCTCGTGGAAGACCCCGATCACCAGCTCAGGCACCAGATAGATCGCCGCACTGAAGGTGACGATGGTGATCAGGTACAGCCGCACCAGGATCTTCAGCATGGTTTCAGTACTCCCATTCGGAGCGACTGAACAGGTAACCCTTGCCCCAGACGGTCTTGATCTTGCGCGCCTCGCCGGCATGGTCGTCGAACTTGCGGCGCAACTTGGAAATCGCCACGTCCACCGAACGGTCGGTGCCGTTGAACTCGATGCCGCGCAGGCGCTGGAGGATCTGGTCGCGACTGAGCACTTCGCCGGCATGCCGGGCCAGCACCACCAGCAGGTTGTATTCGCCGCTGGACAGCTCCACCGGCTGTTCGCGCCAGGTCACGGTGCGTTCCGAGAGGTCGATGCACAGGTTGCCCATCAGGATCCGGTCGCTGGCCACCTGCGGATCGGCCAGGCTGCTACGGCGCAACAGGGTCCGTACCCGGGCCAGCAATACCCGGGGTTCGCAGGGTTTGGTCACATAGTCGTCGGCGCCCATCTCCAGGCCCAGTACCTGACCATGGCTGTCATCACGGGCGGTGAGCATCAGGATCGGCAGCGTCGCCGAATCTGCGCGCAACAGGCGGCACACCTGCAGGCCGTCGAGGCCCGGCAGCATCAGGTCGAGGATCACCAGGTCCGGCGGGGTCTGTTTCGCCCGCTCGCGCACCTGGTCGCCACGGGCCAGCACATTGACCTGGTAGCCGTTGCGCTCCAGGTAGCTGGCGATCAATTCACTGAGGGCGCTGTCGTCTTCGACCAGCAGAATGTTAGGCATAGGTAAATTTACGAAGCGGAAAACCGTGAAGGATATACGCCTACGCACGTCCGAGAGCAGAAGCTTCACACTTTTTCACCAACGCCCTACATAGCTTCACAGCACCGCTTGACCACGGCCCTTAGCATGCAGGGGCCATTATTGGGACTCTGTTATGTTGAAGAAGCTGCTTGCCCCGCTCTGCCTGTCAGCCCTGGCGCTGGCCCTGAGCGCCTGTGACAAATCCGCGAATGCCCCGCAAACACCGCCCCCGCCCAAGGTTCGGGTCGAGATCCTCAAGAGCCAAAGCCTGTCGATCAATAGCGAACTGAGCGGACGCATCGCCGCGCCGCGCATTGCCGAAGTCCGCGCGCGGGTGGCCGGCGTGGTGCTGCAGCAGGTGTTTCGTGAGGGCAGCGACGTGAAACAGGGCGACGTGTTGTTCCGCATCGACCCGGCGCCGTTCAAGGCCGACCTCGACAGTGCGGTTGCCAGCCTGCAAAAGGCCGAGGCCAATGCCTTCCAGACCCGCTTGCAACACCAGCGCTACCGCGATCTGGTGGAGAGTAACGCCGTCAGCCGCCAGGACTACGACAACGCCGAAGCCGCCGCGCGCCAGAGTGCCGCCGATGTCGCCGCGAACAAGGCCGCCGTGCAGCGGGCCCGGCTCAACCTTGGCTACGCCACCGTCACCGCGCCGATTTCCGGACGTATCGGCCGTGCACTGGTAACCGAAGGCGCCCTGGTCGGCCAGAACGAAACCACCGCCCTGGCGCTGATCCAGCAGTTGAATCCGATCCACGCCGACCTGACCCAGTCGACCCGCGAACTGAATGACCTGCGCCGCGCCCTGCGCGCCGGGCAGTTGCAGCAGGTCGGGCAGAACCAGGCCAAGGCTACGCTGATCCAGGACGACGGCAGTGCCTACCCGCTGCCGGGCAAGTTGCTGTTCACCGATATCAGCGTCGACCCCGGCACTGGCCAGGTGATCCTGCGCAGCGAGTTCCCCAACCCGGACCTCGACCTGCTGCCCGGCAGTTTCGTCCGGGTCCGCGTCGAGCAAGCGGTCAACCGCGAAGCGATCACCGTGCCGCAACGGGCCATCCAGCGTGACAGCGCCGGGATCGCCCAGGTGCTGCTGGTGGATGCCGAACAGCGGATCAGCCAACAGCCGGTGCAGTTGGGCGCGGTGCAGAACGATCGCTGGATCGTCACCGACGGCCTCAAGGCCGGCCAACGCATCGTCGTCGAGGGCCTGCAACACGCCCGGCCCGGCGAGCGGGTGCAGGTCGACGACAGCCCTCTTCCCCTCGCCCAGTCCAAAGGACAGTGAGCATGCCGCATTTCTTTATCGACCGGCCGGTGTTCGCCTGGGTGGTCGCCCTGTTCATCCTGCTGGCCGGTGCCCTGGCCATCCCGCAGTTGCCAGTGGCCCAGTACCCCAACGTCGCGCCGCCCAAGGTGGAAATCTACGCCGTCTACCCGGGCGCCTCGGCGCAGACCGTGGATCAAGGCGTGGTCAGCCTGATCGAGCAGGAGCTCAACGGTGCCGATCACCTGTTGTATTTCGAGTCCCAGAGCAGTCTGGGCAGCGCCACCATCACCGCGACCTTCCAGCCCGGCACCAACCCGGAAATGGCCCAGGTCGATGTGCAGAACCGCCTGAAAGCGGTGGAGCCGCGCCTGCCCGCCGCCGTGACCCAGCAAGGCTTGCAGGTGGAAAAGGTTTCCGCCGGCTTCCTGCTGCTCGCCACCCTCACCTCCAGTGACGGCAAATACGACGAAAGCGCCCTCAGCGACTACCTGGCGCGCAACGTGATGAACGAGATCAAGCGCCTCGACGGTGTCGGCAAAGCCCAGTTGTACGGCGCCGAACGGGCCATGCGGATCTGGATCGACCCGCAGAAGCTGGTGGGTTTCAACCTGACCCCGGCGGATGTCAGCGCCGCCGTGGCCGGGCAGAACGCCCAGGTCTCGGCGGGCAGCATCGGCGCCCTGCCGGCGCGCCCGACCCAGGAAATCAACGCGGCGGTGCTGGTCAAGGGCCAGCTGAGCACGCCGAAGGAGTTCGCCGATATCGTCCTGCGGGCCAATCCCGACGGTTCCAGCGTGCGCATCGGCGATGTCGCCCGGGTGGAAGTCGGCAGCCAGGACTACCAGTACGGCACCCGCCTGAACGGCAAGCCGTCCACCGCCTTCAGCGTGCAGTTGAGCCCCGGAGCGAATGCCCTGCACACCGCCAACCTGGTGCGGGCCAAGCTCGACGAGTTGTCGCGCTACTTCCCGGCCGGGGTCGAATACAAGATCCCCTACGACACCTCGCCCTTCGTCAAGGTCTCGATCACCAAGGTGATCTATACCCTGGGCGAAGCCATGCTGCTGGTGTTCGCGGTGATGTTCCTGTTCCTGCAGAACATCCGCTACACCCTGATCCCGACCCTGGTGGTGCCGGTGGCGCTGATGGGCACCTTCGCCACCATGCTGGCCCTGGGTTTCTCGATCAACGTGCTGACCATGTTCGGCATGGTCCTGGCCATCGGCATCCTGGTGGACGACGCCATTGTGGTGGTGGAGAACGTCGAGCGGATCATGGCCAACGAGGGGTTGTCGCCACGGGACGCCACCCGCAAGGCCATGGGCCAGATCAGCGGCGCCATCGTCGGCATCACCCTGGTGCTGGTGGCAGTGTTTATTCCCATGGCCTTCATGCAGGGCTCGGTGGGGGTGATCTACCAGCAGTTCTCGCTGTCCATGGCCACCTCGATCCTGTTCTCGGCCTTCCTCGCCCTGACCCTGACCCCAGCCTTGTGCGCCACCCTGCTCAAGCCGATTGCCCCGGGCGAACATCACGCCAAGGGCGGTTTCTTCGGCGCGTTCAACCGGCGTTTCGAACAGCTGAGCAATAAATATGAAGGCTGGGTGGTCTATGCGCTGAAACGCAGCGGCCGTTACCTGCTGGTCTACGGCCTGTTGCTGGTCGTGCTGGGGTTGTGCTTCATGCGCCTGCCCGCCTCGTTCCTGCCGGTGGAAGACCAGGGCTACACCATCACCGATATCCAGCTACCACCGGGGGCGAGCCAGAACCGCACGATCAAGGTGGTGGAGCAGATCGAGGCGCATAACGCCACGGAGCCGGGGGTCGGTGACACCACCATGATCCTCGGCTTCAGCTTCTCCGGCAGCGGGCAGAACGCCGCCCTGGCCTTCACCACCCTGAAGGACTGGTCGGCGCGTAGTGCCAAGGACTCGGCGCAAGGCATTGCCGATCGCGCCAACCTGGCGTTGGGCGAGATCAAGGACGCCGTGGCCTACGCCATCCTGCCGCCCCCGGTGGATGGCCTCGGCACCTCCAGTGGTTTCGAGTTCCGCTTGCAGGACCGTGGCGGCGTGGGGCATGAGGCGCTGATGAAAGCCCGTACCCAGCTGCTGGCGGCGGCGGAAAAGAGCCCGGTGCTGGCCAATGTCCGTGAAAGCGCCCTGGCCGAAGCGCCACAGGTGCAGTTGGAGGTCGACCGCCAGCAGGCCAATGCCCTGGGGGTGTCCTTTGCCGATATCGGCGCCCTGCTCTCCACCGCCCTGGGCTCGAGCTATGTCAACGACTTCCCGAACCAGGGGCGCATGCAACGGGTGGTGATCCAGGCCGAAGGCGACCAACGCAGCCAGGTGGCCGATCTGCTGAAGATCAATGTGCGCAACAGCAACGGAAAAATGGTGCCGTTGTCGGCCTTTGTCCGGGCGCAGTGGACCCAGGGCCCGGCGCAACTGACCCGCTACAACGGCTACCCGGCAATTGCCATTTCCGGCGAGCCCAAGGCCGGGCACAGCACCGGACAGGCGATGGCGGAGATGGAACGGCTGGTGACGCAGTTGCCGACGGGGTTGGGCCTGGAATGGACCGGCCTGTCGTTGCAGGAGCGTTTGTCCGGTTCCCAGGCAACCACGCTGCTGGGGCTGTCGCTGCTGGTGGTGTTCCTCTGTCTCGCGGCGCTGTATGAAAGCTGGTCGATCCCGACTTCGGTGCTGCTGGTCGTGCCCCTGGGGGTGCTTGGCGCGGTGCTGGCAGTGACCTTGCGCGGGATGCCCAACGATGTGTTCTTCAAGGTGGGGTTGATCACCATCATCGGCCTGTCGGCGAAGAACGCGATTTTGATCATCGAGTTCGCCAAGAGTCTCTACGACGAGGGTCATGATCTGCTGGATGCGACGGTGCAGGCAGCGCGCCTGCGCCTGCGCCCGATCATCATGACGTCCCTGGCGTTTATCCTCGGCGTGGTGCCGCTGGCGATTGCCACCGGCGCCAGCTCGGCGAGCCAGCAGGCCATCGGCACCGGGGTGATCGGAGGGATGATCACGGCGACGCTGGCGGTGATGTTTGTGCCGGTGTTTTTTGTGGTGGTGATGAAACTGGTCAGCGGCACCACCACCACCACCACCACCACCACCACCACCACCACCACCCCGATCAATCCAGAGTGAAATCAATCACCACTCTGGCGGCCACATCGCCCTTTTCCAGCCGCTCGAAGACCTGGTTGATCGTCGACAGCGGCTGGCGCTCGATATCCGCCTTGACCTTGCCTTGGGCGGCAAATGCCAGGGCCTCGGCCATGTCCTGGCGATTACCCACGAACGAACCGCGTACCGTGATGCAATTGGCGACCACCCCGAACAAATCCATGGGAAAGTCGCCCGGCGGCAGGCCGACCAGGACGCAGGTGCCGAGCTTGCGGGTCATCGCCACCCCCTGCTTGAACGCCCCGAGCGACGGCGCGGTGATCAGCACCCCATGGGCGCCGCCGTCAGTGGCGGCAATCACCGCGGCCACTGCATCGTCGCCCTTGGCATTCACCACGGCGTCAGCGCCCAGTTCGGTGGCATGGGCCAATTTGCGCTCGTCGATGTCCACGGCACACACCCGCAGCCCCATGGCCTTGGCGTACTGGACCGCCAGATGGCCCAATCCGCCAATACCGGAAATAACCATCCACTGCCCCGGACGGACATCGGCCTCCTTGATGCCCTTGTAGCTCGTCACCCCGGCACAAATGATCGGTGCCGCCTCACAAGGATCCAGCGACGCCGGTATATGCGCGACATATTCCGGATCCGCCAGGATGTACTCGGCGAATCCGCCGTTGCGTGTGTAGCCACCAAACTCGGCTTGCGCGCACACGGTTTCCCAGGCCTGGAGGCAATACTCGCAATGACCACAGGCCGAATAAAGCCACGGCACCCCCACGCGCTCGCCCAATTGTACCGCGGTGACGCCGCTGCCCAGCGCCACCACCGTGCCGATGCCCTCATGCCCGGGGGTAAAGGGCAGCCCTGGCTTGAGTGGCCAATCGCCTCGCGCCGCATGCAAATCGGTGTGACACACACCGCAAGCTTCGACCTTGACCAGGATCATCCCCGGTCCGGCTGTCGGGACGTCCAGATGCCGGATAACCAATGGTTTTCCAAACGCTTCGACAACAGCCGCCAACATTTTACCTTCCATCGGACGCCCCTTCTTCAGAGTGGTGGTTGCTCGTCTGGCCGCTGCCAGGCAAACAGGAAAACAAATATCGACCGATCACTCAGGCCAAGCCCCTGACCGCCTCGATCATCTTGACCAGCACGGCCTGTGCATCGCCGTAAACCATGTTGCAGTTTTCTCCGTAAAACAGCTGATTCTGGATACCGGCATAGCCCTTGCCCTCCCCGCGCTTGACCACGTAGACATGATGGGCCTTATCGACATCGAGAATCGGCATGCCATAGATCGGCGACGACTTGTCGCTGCGCGCGGCGGGGTTGACCACATCGTTGGCACCGATCACCAACACCATATCGGTGTCGGGAAAGTCGCTATTGATATCTTCCAATTGGAAAATCAGATCGTAGGGCACCCCGGCCTCGGCCAGTAACACGTCCATTTGTCCCGGCATGCGCCCCGCCACCGGGTGCACGGCGAACTTCACCAGCACCCCGTGCGCCTGCAGCAATTTCACGAACTCATAGAGCTTTTGTTGGCCCTGGGCGACCGCCAGGCCATAGCCCGGAACGATGATGACCTTGTTCGCGTAACGCATCGCCACGCCTGCATCGCTTGCCGCCGTCGGCTTGAGCTCGCCCGAGATGGCGGTTCCCTTGCGAGTGGGCTGGTCGCCAAAACGGGCAAAGAGCACATGAGCGACCGAGCGATTCATCGCTTTTGCCATCAGCAATGTGAGCAGCACGCCAGCGGCGCCGACCAGCATGCCGGCGATCATCATCGCCGGGACCTGCAACACGAAACCCTCGAGGCCGACCGCCAGGCCGGTGAAGGCGTTGTAGATGGAAATGACCACCGGCATATCGGCACCGCCGATGGGCAGTGTCATCAACACGCCGAACAGCAAGGCACAGCCGAAGAACACGCCGATCAACCAGAGGACATTGCCCGGCGCACCACCTGCGTCTTGCATGAGCAGCATCAACCAGGCGCCCACCCCCAGGGTCACCAGCATCAACAGGGCGTTGATCAGTTGCAGCCCTTTCATGCGTAATGGCTTGTTCAGGCGACCGTCCAGCTTGGCCCAGGCGATCAGGGAGCCGGACAAGGAGATCGCACCGATCAGGGCGCCAAACAAGGTGCCCGCCAACGACGAGAGATCGAAAACCCGATGCCCGAACAACTCCATGGCGGCAATGGCCGCCGCTGCCCCGCCGCCCATGCCGTTGTAGATCGCCACCATCTGCGGCATGGCGGTCATGGCCGCCTTGCGTCCACTCCACCACGCCGCCCCGCCGCCCAGCAACAGGGCAAGGAGCGCCAGGCAGACGTTGACCGGCAGTTGCGGCCTGGCCGCTTCACTCACGGAAAATACGTAGAGAAAACTCACTATCACCGCGGCCAGCATGCCCCAGCCGGCCACATGAATGCCGCCCGCTGCCGTGACCGGCGAGGACATCCGCCACAACCCGAAGATCAATAAAAAGGCCGCGCCGAGATACACCAGCCCGATCAGCCATTGCGAAGTCATAATCAGCATGCTCAAGCCTCAGGCCTTTTCAGGCTTTCTGGTCGCGGAATGATGGGCCTTGCGCCGCTTGGGCTCAGGCGCGCTGGTCTGGAACATCGCGAGCATTCGGCCGGTTACGGCGTAGCCGCCTGCCGCGTTACCCGCCCCCAGCAAGACCGCGACAAAGCCTGCCGCTTGTTCGGCGACCGTCACCGCATCGAGTAATCCGATCAGGCCACCGACCACAACGATGCCATGGACAAAGTTCGAGCCCGACATCAACGGGGTATGCAAAATGGCCGGGACCCGGCCGATAATGACCCAGCCGGCGAAAGCGGCCAGCATGAAGATATAAAGACCGACGAAGCCAACACTGTTCATGAGCGCGTCTCCCTGGCGGCGTGGTCCGGTTCGGCATCGGCGTGGCTCGCTGGATCCATGAGCTGGCCGGCATGGGTCAGCACGGTCTGCGCCAGGATCTCATCGTCCCAGTCGATGTCGATGACATTGTTCTTCAGCATCAGCGCCAGCAGGTTGAACTGATTTTTCGCGTACAGCTGGCTGGCGTCCTGACTCAAGGATGAGGGCAAATTGAGCGGCGCCATCAAGGTCACCCCACCGACCATGACGGTCTGTCCGGGCACGCAGCCTTCGCAATTGCCTCCCCCTTCGGCGCCAAGATCGACAATCACCGCCCCGGGTTTCATCCCGGCCAGTTGCGCGGCGCTGACCAGGCGTGGAGAGGGTCGTCCCGGTACCGCCGCCGTGGTAATGACGAGGTCGGCCTGCTGGATATGTTCGGTCAGGACTTGCGCGACCTGGGCTTTTTCCGCTTCACTCAACTCCCGTGCATACCCGCCCTTGCCGCGCGCATCGATGCCGACATCGACGAAACCGGCCCCCAGGGATCGCGCCTGCTCCGCGGTTTCCGGGCGGACGTCGTAGCCCTCCACCACAGCGCCCAGCCGATGCGCGGTAGCAATGGCCTCCAGTCCGGCCACGCCCAAGCCAAGGACCAGCACATGTGCCGGACCGACGATGCCGGCCGCCGTGGTGACCTTGGGCAGTATCCGCGACATGTGCACCGAGCCCAGTTGTACCGCGTAATACCCGGACAACGCCGACTGACTTGAAAGCGCGTCCATCGACTGGGCCCGGGTGATGCGCGGCAAGCGCTCCATGGCAAAGCAGGTGATTTGTCGCTCCAGCAAGCGTTGCACCAGGGCCGGATTCTTTTGTGCATAGATGAAACACAGGAGCACCGCACCGGGTTTCAGCTTGCCGATAAGCTCCAGGGAAGGTGCCTGCACCGCCAGGACCACATCGGCCTCATGTACCAGTTGCCCGGCGCTGCTCAGGAACACAACGTCCGGATAGGCCGAGTCCGGGAGAAAACTCGCCTCGCCGGCCCCCGCCTGCATATGCAGCCTGGCGCCGAGTGCGCGCAATTTTGCACAAAGGCCCGGCACCAGAGCCACACGTCGCTCGTGCGGATGGGTTTCTTTCAGCACAGCCAGATTGACGTACATCACGCGCTCCATTGAAGGCGCCCGACCTGTGCCGGGCGCCGGTAATGTCTCCGGGCCAGGACTTCAGACGGGAGCCTGGGCCGAGACGTAGCGCACGAGCTTTTTATTGACGAACTGCTGGATGCCCATATTGCCGAGCTCACGGCCGTAGCCTGAGTTCTTGATGCCACCAAACGGCAGTTCGGCATCGCTCCAGCTGATGCTATTGATAAACATCATGCCGGTCTCGATGCGGCTGGCGACACGCTGCCCCCGGGCCAGGTCACGAGTGAACACCGAGCCCCCCAGGCCGAAGTCGGAGTCGTTTGCCAGGGCAATGGCCGCCTCTTCGTCAGGCACCCGGAAAAATAGCGCCACGGGGCCGAAGAACTCGTCGCGGAACGCCGGGTTGTCGGGTGCGATATCAGTGAGGATGGTCGGCGCCATAAATGCGCCGGGCCGATCGATCCGTCCGCCGCCGAGCAAAACCTTGGCACCGTGGGCAATCGCCGTCTGCACTTGCTCAAGCAGTTGCAACAACGCGGCTTCCGAGGACAACGGGCCCAGGGCGGTCTTTTCATCCATCGGATCACCGGGGAGCATCGCCGCGAGCACCGCCTGGAATCCCTCGAGGAACGCATCGGCCAGTTTGTCCACGACGATAAAGCGTTTGGCCGCGCAACAGGTCTGCCCGCAGTTATACATCCGCCCCCAGATTGCCCATTTGATCGCCAGGTCCAGATCGGCATCTTCGAGCACAATAAACGCGTCGCTGCCACCCAGTTCCATGGACGACGGCTTCAGGTTCTGTCCGGCCCAGGCCGCCAGGCTGCGTCCGGCGGCGACACTACCGGTCAGGGCGACACCGCGGATACGCTCGTCGTCGACCACCTGCCTGGACTGCTCATGGGAGATCAGCAGGTTGGTGTACAACCCCGGGGGAGCTCCCGCATCGAGGAGAAGCTGCTCAAAGGCAATCGCGCATTGGGGCACGCAACCGGCATGCTTGATCACCAGCACATTGCCCGCCATCAAATGCGGACCGGCCACGCGAGCCAGCTGATAGAAGGGAAAATTCCACGGTTCGACGCCGAAAACCACACCGATGGGACTGCTCTCCATATGCGCTTCCCCCTCGACCGGGTGAAGGGCTTCCGGGGCCAGGAAGCGTTCGGCGTTTTTCGCATAGTAGGCCAGGATGTCGGCGCTGAATTTCACTTCGCCCCGGGCTTCATTGATGCGTTTGCCCATCTCCAGGGTGACCTTGCGGGCCAACTCGTCGAAGCGCGCATGCATCAGTTCGCCGGCCTTGGCAATGATCGCCGCGCGCTGGGCATAGGAGGTGTTTTTCCAGGTCAGGTAACACTGCGCCGCAGTGGCCAGCTTTTGCTCCAGTTGCTGATCGGTAAGCGTCTCGAATTGCGCGAGCAACTTGCCGTTGTAAGGGTTGATCGTCGTATAGGCCATAGCGGTTGCCTTCAATGAGGTTGAGTCAGCCAACGCATAACGGATCGGAACCATCTGTCACGCAGATCGAACACGCCGACACGATGTACCGTCTTGGCGGTGGCTGACCAGCCTCGGAATCTACCCATATGCCATTCACTCATCAGCGGCGTGTCTCCTGGAATAAAACCGCAGGGCGCCGGGCGTGCTTAAAGACGATCTAGATCGGTGGTTCTTTACATAGGTCAAATAAATCCCATCCCGGGCGGCGTAGCATCGAGAAATCGGTCCCTCAAAAACACCTCCTGTCGGGAATGTCAATCATGCGAGTAAGCCGATCGACCCAGGAACAATCATTGCCCCCATACCCTTCCAGCGCAGTACGTTGGCGCTGTCGTCCAGTCGTGTACCTGGTGGACGCCGACCTTGTTTTGCGCCGCAGCTTGCGCGCGGAGCTGGAGGCCCACGGCTATGCAGTCCAGGACTATTGCAGCTGCGAAAGGTTTCTCGAGGGTTACGCCGGGGAGCAGGAGGCCTGCCTGATTGTGGATACACACCTATCGGGAATAAGCGGACTTGAGGTGCTGAGCCGGCTAAGGGCCGAGGGTGACGAACTACCGATTATCATGACCAGCAGCAACAGCCGTGTTGCCACGGTCGTCGAGGCCATGAAAATTGGCGTCTGCGACTTTCTGGAAAAGCCGTTTCGTTACCAGGACATCCTGACCAGCTTGAACACGGCCTTGGTCATTCACAGGAAAACCGCGGGCGCCAAGGCCCGCCGCCAGTCCGCCCTTGAACATATTGCCACCCTCACGACACGCCAGCGTCAGATCATGGCCCTGGTACTGGCCGGCCAGCCCAGCAAAAATATCGCTGTCGACCTGGGGATCAGTCAACGGACCGTTGAAAAGCACAGGGCCTCGATCATGGACAGGACCGAGGCAAAATCCATTCCCGAGCTGGCCCGCATCGCCTTGGCAGCGGGTGAGCCAATACTTTGACCGCCGCAGGCCAGGCGGGCATGAAGCGCCCGCCGCCCATGTAAAAACAGCGTATGCCGGTACCTGCCGCCGTTCTATATGCCTGGACTCTCGCTGGCCGCCGAGACCACCAGGTTATCGACAACCTTCAGCACTCCCGCAGTACCCGCCGCCGTCGAGCGGGCCATGTCGCGCTCGAGGAGCGATCCCACGGCGCCGGAAAGCGTGACCGCACCGTCCTGCACGCGGACCTCGATCCCGTGGGCATCGATAATTGCCTTGCGCCTGAAGGCGGCTTCAATATCGGTCTTGATCGTATCCGAAGAGGCATGCGGCTTGACCACTATATCGTTGCTGATCCCCTTGATCCCCTGCAGATAGCGCACCGCATAGCCTGCCGTCTGGCGCTGATGCTCCGAATCCACTTCGCCGCCAAGCACCAGCCAGCCATCCGCCACACTGACCTTGACCTGCTGGTCGGCCAGCGACGTGTTCCATTGCAAGGCCGAGACCGCCGCCGCGACGAGATCACTGTCCGTACGCACATGCTGCGACGGCAGAACAACCTCGATATTGTTGATCAGATCCACCACCCCTGAAACATGGGTGACAGCCTGTTCGGCGTGCCATCTTTCGGCGTGGCTGGCGACATGGCCGGAAATCGTCACGATCCCGTCGGACACCTGCACCAGGATTTGATCGGCCTTCAATGCCAAATCCCATTTCAGTTCGTCAAGTACCTGCTCTCGCAGTTTTTCATCCGTATCCATGTGACAGTCTCCGGATTTTCCAAGGAATTCACGCTGCTGGTCCGCTCGATAGTATCCCTTTGCAGAGTTCCCCAGCAGGTTCGGAAAATACCCATCCGTGGGAATACCGCCAGCAGTCCTTCGAAGCCCATCGCTTTCAGGCGTGCGTTATCCAGGTGGATCCGTGGCGGGTCACGACATCAGTTACTGCACCAACTGATTGATCTCGATGATCGGCAGCAACACCGCCATCACGATCAGCAGCACCACCGCCCCCATCACCACGATCATCAGCGGTTCGAGCAGCGCGGTCATGCCCATGGCCCGCCGCTCGATATCCCGCGACAGGGTCTGCGCCGCCCGCTCCAGCATCGGCGGCAATGACCCGGTCTTCTCCCCGCTGGCGATCAGATGGATCAGCACTGGTGGAAACACCTTCTCCACCTTCAACGCCGCCGCCAGGTTCACCCCTTCACGGACCCGCGCCGTGGCCTCGGTCACGCTCAGGCTCAAACGATCATTGGACACCGTCTGCCGCGCCGCCTCCAGGGCCCGCAACAACGGCACCCCGGCACCGCCGAGAATCGCCAGGGTCGAGGCAAATCGCGCGGTGTTCAGTCCCAGCACAAAGCGGCCGATCAGCGGCAGGCGCAAGATCCGACTGTGCCAGCCCAGCCGCGCCGCCGGATTGCGCAAATACAAGCGCCAGCCCCACAAACCGCCCACCAGGACGCCAAAACACAACCAGCCCCAGGCGCGGATAAAGTCACTGGCATTGAGCATCGCCACCGTCAGCCCCGGCAGATCCTGGCGCGCCTGGGAAAAAGCGCTGACCACCTGGGGCACCACATAACTGAGCAGGAAAATCACAATGGCCACCGACACCAGTCCGACCACTCCCGGATAGATGAACGCAGTGAGAATCTTGCCCCGCAGGTTGTTGCGTTCCTCGATGTAATCCGCCAACCGCTCCATTACCTGGGCCAGGTCGCCGGACTCCTCGCCCGCCGCGATCAGCGCCCGGTAGATATCGGGAAAGTCCCGTGGTCGCTTGGCCAGGGCTTCGGCCAGGCGCATGCCGCCGCGCACATCGGCGCGCACCGCGCTCAGGGTCTGGGCAATGTGCTTGCGCTCGGCCTGCTCCACCGTCGCGCTCAACGCGGCTTCCAGCGGCAGGCTGGCGCCCAGCAGGCTCGCCAGTTGCCGGGTGGCCCAGGCCAGGTCGTTGTCCGACAGTTTGGCGCTGAACATCCCGCTGGCGCTGCCACCGCCCTGGACGCCGTCGGCCTGGACCAGCAAGGCGGTCAACCCGCGACTGCGCAGCAGGCCCATGGCCGCGCCCTGGCTGTCGGCTTCCAGATGGCCGGTTTCGATCTTGCCCAGGGCGTCGGCGGCTTCGAAGCGATAGCGATTCATCAGGCGTCCCGTGTCACGCGAAGGATTTCTTCCGGCGCGGTGGCGCCGCTGCGTACCCAGCGCTCGCCGTCCTCGCGCATGCTCAACATCCCGGCGGCACGGGCGGCCAGGCGCAGGGCCTGCTCGCCGACACCCTGGTGGATCAGGCTGCGGATATCGTCGTCAATGCAGAACAGCTCGTGGATACCGGTGCGGCCGCTATAGCCAGTGTGATTGCACACGCTGCAGCCCAACGGACGCCAGGTGCCGGGCGCGGCCGGGTCTTCCTGGCGACAGTGCTGGCACAGGCGCCGGACCAGGCGCTGGGCGAGCACACCGAGCATCGACGAAGCCAGCAGAAACGGTTCCACGCCCATGTCGATCAGGCGGTTGACCGCCGATACCGCGTCATTGGTGTGCAGGGTCGCCAGCACCAGGTGCCCGGTGAGCGAAGCCTGCACGGCAATCTGCGCGGTCTCCAGGTCGCGGATCTCGCCGATCATGATGATGTCCGGGTCCTGGCGCAGGATCGCCCGCAAGGCCAGGGCGAAAGTCATGTCGATCTTGGCATTCACCTGGATCTGGCTGATGCCCGGCAAGTCGTATTCCACCGGGTCCTCGACGGTGAGGATATTGCTGGTACTGGCGTCGAGCCGCGCCAGGGCGGCGTAGAGGCTGGTGGTCTTGCCGCTGCCGGTGGGCCCGGTGACCAGCACGATGCCGTGGGGTTGACGGATCAGATGGTCGAGCCGGGACAGCACATCGGGGTCCATGCCCAGGGTTTCCAGTTGCAGACGCCCGGCCTGCTTGTCCAGCAGGCGCATCACCACCCGTTCGCCATGGCCGGTGGGCACGGTGGAAACGCGGATATCGATAGGGCGACCAGCCACGCGCAAGGCGATGCGACCGTCCTGGGGCAGGCGTTTCTCGGCGATATCCAGCTGCGCCATGATCTTGATCCGCGACACCAGCGCGCCATGTAGCGCCTTGCGCGGCGAGACCACATCGCGCAGGGTGCCATCGACCCGGTAGCGCACCACCGAATGGGTCTCGAAGGGTTCGATATGGATATCGCTGGCCTCGTCCCGCGCGGCCTGGGTCAGCAAGGCGTTGATCATGCGGATCACCGGGGCGCCGTCCTGGGTGTCGAGCAGGTCGGTAATTTCCGGGATGTCCTGCATCAGCCGGTCGAGGTCCACCTCGTTTTCCGCCGCCCCGACCACCGCCGCCGCACTGCCGGTATCGGCATAGGCGCTGGCGAGCAGGCCGTCCAGTTCCTCGTCGCGGACCTGTTCCAGGCGGGCCGGACCGAACTGTCGGCGGACTTCGCTGATGGCCCAGCCCGGGGTCGAGGGACAGGCGGTCAATACCGCCCCATCCTCACCGTCGCGCAGCAACACCCGCTGCGCCTTGGCCCAGGCGTAAGGCAGCGCACTCATGGCTGGGCACGCTCGTTGACCGACAACGGCACCGCGCGAATCGCCGCCCGTGGCGTTTGCGGGGCCGACGGCGCGGAACCCGGGATCGCCTGGGCCGCATTCGGCAACTGCGGGGCCTGCATATCCGGCATGGCCCAACTGCGATCCGGTTGCAGGCTGCCCTGGGCCCGGCGAATAAAGTCATAACGGTTCAGGGTGATGCTGCGTCCCGCCGCACCGTCGCGAATGATATAGGGCCGCAGGAACACCATCAGGTTGGTCTTGTTGGTCTCGCGCCGCTCATGGCGAAACAGCGCACCGATCCCGGGAATACTCGACAGAAAGGGCACGCCGTCATTGGTCTGGGTATAACCGTCCTGCAACAGGCCACCGAGAACCATGATCTGGCCGTCATCCAGCAGGATGCTGGTGTCGATCGCACGCTTGTTGGTCACCGTGCCGGCGGCCGCCGCCGAAGCCCGGTCGTCCACCGTACTGACTTCCTGGTAGATATCCAGCTTGACCGTGCCGCCTTCGGAAATCTGCGGCCGCACATTGAGCTTGAGACCGACCTCCTCGCGCTGGATGGTCTGGAACGGATTGCTGCCAGAGCTGCTGGCGTTGGTAACGTACTGGCCGCTGACAAAGGGAATGGTCTGGCCGACGAAGATGCTCGCCACTTCGTTGTCCAGGGTCAGCAGGTTCGGCGTCGACAGCACGTTGGAACCGCCCTTGGATTTCAAGGCCCGGGCCAGCACCTTGAGGTCCATGACCTGCCCCACGCCGGGGATATTCACCGATCCCTTGACCAAGCCGAGGCTCAGCCCCTGGGGCAGTACATCAATACTGCTCTTCGCGGTGCTGACCAGATTGGTGCCGCCCAGGTTGACCCCACCGATCACCCCATTGCCGGCCAGGTTGCCGGCTTGCCATTGCACGCCGAACTCATTGGCATCGTCTTCGCTGACTTCGACGATCAGGCTTTCGATCACCACCTGGGCGCGGCGCTGGTCCAGTTGGTCGATGACTTCCCGCAGATTGCGATACAGCGGGTCCGGCGCGCTGATCAGCAAGGTATTGGTGGTGGCATCGGCCTGGATGGTCACCCCACCTGCCGAGAAGGCCACGCTCTGGTCCGAGCCCTGATTTGCACCGCCCGCCTGCGAGCCCCCGGCGCGCGCGCCCTGCCCGTAGGACGAACCGCCCGTGGTGCCGGTGCCACTGCTTGTGGTGCCGCTGCTGCTCTGCGTGCCGGCCTGGCCGTTCTGGCTGCCGCTGTTGCTGTTCATCCCGCCATTACTGAGCATGGCCCGGGTCGGGTCGCCCTTGCCATCACCGCTGTCGCTTTCCCCCGTGAGCAGCCCGCGCAGGGCCTGGGCCAACTTGCCGGCCTGGGCATTGCGCAGGTACACCACGTGCAAGTTGCTCGGGTTGCTCTGGGCATTGTCCAGTTTGTAGATCAATTCACGTGCAAGTTGCGTGCGCTCCGGGCTGCCGGAGCGAATGATGATCGAATTGGAACGCGGGTCGCCGAGCACGATGATCTTCTGGGTCGGATCATTGCCGGGGCTGTCCAGCAATTCGGAGACCATGCTGGCGATATCGCTGGCAATGCCGTTCTGGATCGTCACCACATCGGTGTCGATGGCACTGGGAGTGTCGATACTGGCGATCAGCGTGGCGACCCGATCCAGGTTCTGCGCGTAATCGGTGATCACCACGGTGTTATTGCCCGGGTAGGCGTTGATCGGATTGTTCGGCGAGACGATGGGGCGCAGCACCGGGATCAGGTTCACCGCGTTTTCGTATTGCAGGCGGAAGGTCCGGGTCAGCATGCCGCCCTGGGCTGGACGGTCGGCGCTGTAGATCGGCCCACCGAGCAGCTTGGCATCGGCTTCCGGCACCACCTGGCTGACCCCGCCGACATCCACCACGCTGAAACCCTGCATGCGCAAGGCCGCCAGCAACATGTCATAGGCCTGATGGGCCGGTACTTCGCCTTCGGAAACCAGGGTCAGGTTACCCTTGACCCGTGGGTCCACCAGGAACTGTTGCCCGGTGGAACGCGACAAGGCACGGACCACCGCCTGGATATCGGCGTCGACGAAATTCAACTGCACCGGCTGGTTGCCCAAGGGGCTGGGCGCCGGACTGCCCTTGGCCGCGCCCCGGCCCGCTGCGGGACTGATCGGCGCACGGGGCTGGCGATGTTGCTGTTCCACCTGGGCCTGGAGCCGCTGCCGATCGGCCACGGCATCGCCATTCTTGACCGTCGAGGCCAGGGGCCGGCCCAACTCGCTTTCCACCAGCAAGGGTGGCTGCGACTCCGGTGGGCTATTGCTGCAGGCACTCAAAGCCATCAACAACCAGGGCGCCGCGGCCTGCCGACAACGCAAGGCCGATAAAGAACCTGACCACTTCATGAAGCTTCCTTAGCGCCAAGCGCCTGATCCATGCGAACGGTTCCGGACAGTTTGCCTGCCGTGTCATCGGGTTCGGTCGTGCCTTTGCGCTGCAAGCGGGCCTCGACCACTTCCAGGGTGAATAAAGGGGGGGTGCCCAGCAGCCAGCCCACCAGACCATCCGCCGGGGCATCGTCGAAGGTCAGTAGCCAGCCGCCGCCGACACCTTGCAATTGGTAATGTCCGGCCAGCCCTCCAGCGTCCAGGCTGCTGCGCAATCCGGCCTCGACATTGCCGGCATTCGGGCCGGCAAGCCCGTGCAGCAGGCCGTCGAGGGTCTGCGCCTGGGTCCGCAACCTGGGCGTTTCCAGGCGCCAGAAGTCGATCTTCTGCAACGGTGGCTGGATCAGCACGAACCACACCAGCAGGCCCGAGACTCCCACCGCCATACCCAGCACCAACTGTCGCTCGCGCGGGGCCAGGCTTTGCCAATACAGACGGGCCTGGCTCGAAAGCTGGCGCCAGCGGTTTCGATAGCGATTGATAAAGGCCTTATTCACTGTCGTTCTCCGCCAGCGGTTGTGGGCCGATGGTTTTCAGGACCCAACCATCGGCAACCGCCGTCGCTTCCACCCCGGCCTGGGTCAGGCTGAGTTGCCAGGCCTTGTCGCGACCGCCGCCCGGCGTGCCCGGCAGCGGGCTCAGGTGCAGTTCGCCGTGTTCGAAGACCAGGGTTTGCAGGCTGCCGACCATAAAGGGCATGGCACTGCCGGCCTGCTGGACCAACCGGGTAAAACCGCTGTCACCGGGCGCGCCGTTCTCGCGCAAGGCCAATTGCTGACGGGCCTGTTGCAATGGATTGAGGATCATCGGCAAGGCCGGGAATGCCTGCTTGACCCGCTGGGTCATCCAGGCCTTGAGTTGCTGGCCTTGTTCCACCTGGCGAGCGGCATAGAGGTTGAGACCCACGGCCCAGACCGCCACCGCAAGCACCATGCAGGCAACCGCGCGTCCCCAACCACCGGCGTTGCCTGCCATCGGCTGGACCGCACCGTGCAAACCCCAACCCGGCGCCTTGCCAGACCAGGCCCGGTCTTCGGGCAGGCTCTGGACCAAGGCGTTGTCCGGTGCCCCAGCACCCACCCAATGCACCACGCCACCGCTATTGAGCAGCTCCGTCAGAGCCGCGTCGACGGCCGGATGAACCTGGGCCTGGTCCTGGCTGCGGCGCATCAGCAGATGCTCGTCGCGCACCGCCACCACCGGCGCTTGGGTCGCGTCCACCGGCAAGCAGTAGGCCGCCGGGTACAGGCCACGCAACTTGAGCCCGGACTGACGCAGCACAGCGCCCAAGTGCTCCAGCAGCGTCCGTTGCAACCAGGCGACCTGCACCTGCCCTTGGGCATCCCGCGGGCTGTGGACGATATGCATCGACTCGCAACCGCCAAGGATCAGCGCCTGGGCCGCACAGCCCACCGCCGCCTGGATCCTGGCCGGCGGCAGGTTGGGTAATTCGAGACTGGCCAGCAGACTGTCGCGCGGATGCAGGTAACACTCTACGGCGACGCCTTTGTGCACCTGCCCCAACTGCGCCAGGCTGCCGCGGCCCTGGTCGGTCAGCTTGCCCTGGCGATCCAGCCAGGCAAACTCCAGCGGGCTGTCCAGGGTCAGCGTCTCCAACGGCGGCAAGGCCAAGCGCAGGGCAGTCATACGCCCACCCGCGACCAGATCACCTGGGGCATCTGCAATTCCTGGCGATATAACAGCACCGCCAGGCTGACCCGGCGGCTGTCGCTGCGTGAACGGGCATTGAGGCGGAACCAGTCGCTGGTGATGCCGACCTTGATATCGCTGACCACCAGCTCGGGCATCCGCAGGCGATTGACGAAATCGCCCCGGTTGATAAACCAGCGTCCGGCATCACGCTCAGACACCAGATTGCGCGCACGCGACAACGACAGCCCAGGCACCTGGGAAGCCAGGACTTCGGCGCTGGCGGTATTGCCGTTGACCCAGGTGTTGGCCGGCAGGATCGTCACATGGGGTGCCAGCAGCGCCAGCACCGCGTCGTCCACACCCGCCAGGGCGCCGAGGTCATCCAGGCTGTGCAACATCGGCCGGGTCGCCGGCAGCGGCTTGAGCGCGGTTCCCGGCGAGGTCAGCCGGCCGCTGTCAAAGCTGCCCTTGACCGGTGGCGCAGCGGGCGCGTTATCCGGCAGCAACGCGTAAGCAGCGGTCACCCGCTGGACAATCCGCTGGCCCACGGCAGGCTTGACGCCGATCGACTCGCACAACTGCTGGAAAGCCCGCACCTGATCGGGATCGACCCGGCTGTCGCGGACCAGATTGCGCAGGTTGAACTTGCCCTGCTCGTCTTCCAGGCGCCCGCTGAAGTGCCCGCCGCGCTCGCTCAGGCCGGCGGCGGACAGCGGCTGGGCCCAGGCCTGGTCAAGACGGGTCAAGGGATCGTGCTGGCGGGCATCCCAGAGCAATTGCCGACTCAGCTCCAGGCCGCCGCGCAATAGCCAGGCGCCCTGGACCCGCGACTGCTCGGCTTCGAGGCTACGGGTGAAGACAGTCTGGCGCGCGAGCATGCCGCCGGCGATCACCGCGACCACGGCGGCAATCAGCAAGGCGCTGATAATCGCCATGCCGCGTTGCCCGGCGGCTGTCAGCGAAGGATTGGTCATGACCCGGACTACAACTGCCAGGAGCCGATATCAGCATCGGTGCCTTCGCCGCCCGGCTTGCCGTCGGCGCCCAGGGAGAACACATCGACTTCACCGTTGGCCCCGGGGTTGAGGTACTGGTAAGGACGCCCCCACGGATCGTTGGGCAGGCGTTCGAGATAGGAGCGCCAGGTGCTGTCCTTGGCATTCGCCGGGCGCTCGGCCAGGACCTTCAGGCCCTGGTTCTGGTTCGGGTAGGTGCCGTGGTCGAGGCGATAGAGCTTGAGGGCCTGCATCAGGCTGCCGATGTCCTGCCGGGCGGCGGTGACCCGGGCCTGGTCGGGGCGGTCGAGAACCTTGGGCACCACAATGGCCGCGAGGATCCCGAGAATGACCACCACGACCATGATCTCGATCAGCGTGAACCCTTTCTGGGCGCCGATCCGCGAGCGGGAACTGATGTGCGCGATATCCATCTCGACATTCCTTGGCTTGATTCGATTCGCCGCGGATTGTTGCAAGAAGATATGTCACCGGTATTGAAAATCCTCGGGAGGAAATACCTGCCACCCCGTTGCGCGTTTCTAGCGCCAGCGTTCAGTCTCGCGAAGCCCGGCCAGTCGTTTGGCGAGTGAAATCGCCACAACCTGTATATACAGCATGAATTTTCATCATTGCTTCCCCGCCTTTATCTCCCCGCGACACCTTGCAGGCCAAAGCGAGCATCCGTTGCCCGCAAGCCTTGTTTCGCGAAAAACCCTACTACCATTGGTTTCAATTCGCCCCAACAGTGTGCGGGAGGCGCGGTTTTGGTGCGGCTTTTGGTTACACATTCAAGATTCAACAGCCACTGTCATTTTTTCGCAAGCGACGGGAATCGGGTCTGAAACGCCACTCTCTGGGCGGAATAGCAGTTCTGGCCCGCATATTGCTCATCCTGTATATACAGGAACATATAGCCACCTATTCCACCCACCCTCCGCCTTAGGACACTGCCATGCCCGCACCTCTGCAGCTCAAGCCCGGTCAACTCACCCTGGATCAACTGCGCGTCATCTATCAGAAGCAATGCGCGATCGAGCTGGACCCCGCCGCTCGCGAAAACGTCGACGCCAGCACCCGCACGGTGAACGAGATCATCGCCAACCAGCGCACCGTGTACGGCATCAACACCGGCTTCGGCCTGCTGGCCAGGACCTCGATTGCCACCGAGTCGCTGGCCAAGCTGCAACGCAACCTGCTGCTCTCCCACTGCACCGGCACCGGGCCGCTGCTCGATGATGCCAGCGTCGGCCTGATCATGGCATTGAAGGTCGGCTCGCTGGCCCGTGGTTTTTCCGGGATCCGCTGGGAAGTGATCGAAGCGCTGGTCAAGCTCTATCACGCCAAGGTCTATCCGTGCATCCCGTCCCAGGGCTCGGTGGGCGCCTCGGGCGACCTGGCACCGCTGGCCCATATGTCCGCCGTGCTGATCGGCGTCGGTCGCGTGCGCCATGAAGGGCGGGAAATGGATGCCGTCGAAGGCCTGGCGATTGCCGGCCTGGAACCCATGGTGCTGGGGCCGAAGGAAGGCCTGGCGCTGATCAACGGCACCCAGGTCTCCACCGCACTGGCGTTGCGCGGGCTGTTTGCCGCCGAGAAACTGTTCAGCGCCGCCGTGGTGGCCGGCAGCCTCTGCGTGGAAGCCTTGAAAGGCTCGGACGTGCCCTTCGACCCGCGCATCCAGGCGGTACGCGGTCAGCCCGGACAAATCGACGTGGCCCAGTTCTATCGTGAACTGCTGGCGAACAGCGAGATCCGTCAATCCCATATCGATTGCGCCCGGGTCCAGGATCCCTACTCGCTGCGCTGCCAGCCGCAGGTCATGGGCGCTTGCCTGGACCATCTGCGCTTCGCCGCCGGGGTGTTCCTGCGTGAATCCAACGCGGTTTCGGATAACCCATTGGTGTTCAGCGCCGACGGCGACGTGCTCTCGGGTGGCAACTTCCACGCCGAACCGGTGGCGATGGCCGCTGATGTGCTGGCCCTGGCGATCTCCGAAATCGGTGCCCTGTCCGAACGACGGATCGCGCAACTGGTCGACCCGGCGCTCTCCGGTCTGCCGGCCTTTCTGGTCCGCGAAGGCGGCCTGAACTCGGGGTTCATGATCGCCCAGGTCACCGCCGCGGCCCTCGCCTCGGAGAACAAGACCCTGGCCCACCCGGCCTCGGTGGACAGCCTGCCGACCTCGGCCAACCAGGAAGACCATGTGTCGATGGCGACCTTTGCGGCTCGCCGCTTGCTGGATATGGCCGGCAACAGCAGCGCCGTGGTGGCCATCGAACTGCTCGGTGCCGCCCAGGGCGTCGACCTGCATGCCCCGCTCAAGACCTCGGAAAAACTCGCTGAAGTCCTGGCGATGATTCGCCGCGAGGTCGCGCACTACGACGAAGACCGTTACTTCGCGCCCGATATCGCGGCGGCCAGGAACTGGGTCGAATCCGCCGCCTTCGAGAGCTGGCTGCCCGCCGCACGTCTGTATGCCTGATTAACACCGGGTTGGCGCAGCCCTGCTGCGCCACTTTCTTCACGCCATAGGGATCGCCATGCGTCGCTACTATTCAGGGCCGGATTTTCACCGGGCACAGAGCATTGCCGAACTGGCCGTCATGGCCCGGCAACGCCTGCCGCATTTCGCCTGGGAATACCTGGAAGGCGGAGCGGAGGAAGAGCTGACGCTACGCCGCAATCGCCGGGCGTTTGCTGATATAGCGCTGTTACCGCGCACCCTGATGCCCTGCTCGGTGACGCAAACCCAGCGCTCGCTGTTCGGGCGAGAGCTGCCGCTGCCCATGGCCATCGGCCCCACTGGCTACAACGCGATGCTTTACCGCGATGCCGATATTCATTTGGCCCGCGCCGCCACCGAGCGCGGCCTGCCCTTTACCTTGAGTACCGTGTCCACCAGTTCCCTGGAACAATTGGTCACGGCGGTGCCCGAGGTCAATCTCTGGTTCCAGCTCTATTGCCTGCGTGACCCCGCCGTTGGCGCGGACCTGCTGCAACGGGCCGACGCGGTCGGTTGCAGGACCTTGCTGCTGACCAGCGACGCCGTACTGCTGGGCAATCGCGAATGGGATCGGCGCAACTTCGTCCGCCCCCGGCAACTGAGCCTGCGCAACCAGCTCGACGTACTCTGTCACCCACGCTGGATGGCCCAGGCGCTATGGCCACGGGGCCTGCCGATCCTGGGCAATATCGAGCGCTACCTGCCGCCCGGACAACGCACCATCGAAGGCGCCGCGCACTTTATCGGCAGCCAGATGGACACCGGTCTCGACTGGGACGCACTGGCCCGGTTACGCGAGCGCTGGCCCCATCGGCTGCTGCTCAAGGGCGTGCTGCACCCGGCGGATGCCGAAAAAGCCGTGACGTTGGGACTCGACGGGTTGGTGGTCAGCAACCATGACGGCCGTCAACTCGACGGGGTTCCCGCCAGCCTCGACTGCCTGCCGGCAATTGCCGCCGTGGCCAAGGGCAAGCTCGCGTTGCTGCTCGACAGCGGTATCCGGCGCGGCAGCGACATTCTCAAAGCCTGTGCACTGGGGGCCGACGCGGTGTTGCTGGGGCGATCTACCCTGTATGGAGTCGCCGTCGGCGGACAGGCCGGCGCCGGCCATGCCCTCGATCTGCTGGCGCAAGAGCTGCGCCTGGCCCTGTCCTTGCTGGGCACTGCGAACCTGAACCAGCTTGATCGTCGTGCCCTGGTGACGACGCCCTCTACCCTTTCCGACCGTGAGTTGAGCCGATGAGCGATTTACCACACACCCTCGAACTGCTGCGTCAGGCGTTGGGGAATGACGCCGTCGTCACCGGCGCCGATATCAGTCAGCGTCACTACAGCGACTGGACCGGCCATGCCCCGGCCTGTCCCGCCGCGCTGCTGTTGCCACGAACCACGGCGGACGTGGCGAGTGCCTTGCGGATCTGCAATGGTGCCGGACAATCGGTGGTTCCCCAGGGCGGCATGACCGGGCTGGCGGGCGGCGCTGTGCCCAGGGCCGACGATATCGCCCTGTCCCTGGAACGCCTGCGCGGCATTGAAGAGATCGACCCCGCCGCCGCCACCATCAGCGTCCTGGCCGGCACCACGCTGGAGGAAATCCAGCAGGCGGCGCTCAACGCCGGTTTTGTCTTCCCCCTGGACCTCGGCGCTCGCGGCTCGTGCCAGATCGGCGGCAATATCGCCACCAATGCCGGTGGCAATGCGGTGATCCGCTACGGCATGACCCGCGACCTGGTACTCGGACTGGAAGTGGTCCTGGCCGATGGCCGGGTGCTCGATCTGCGCAACAAGATGATCAAGAACAACTGTGGTTATGACCTGAAACAGTGCTTTATCGGCAGCGAAGGCACCTTGGGCGTGATTACCCGCGCGGTCTTGAAGCTCGCCCCGCAACCGGGCCAGACCAGCACCCTGCTCTGCGCCCTGCCCGACTACGCCAGCGCGGTCAGCCTGCTGCGGCGGATCCAGCGCAGTGTCGGCACGCCGCAGGCCTATGAATTGATGTGGCAGGACTTCTTCCGCCTCGGCGTCAGTTGGCTGGAAAACTCGACGGCACCGATGTCACTGGAGCATCCGCTGTATGTGCTGCTGGAGTCCGCCGGTTCCCAGGAGCAGCTGGAAACCTCACTGGAAGAGGCGTTCGCCGCCGGTGAGGTCCTTGATGCGGTTCTCGCCAGCTCCCAGGCCCAGGCCCGGGGACTCTGGAAGATCCGCGAAGCCACCGGTGAGTTTCCTGTCCGCATGACCCCATTGAATTTCGACGTCAGCCTGCCCATCGGCCTGATCGGCGACTTCGTCGAGCGTTGCCGCATACGCCTGGAACAGCACTGGCCGGGCAACCACAGTGTGTACTTCGGCCACATCGGTGACAGCAACCTGCACCTGACCCTGGACTGTGCGTCCCTGCCCCAACCCGCGCCGATCCTGGCCATCGAGGAGCTGGTCTACAGCGCGGTCGGCGAACTCGGCGGCTCGGTGTCCGCCGAACATGGCATCGGACTGCTCAAGCGCGAGTTTCTCCATCACTCGGTCGGCCCCGAGGCCCTCGCCGTGATGCGCCAACTCAAGGACTGCTTCGACCCCAACGGCATTCTCAACCCGGGCAAGATTCTCGCCTGAGGGCTGTATATACCGCAATGGCACGTTAACTGCTGTTACCAAGCTGAATCACCGCAGGAACACACACTCAACCTCGCTGCATCCCCTGAAGGAGTGACACCATGCAACTCGATTCTCTATTCAGTAAACGATTCAACGGCCTGTGCCTGGCGCTCACCCTGAGCGTCGCTTCCCTGGCGGCACATGCTGATCAACTGGCGGACGTCAAGAAAGCCGGTGAACTGGTGGTAGGTACCGAGCTGCAATTTGCGCCTTTCGATTTCACCGACAACGGCAAGCAGAAAGGCCTCAACTCCGAGCTGTTCGAGCAGTTGGGCAAGGAACTGGGAGTCAAGGTGAAATTCCTCGACCTGCCGTGGCCAAGCGTATTGCCGGGGCTTGAAGCGAAGAAATTCGACGTGGTCGCCGGCCCGATCATCGTCACCCAGGCCCGTAAAGAGCGTTATCACTTCATGCTGCCGATCGCCGAAGCCACCGTGGCCTTGATGATTGGCGCCAACGACAACAGCATCACCAAGCCGCAAGACATCGCCGGCAAGGCCGTGGGCGCGGGCAAAGGCTCGGCGCAACTCGAGGAACTGAAGACCTTCGCCGCGACGCTGCCGGAGAAGGTCACCATCCGTGAATACGTCGACAACAACCAGGCCTACGCGGACCTGGCGGCCAAGCGCATCGTCGCCGTCGCCAACTCGCTGCCGAACATTTCCTATGTCGCCGCCCAGCGCAGCAATGCCTTCAAAGTGGTCCAGCCACCGTTCGGCAAAACCTCCTACTTCGCCTACCTGGGACGCAAGGATGACGACGCCAACAGCCTGATCGCCGCACTCGATGCCGCCCTGCTGAAAATGCATGCGGACGGGCGCCTGGCGGCCTTGCAGAAAAAGTGGCTGGGTGCCGAGATGAATGTGCCGCAAGCCGACTTCACCCCAACCTGGTAAATCCGCCCGCCCATTGGAGGACCTGATCGCCGGCCAAGCCTGGCCGGCGATCAGCTGAGTTGGAGTCACTGCAATGTTCGATTGGCCTTTATTTTTGCAGAACCTGCCGTTGCTGCTGACCAGCCTGCTGGTGACCCTCGAGGTCTCCACCGCGGCCCTGGTGATCGGCTTTTTCATCGGCATCCTGATCGCCAGCCTGCGCCTGTCGCCGCTGCCGTTGCTCAGGCGCCTGGGGGGCGGCTACATCTTCGTGTTCCGGGGCATTCCGCTGCTGGTGCAATTGCTCTTTGTCTATTACTTCCTGCCACGGGTCGGGCTGCCCAATGTGTCGCCGCTGACGGCCGCGATCATCAGCCTGTCGTTGTGCGCCGGGGCTTATATCGCTGAAATCCTCCGGGGCGGCTTTCTCGCCATCCCCGGTGGTCAGCTGGAAGCGGCCGGGCTGCTGGGCCTGAGTACCCGGCAGATGCTGGTCCGCATCCGTGTGCCGCAAGCCGTGCGCCTGACCCTGCCGGCCCTGGTCAATGAAATGATCCTGCTGATCAAGGCGTCCTCGCTGGTGTCGGTGGTCGGTCTCGCCGACCTGACCCGTACCGCGCAGAACCTGGCGGCCAGCGACTACCTGTTCGTCCAGGACTACCTGATGCTGGCCGGTTTCTATTGCCTGATCAATATCCCACTGGCGTTCTGCGGCGGCCTGTTGGAACGACGCATGAAGGAGCAACAGACATGATCTTCGACTACCGGGTCATTACCGAGCACCTCGACGATATCGCCCAGGGCTTCACGGTCACCCTCGGCACCTGGTCCGCCGGGGTGGTCCTGGGGTTGTTCCTCGGCTTGCTGATTGCCGTGGCCCAATTGTTCGGCAACAACCTGATTCGTGCACCGCTACGGGCGTTTATCGAGGTGATTCGCAGCACGCCGTTTCTGGTCCAGCTGTTCCTGGTCTATTACGGCGGGCCGTCCTTCGGCCTCAGCCTGGACCCTGTTCCCGCCGGGATCCTCGGGCTGGGCATCTATGGCAGCGTGTACTTCGCGGAGATCTTCCGCACCGGTTTCGAGTCGGTGGCCCGTGGCCAACTGGAGGCGGCCGACTGCCTGGGCATCACCCGCTGGCAATGCATCCTGCGCATCCAGTTGCCGCAGATGCTGGTGATCATCCTGCCGGCGCTGGTCAACCTGGTGACCATCCTGTGCAAGGAAACCGCGGTGCTGTCGATCATCACCATCCCGGAGCTGACCATGGTCATGACCGGTATCGGCTCGCAAACCTTCGCCTTCGTCGAAACCCTGCTGGTGCTGTGTATCGGCTATCTGCTGCTGGTGGAGTTCTGTTCACGCCTGGGCATGGTCCTGGAGACCCGGGTCGGCCGCTTTATGAGCAGGCAGCCGCAATGACTATCCAACAACGCCCCCTGCCACCCATTGTCCCGAAACAAGGTGACCCCATGAAGACCTCCGAACAACTCCCCGGCGACTCGCAACCCATGGTGCGCCTGCACAATGTCGGCAAGAGCTTCGGCGCCCTGCGTGTACTCAAGGGGATCGACCTGCAGGTCCGGCATTCCGAAGTGGTGTGCCTGATCGGCCCTTCCGGCTCGGGCAAAAGCACCCTGCTACGGAGCATGGCCTTTCTCGAAGAGTACGACGAAGGCGAGATCCATATCGAAGGCCAGTTGCTTGGCTATGTGCCGGACAACGGCAAGGGCCGCAAACGCGCCGCGCAAGCCCAGATCAATCAGGTCCGGCGCAATATCGGCATGGTCTTCCAGCAGTTCAACCTGTGGCCGCACATGACCGCGTTGGGCAATGTCAGCGAAGCCCTGCTGCGGGTGCGCAAGCTGCCGGCCGCCGAAGCCCGTAAACGCGCCCTGGCGATGCTCGACAAAGTCGGCCTGGCGCACAAGGCCGATGTCTATCCAATCCAGCTCTCCGGCGGTCAGCAGCAGCGCGTGGCGATTGCCCGGGCGCTGGCCATGGAGCCGCACATCATGCTGTTCGACGAACCGACTTCGGCCCTCGACCCGGAGCTGGTGGGCGAAGTCCTGCAGGTCATGAAGACCCTGGCCAAGGAAGGCATGACCATGGTGGTGGTCACCCATGAGATGGGTTTCGCCGCCCAGGTCGCCGATTCGGTGGTGTTCCTCGACCAGGGCCAGGTGGTGGCCCAGGGCACCCCGCAGCAAATCTTCCACAACACCGAACACCCCCGTCTGCAGCAATTCCTGCAGAACTATCTGGATCGCAATGCGTTCTGGCAAGACAACAAAGAGGCTTCCCCGGTATGAACGCTGCTGAACTGCAACTCCTCGCCCGCCCCCAGGTGCGTGATCTGGCCAGCTACAACGCCGGCCTTGGCACCGAAGCGGTGCGCAAACGCTTCGGGCTGACCCGGGTGGCCAAGCTGGGTAGCAACGAAAACCCCCTGGGGCCGGCACCGGCGGTCGCCGCCGCCATGACCCTGGCCTGTTCCAGCATTGCACTGTACCCGGATGCCAGCTGCCTGGAACTGCGCGCGGCCCTCAGCGCCAAGCTCGGCGTACCGGGCAATCAGCTGGTGTTCGGCAACGGTTCCGAAGATTTGCTGAGCATTATCAGCCGGGTGTTCCTCGACCATGGCGATGAAGTGGTCACTGTGGTGCCCTCGTTCGGCCTGCACTTTATCTACCCCATCGCCGCCGGGGCCCGGGTGACGGGCGTGCCGATGACCGATGAAGGCCGTTTCGACGTGCCGGCAATGATTCAGGCGCTGACCCCGAAAACCCGTCTGCTGATGTTTTCCTGCCCTTCCAACCCGGTCGGCTGCACCCTCGATGCCGACGAGCTGCAACGCCTGTTGGCGGCACTGCCGGCCCAGTGCCTGCTGGTGTTCGACGAGGCTTATTACGAGTACGCGCAATTCGAAGAGGGTTATCCCGACTGCCTCGGTCTGATCCAGGCCAGCGGCAAGCCCTTTATCCTGCTGCGGACCTTCTCCAAGGCGTATTCCCTGGCCGGCTTGCGGATCGGCTACGGCATCGTCAGCGACCCGATGCTGGCCGACCTGATCGACCGCCTGCGCACGCCGTTCAATATCAATCGCGTGGCCCAGGCCGCGGCGATTGCCGCCCTGGCCGACGAGGAGCACCTGCAAGCCACCCTCGCCCACGTCGCCCATGAGCGCCGGCATATGGTGATTGCCTTGCAGAACCTGGGCCTGGACACCGCGCCGTCGCTGGCCAACTTCCTCTTCTTCAGCACGCCCTATCCGGCTGAAACCATCAACCAGGCCTTGCTGGGCAAGGGCATTATCGTCAAACCCTGGCGTGAAGACGGCTACACAGAGTACTTGCGTGTCTCCATCGGTAGCTGTGAGGATAACGACCTTTTTCTCAAAGCCCTGGCAAGTGTTCTTGCCGCTCAAAAAGATGCGGACTGACCCATGATCAAAAATGCACCGCAAGCCCTCTATCGGCGCGCGAAGGACTTTGTGCAAGACAAGCTGCGCAGCGGCGAATGGAAGCCTGGCGACTTGATCCCCTCGGAAAACCGCCTGGTGCAGGAACTGGGCATTTCGCGCATGACCGTCAACCGGGCCTTGCGCGAGCTGACGGAAGAAGGTCATCTGTTGCGTATCTCCGGCGTCGGCACCTTTGTCGCCGAAAGCAAGCCGCAATCGAATCTGCTGCGCATCACCAATATTGCCGATGAAATCATCGCCCGCGGGCACAGCTATTCCTGCCGGGTCCTGCACCTGGGCCGCGAGGCGGCCTCGATGCCGGTGGCCGCCGCGCTGGCGCTGCCTACCGGCTCGTCGGTGTTTCACCTGATCTGCGTGCACAGCGAAGAAGGCGTGCCGGTGCAGTTCGAGGATCGCTATGTCAATCCCGAGCTGGTGCCGGACTTTCTGCAACAGGAGTTCGGTGAACAGCTGCAACCGGCACGCTACCTGTTGCAGGTCATTCGTCCCGACGAGATGGAGCATATTGTCGAGGCCGGTCACCCCAGCAGCGACGAAAGCCGGCATATGCAGATCGACGCCCTGGAGCCATGCCTGATCCTGGTACGGCGGACCTGGAGCCAGAACAAGATTGTCACCTACGTTCGCCTGACCCATCCCTCGTCGCGGTATCGCCTCGGCAGCCGCCTGCCGGTGAGTGGCGCCCACAGGGACAGTTAAGGGAAGACCTGTCATCGGCTGAAGGCGAATCAACGGCAAGCCGTTGCGAAAAGCTCGGGAGCTTTGGTCAGCAGGCGGTCAAACAAGCCCCCTAGTCTTGAGCCCGGGTTCCCCTCTCGAGTCGACTTGATGCCCCGTCCACACCACCAAGGTGGTTTCACCCTGATCGAAGTGCTGGTGGCCCTGACAATCATCGCCGTCGCGCTGTCCGCCGCCGTGCGCATGGCCGGGGTGATGACCCAGAGCAACGGGCTGTTGCGGGACAAATCCATCGCCTTGCTGGCGGCCCAGAGCCGTCTGGCGGAATTGCGCCTGGAAGGACGCCTGCCCGTCGGGCGCAAATCCTTCGAATGCGATCAGGGCCGGCTGATGTTGCGCTGCGACCAGATGATCGGCGCGTTCGGCGCCGGTCTGTTCAAAGTCGATATCCTGGTCCTCGATCGCAGCCGCGAGGCGCCACCGCTGGCCCAGTTGGAAACCGTGCTGAGCCCGGCCCAACCGGCACTCAAGGGCGGGTCAGCTTCGGCAGGAACGGCGCAGCACTGAGGCGGGTCACGTTCAGGTGGAGTTTTTCCGTGCCTCGCTCGACAACAATGCCTTCGGGCTCGATGGCCAGCAGGCGTACGCCCTGGCTCAGGGTTTCGCCCGCCAGGAAACTGCGCGGAGGGCCGTCGTTGAGACTGAGGATCGCCACCGCTCCGTGCACCCCGGCCATGACTCCGGAGACCTTGATATCGAGCACCGCCGGCTGGTTGGAAAACCATTGCAGGGCAGGGTTGTCGCTGCGGGTGCCGGCGGTTTGCGGCAGGCCTTCGGGTAACAGCGATGGCGCGGGCTTCAGCAACAGGCTGGACCAGGTCAGCGCACCGGCCAGGGCCGCGAGCAAGGCCAGCGCCTGAACGAACTGCGGCGGGGAAAAACGGTGACTCCATTGCATGCTTGAGGTCCTTCTCGACAGTGATCCGAAACAGAGGCTGCGCCGCAAATCCCTGTGGGAGCTGGCTTGCCAGCGATAGCGATGTATCAGGCGACAACGATGTCGACCATGAATTCGTATCGCCAGCAAGCCGACTCCTACAGAAACGCGCTCCCATCAGACTACCTGTCAATTCTCACGTTTTTATTTCACATGCTCATCATCTTCGCGGCGCAGCCTGTATCAACCCCCAAGGAGCCCTTGTCGAATGGATGTCGTGCGCCCCCAAGCCGGTTTCACCCTGATCGAACTGATGGTGGTGCTGGTCATCATCGGTATCGCCAGTGCGGCCATTGGCCTGAGCATCAAGCCGGACCCGTTGCACCTGCTGCGCAAGGACGCCGAGACACTGGCCCAGGCCCTGCAGGTAGCCCAGGCCGAGGTCCGGGCCGATGGCCGGCCGATTCGCTGGCTGAGCGACAGCAAGGGTTATCGCTTCAGCCGCGGCGACGACCAGGGCGGCGTCGAGCAGTTCGCCCAGGACCCGCAGCTGCGCCCCCGCGCCTGGCTGAGCACACCGATGCAGGTGCGTATCGACCCGGGCAAAAGCCTGCTGTTGACCGCCGAGTGGATCGGCGTGCCGTTGCGCCTGTCGCTCTCCGACGGCCAGCACAGTATCAGCGTGCTGCGTAGCGCCACCGGCGAGGTGAAGGTGCAATGAACAGGCGCCAGCAAGGCTTTACCCTGATCGAAGTGATGGTCGCGATCATGCTGATGGCGATTGTCAGCGTGATCGCCTGGCGCGGGCTGGACAGCGTCAACCGCGCCGACGAACACCTCAAGGCCAGCGCCGGACAGACCCGCGAACTGCTGGCGGCGTTGGGGCAGTTGGAGCGTGATGTGGCGCTGCGCGCCAGCATTGAACTGGTGGAACCGGTGGTGGTGGATACCGAACACGAAGCCCCGCCCGCCCCCGTGGCCCTGAGCGTACGCAGCGCCGAGGGCAAGGGCTTTCGCCTGGAGCTGATCCGCGCCGCGCCGCAGCAGGACGGCGCTCTGCAACGGGTGCGCTGGTGGTTGCAGGGCGGCACTCTGTATCGCGCTGCTGGACCGGCGCGCACGCAATTCCCGTTGCCGGCGGCCAAGGAGGGTGTCGCGGTACTGGCTCAGGTGCGGGAAATGGACTTGCGGGTCTGGCAACCGGGCAAGGGCTGGCGCAACCTGGGCGGTAGTCATCAGGATAATCCCCAGGGTCTGGAAATCACCCTGGTGCGCGACACACCCCAGGGGCCGGAGCGTTATCGCCAGGTGCTGGGCCCGCTGGAATAGCGGGCCTCGCTAGCTCAGCAACACCACGCCACCCGGCAACTCGGTGCACTTGGCTCCGTAGGCATCGCGGATCAACAACGCCACCCCCGCCAACTGATCGAGACTGAAACGCGCCTGGACCTTGCGTTTGCCCAACTCGGCATTGAGCAACACCAGCATGCCCGGGCGATAGCGGTTGATCTCGTCGATCACCGAGGCCAGGGTCGCATCATTGAACACCAGCATCTTGTTACGCCAGGCGATCACGTTCGCCGCATCGACCGTTTGCGGCTCGCCGGTATGCTGGGCGTCATAGGTCAACTGTCGGCCACTCTCCAGACGAAAGCTGCGGCCCTGCACCTGCACCGTCAGCAGACCTTCGATACAGGTCACACAAACGCTCTGGTCAATATGACGCACGTTGAAACGCACCTGATCGGCATGTAACCAGCCCGGACCGGCCTGGACGCTGATCGACTCACGCGAGCGCGTCACCACTTCCACTTCACCACTGACCAGTTCGATCCGCGGGCTGCCGCCGACCGCCGCCAGACGATTGATCCGGGTCTGGGTGTTGAGCTCCAGGCGGATATCGTCGCTCAGGTCGATGCGCCGCTGCTCGCCGACTTCGGTGACGTAATCGGCACCCAGCCCGGAAAAACCGCCGGGTATCGTTTCGCGCACCAGGAAAAAAGCCGCCGACGCCGCAATGGCAGCGCCGAGAAAAGCCCTTCGGCCAAACTGCCGGGCACGGGGCGGATGCTGCAATTGCAAGGTGGCCGGCTTGAGGGAGTGCCACATCGACTTGCTGCGTTCGAACGCCTGGGCGTGTTCCGGGCTCTGCGCGCACCACTGGCGCAAGGCCCGGGCATCGCCGGCGGTGGCCCGCCCCGAGGTCAGGAGGATCAGCCAATCCTGGGCTTCGCTGTGCAATCGAGCGGTCTCGCCGGCCCGGGAATCAGTCATGGAAGTCGTGTTCAAGCGCGCAGGTACTCAAGAAAATTTTGCTGGTCTATTACCTAGACGGTTTTCCCGCACCGGGACCGAACCGCTGAATCACTTTTCTTTCAAGGCGTGCCGCGCAATGCCCCAGGGCGGCCTTCAATTCCTTTTCGACCATGCGCGTGGAAATCCCGAAACGTTGGGAAATCTCCAGGTGCGGCGCTTCTTCCAGACGCGCCGCGATAAAGATCCGCCGTCGCCGTGGCGGCAGTTCATACAGGGCGCTGAGCAGCAACTGGATCTCCTTCTGCCCCCCCACGACCCGCTCCGGGTCCTGGGATTCGTCGCTGACCTGCAACAGTTCCTCGATTTCCTCACCCGTCAACAAGCGCGCGTCGGCCTGACGGCGATCGGCGGCGATATTAAGCGCCATGCGGTACAGATAGGCGTTGGGCTGGGTGAGGTTGAGCGGCGCTTCCATGCGGTCGACCCGCAGGTAGGTTTCGTGCAGGACGTCGTTGGCCAGATCCTCGGAACCCAGGCGTCGGCGCAAGCGCGCCTTGAAGTCGTCATAGGAGGTCAGGAACAACCGGACCATAGGACTCTGCCCGATATTCTTCATACTTATCAGGCTCCTTCCCGCTCTGTGCATTCCATGCTGCTTCCTGCTGAGTTCGGCGTTATTAGAAGGGTTATCGGTTGATGCAGCGACGTTGGCGCGGGACGCCTGACACGCACACCACTCAACCGTGCCACCAGCGCCCCGTCGCGCTGAATATCTCCGGTGGAACTGACCAGGCGGCTGTACTGGACATCACCGGCACGCCCGATCCACACCTGCAACACCGCCCGGTAAGTCCCCGGCCGGGTCAGCGGCAACGCACACAAGGCCTGCTCGATCGCCACCTGGATCGCCTGGGCATAACTGCTTGCCATGGCTCTCGCCGCCGAACCCTCGCTCCCCTTGCCCGTCGGCCGCTCGTTGACTTGCGCCACTTGCAGGGTGAAGGCATCGGCCCGAGCGTAACGCGCCATCAGGCCAGTGCCGGTGAGCAACAGGCTCAAGGCTTCGCTGGCCCGATAGCGACCCTGCACGGCAAAGGATCGACGTGCGCGGGTCAGGTCGCGGTCCACCAGCACCGCCATGCCGGTCAGGCGACTGAAGGTATCCAGTGCACCAGCCAGCTCCTGGGCGGCAATGTCCAGGTCCAGGCGCGCCTCGGGATCAAGCTGGACCGGTTCCGCCGCCAGGCACGAACAAATCCCGCCCAGCAGCCAGCCGGCCAGGACCAGGCTCGCCAAGGGATAGCGAAAGAACGACAGACGCACCGCCACGGATCGAAGTCCCTGCACAGCTGACGTGTTCCTGAAAATCGTCATCCTGAGGGCTGTTTATGAACCTGATGTTACGTTCACTGCAAAAAAACCATCACCTGGTGGCGAACGGCTTTGATCTAGACTAAAGGACCAGAGAAACCCTTCTTCCAGGGTCGCCAGGAGGCGTCAATGAAATGCTCATCAACCCTTACCGCGCTGTTGTTGCTCGCGCTATCGGGCTCGGCGCTGGCCGCTGAGCCGACCGCGCAACCGGTCGGTTGCATCGACGTCAGTGTCGGCGGCTACAAGGCCCCGGACTACAACTGCCTGAGCCAGCAGATGAGCGACCCGGAGCAGACCCAGGCGCGGCAGAAGAACCAGGAAGCACTGAACCCCGACATCAGCAAAAAAGCCCCCAACAAACTGGGACTGGCAACGCCGGCCGCCACCAGCGTACGCATGGGCAATACCTTCGGCACCTCGGTGATGCCGCAGCGGCCACCAGCGGGCCAGTGACCCCTGGCTGCCCTTGAAGGAAATTCGAAGCCAGGCGCGGTCCTTGTAGGAGCCTGGCTTGCCAGCGAAGGGGCCCTCAAGATCGCCAAAAGCTTCGCGGGCAAGCCCTGCTCCTACAGTGCATTGTCGGCCACAGATTTTGTGTACGACACAGACCTGTAGGAGCCTGGCTTGCCAGCGAAGAGGCCCTCAAGATTGCCAAAAGCTTCGTGGGCTGGCCTTGCTCTTCCAGAGCATCAAGGCATGCCCAACCAGTGCGGCAGCGTCAGCGAGATCATCGGCACGTAGGTCACCAGGATCAGGAACGCCAGCAGGATCATCAACCACGGCAACGCCGCACGGATAGTCTGTCCCAGGGTGAGCCCGGTTACCGCCGAGGTCACGAACAGGTTCAACCCCACCGGCGGGTGCACCAGGCCGATTTCCATATTCACCACCATGACGATACCCAGGTGAATCGGGTCAATCCCCAGCTTCACCGCTATCGGGAAGAAGATCGGCGCCAGGATCAGCACAATGGCCGACGGCTCCATAAAACTACCGGCAACCAACAGCACCACGTTGACCATCATCAGGAAGCCGATCGGCGTCAGCCCTTCGGACACCACCCAGTTGGTGATCTGCTGCGGGATCTGCTCGGTGGTCAGCACATGGGCGAACAGAATGGCGTTGGCGATGATGAACATCAGCATGATCGCCAGTCGACCCGACTCCATCAGCACCTTGGGACAATCGCGGATCTTCATGTCCTTGTAGATGAACAAGGCGACAAACGCCGAATACACCGCCGCCACCGCCGCCGCTTCGGTCGGGGTGAACAGGCCGCTGTAGATCCCGCCCAGGATGATCACCAGCAACAGCAACCCCCAGAAGGCACGGCGCGCCGCCGTCAACCACTCGAGAAAGGTCGCCCGGGGTTGCGCCGGTAATTTCTTGATCCGCGCAACGATATAGATCGCCACCATCAGCATCAGGCCCAGCAGCAGCCCGGGAATCACCCCAGCCATAAACAGCTTGCCCACCGAGGTTTCCGTGGCCGCCGAGTAGACCACCATGACGATCGACGGCGGAATCAGGATGCCCAGGGTCCCGGCGTTGCAGATGATCCCGGCACCGAACTCCTTCGGATAACCCGAACGGACCATCCCCGCCACCGCGATGGAACCCACCGCCGCCACCGTCGCCGGCGAGGAACCGGACAAGGCGGCGAACAACATGCAGGCCAGCACGGCGGCAATCGCCAGGCCCCCACGAATATGCCCGACACAGGCGTTGGCGAAATCGATCAAGCGCTTGGCCACGCCGCCGGTGGTCATGAACGCACCGGACAACAGGAAGAACGGAATCGCCAGGAAGGTGTAGGCGTCCGAAGTCTCGAATAGCTTGATCGCCAGGGAACTGAGGGAGTCCTGGCTGAAGATCAGGATCGACACCGCGCCGGACAGTCCCAGGGAAATCGCAATGGGCACGCCGAGGAACATGAAGGTGAACAACAGCAGAAACAGACAGAGAACGGCCATCAGTGCTGCTCCTTGTGTTCACTCGCCAGCTTGCTCGCTTCGCCGGCTTCATCTGCCAGGCCCAGACCGGCCTGGCGACGGGTGAAAATGCGGTAGAAGATTTCCAGGTAGCGGATCAGCACCAGGGCAAAACCCACCGGCACGATCACCACGATATAGCCGACCTTGATCCCATACTGATCGAGGTCTTCGGCACCGATCCCGGCGGCGAGTACCGCGCTCAGCCACTTGTAGCTGGCCACCATGAACAGCCCGGCGTAGGCCAGGCAGCAGGCGCAGGCGAGCAGCGCCAGGTAGCGTTGCACCGGACGCGGGGTCAGCTTGACCAGGGCGTCGACCCCGAGGTGGCCGGCGGTGCGCACGCCGTAGGAGATACCGAAGAAGATCAGCCAGCCGAACATGGCCTTGGTCAGGGCCACGCTCCAAGTCATGTCCTGGGCCACGGTCATGGTGGCGTCGCCCAGGCTGTTGAAGAAGGCGCGGCTCCAGGCCCAGCGATCAGCCAGGTTGAAGAACAGCGTGTAGATGTTGTTGGCCATCACATAGACAAAGGTCACCAGCGTCATGGCCGCCAGCAGGAAAGCGATAAAGCCTTCCTCGAAATGTTCCCAGATGCGCCGCAAGGGTTGCGTTTGCATGGACAGGACTCCGCGAGAGGGAAAAGGAGGTATCAGGGCTGGTTGGACTTGTCCGCCGCATCGATCAGGTCGGCACCGATCTCACCCTCGAACTTCTTCCACACCGGCTTCATCGCCTCACGCCATTGCCCGCGCTCTTGGGGGCTCAGCTCGATGATTTCGCTGGTCTTGGCGTCGATGATCTTCTGCTTGGCGCTCTGGTTCAGCGCTTCGGCCTGCTTGTTCACCTCGACGGTGACCTCGGCCATGATCTTTTCCAGCTCGCTGCGAATATCCGGCGGCAGGCCATCCCAGAACTTGCTGTTGGTGATCACCATGTAGTCGATCAGGCCATGGTTGGACTCGGTGAAGTACTTCTGCACCTCGTTGACCTTCTGGCTTTCATAGTTCGACCAGGTGTTCTCGGTGCCGTTGACGGTGCCGGTCTGCAAACCCTGGTAGACCTCGGCGAAGCTCATCTTGCGTGGATTGGCGCGGATCGCCTTGAACTGCTCCTCCAGCACACTGGAAGCCTGGACGCGGAACTTCAGGCCACGGGCATCGCCCGGTACGTGCAGCGCCTTGTTCGCGGAAATCTGCTTCAGGCCGTTGTGCCAATAGGCCAGGCCGAGAATGCCCTTGCCCTGCATCGCAGTCAGCAGCGCCTTGCCCTGGGCCGCCTGGAAGCGGTCGACGGCGGCCATGTCGTTGAACAGGAACGGCAGGTCGTAGATCTGGATCTGCTTGGTGTACTGCTCGAACTTGGCCAGGGACGGTGCCAGCATCTGTATGTCACCCAGCAGCAGGGCTTCCATTTCCTTGCCGTCACCGAACAGCGACGAGTTGGGATAGACCTCGACCTTGACCCGGCCCGGCAGGCGTTCTTCGGCGAGCTTCTTGAACAGCAGCGCGCCCTGCCCCTTGGGTGTGTTTTCCGCGACGACGTGGGCGAACTTGATCACGATGGGCTCGGCCGCCTGCGCGAGGCCCACGGTGAGCAAGGTGGCGGCGCAGAACAGCGCCCGGGTCAACTTGAACATGTAAGTCACCTTCTTATTGTTGTGTTGTAGGCAGGTTGCCTAAAGCCATGCGTATAGAGAATTTCGAATTCTGAGTACCTGCGTTCGGCTCAGGTGAACGCTCCGTAAACTCTGGGTTTATTGCCGAAGGCTGAGTACGACGCGGTCTCCGATCAGCGGCCAAGGATCGGCCTGTCGAGCCTGCGGTGATGGCCTACACCAGCGCCAACAAGCGGCGGGCCCGCAACAAGACCGGGGCGTCGACCATCTGCCCGTCGACCTGATAGGCTCCGGCGCCGTCACTGCCGGCGTCCACCACGCGGCGGGCCCAGGCCAGGTCTTCGGCACTCGGCGCCAGGGCCGCGTGGATCACCGGCACCTGCCGGGGGTGAATGCACAACGCACCGGCAAAGCCCATTTCATAGGCATGGCGGATTGAGCGGCGCAGGCCCTCGGGGTCGTCGATGGCCGGATGTACGCCGTCCAGCGGAGCGACCAGGCCGGCGGCCCGTGAATGCACGATCACCGCCAGGCGTGCCTGGTCGAGGGCGAACTGCGCGGCGTCCGAGCCGCTGCTCAGGTTGAGGTCAAGGGCCAGGTCCAGGCCGCCGAAGGACAAGCGCTCGACGCCGGGGGCGCTGGCGATTTCAGCCAGGCTCAACAAACCGCGGGCACTTTCGATGATCGGCCAGACGGGTTTGCCGGTCGCCGCCACGGCGCCGACCTGGGCGGCGTTCTCAACCTTGGGCAGCAGCACGCCGCTGACGCCAGGGTGTTGCTTGCAGAACGCCAGGTCAGCGCTGTGTTCGGTGTGGTCCGGGGCGTTGATGCGGACCAGGACCCGGGCCTGGGGATTGGCGGTAAGGAATTGGCCGAGGTGGTCACGGGCGATTCGTTTGAGCGGTTCTTCGACGGCATCTTCGAAATCGACGATCACGGCATCGGCGCCGCTGGCCAGGGCCTTGGCGAAACGCTCGGGACGACTGCCGGGCACGAAGAGCGCGGAGCGGGCAATGGATGAAGACATGTTGTGTTCCTTGTTTTTTGGTTGCGCGGCCTGTCTGGGGGGACCGCGTTATCGTTCTTCGCGGCGGTGCGGCGTACCGACAAGCCCTGCTCCTACAGTCCTCTGTCGTTCCCCATATTTGTGTACGACGCCAAACTGTAGGAGCAGGGCTTGCCCGCGAAGGGGCCCTTGAGAGCAGCCCATTCTTTTCAAACCACCCCATCCACCCGCAGCCGCTCCACCGCCTCCGCGGAAAAGCCCAACTCACTGAGGATCGCCCCGGTGTGCTCGCCCAACCCCGGCACCGCCTCCATACGCGGCTCAAACGCCGCATTGCGCGCCGGCGGCAGCAACGCCGGGAGTTTCCCCGCCGGACTCCCGACCTCGCGCCAGCCATCCCGGGCCTTGAGCTGCGGGTGGTCCCACACACCCTGCATGTCGTTGACCCGGGCATTGGCGATCTGCGCCTCTTCCAACCGGGCAATCACCTGCTCGGTGCTGAGCCGGGCAAAGCTGTCGACGATGATCTGACGCAACACCTCACGGTTGGCCGAACGCTTGAAGTTGGCCGAAAAGCGCTCGTCCACCGCCAGCTCGGGGGTCAGCAGCACCCTGTCGCAGAACGCCGCCCACTCACGCTCGTTCTGCAACCCGAGCATCACGGTGCCGCCGTCGCCCGCCGGAAACGGCCCGTAGGGATAAATGGTCGAGTGCGCCGCACCGGCCCGTGGCGGCGGCGGCGCACCGTCGAAGGCGTAATACATCGGGTAGCCCATCCACTCCACCAGGCTTTCCAGCATGCTGACGTCGATGCGGCTGCCCTCCCCGGTTTTCTCCCGCAGCAGCAACGCCGAGAGAATGCCGCTGTAGGCGTACATCCCGGCGGAGATATCGGCGATGGAGCAGCCGGCCTTCGCCAGCTCTTCCTCACCCGGCCCACCGGTCACCGAAAGAAAGCCACCCTCGCTCTGGATCAAAAGGTCGTAGGCCTTTTTCTTCTCATAAGGACCACCTTCGCCATAACCGGAAATATCGCAGACGATCAGCCGTGGAAAGCGTTCATGCAGCGCCTCGAAGGACAAACCCATGCGCGCGGCAGCCCCCGGCGCGAGGTTCTGCACCAGTACATCGGCCTGCCCCAGCAGATTTTCGAGAATATCGCCGGCCTGCTCCTGCTTGAGGTCCAGGGTCAGGCTTTCCTTGGAACGGTTGGTCCAGACGAAGTGCGAGGCCAGGCCGCGAACACGTTCGTCATAACCACGGGCAAAGTCGCCGCTGCCGGGGCGCTCGATCTTCACCACCCGTGCGCCCAGGTCCGCCAGTTGCCGCGTACAGAACGGCGCGGCAATGGCGTGTTCGAGGCTGATCACCGTGATGCCGTCCAACGGGCGCGGTGCCGGGGTATTGCCTGCTGCCGTATTCATCAGCGCAGCTCCTTCAAGTCAGTGGTATTACGCAGGTCCCAGACCTGACGGATCAAACCCTCGGCCTGCTCGGCCGAGCGCGCCCCGGAGAACTGCAGCAGACGGCGGAATTTGTCTTCCAGCTCGGCCCGCGACAGGCTGTTGCCAGGATCACCCTTGGGCTCGTCGATGACGCCGTACAGGGTGCGCCCGTCAACCGTGGTGACCACCACCCGGCCCAGCCAGCGTTGGGGATAGGCGCCATCGACTTCCGGGTCCAAGGTCATGCTGACCTTCTCGCGAAACGCCGATACGGCCGGATCGGTCAAGGACAGTTGGTGGAACTCCGGCAGCCCGGCCTTGCCATGCACGGCGATCAGGCCCAGCACGGTGCCCATGGAGAACTTGGCCTGGTGCACCGTCTGCGGCACCTTGACCCGTCCGAGCACATCAATGGCACCCTGATGCACACGGGTTTCCACATGCCGAATATGTTCATGACTCAAGCCTTCCTGCCACATCAGCTCCAGCAACGCATCAGCGGCCGGATGGGTGTGGCGACAGGACGCGTGGAACTTGAACGAGGTTTCCACCAGCGCCCAGCGGCTGCCCAGGCGATCGGACAACTTCGTCGGATCGGCATCGCTGGACATCCCGGCGGCCAGCCCCTGGTCACCTTCGAGAATATTGCGCGCCCCGGTCAGGCCATCCGCCGTCAGGTAGGCGGCCAATAGGCCGTCCGCCGCAGCCTTGGCGGTGTGCAACTGCTTGGAATCGGCGGCATCCCGGAGGAACTCCCAGAGCCCGGCGGCCTGGGTGCCGGCGCTGCCCAGCAGGTTGCTGAACTGTCCCTGGTCGAAGTCCATCAGCTTGCCCACGGCCACGGCCGCCGCCAGGGTGCCGACGGTGGCCGTGGTGTGGAAGATCCGATAGTGCGAACGCCCGAGGAACTCGCCGATACGAATGCCAGCCTCATAGCCGGCCAGCGAGGCCAGCAACAGCTCGCGGCCGGACTTGCCGAGATCCTGGGCCGCCGCCAGGGCCGCCGGGAACACCACCGTGGCCGGGTGCAGCACGGAACTGTTGTGCAGATCGTCTTGCTCCACCAGATGGGAGGACGCGGCATTCACCAGGGCGGCGAAGTACGCCGAACTGCCCTGGCCATTGACCAGGATCCGCGCCGGGCCGCTTGCCGGGCCCATCTTGCGGGCATAGGCCTCGAACAACGGAATCGGATGGGCACCCTGGCTGGCCAGGGCCGAGGCCAGCCAATCGAGGAACAGATCTTCGGTGCGCTCGAACACCGCTTGCGGTACTTGTTCGTAACGCAGGCCGGCGAGGAATTCGCAGAGGGCTTGGGTATGGCTCATGCGCGGCGCCTCAGAAGCTGCGTGGCAGTTCGAGCAGATGCTCGGCCACGTAGGACAGGATCAGGTTGGTGGAGATCGGCGCCACCTGGTACAGGCGGGTCTCGCGGAACTTGCGCTCGACGTCGTATTCACAGGCGAAACCGAAACCGCCGTGGGTCTGCAGGCAGGCGTTGGCCGCTTCCCAGGACGCCTTGGCCGCCAGGTACTTGGCCATATTGGCGCTGGCCCCGGCGTTCTGCCCGCTGTCGTACTCCTCGCAGGCGCGCCAGCGCATCAGGTCGGCGGCCTCGATCTCGATATGGGCTTCGGCAATCGGGAACTGCACGCCCTGGTTCTGCCCGATGGGGCGGCCGAACACCACCCGGTCGCGGGCATAGGCACTGGCCTTTTCGATAAACCAGCGGCCGTCGCCGATGCACTCGGCGGCGATCAGCGTGCGCTCGGCATTCAGGCCGTCGAGGATGTAGCGAAAGCCCTTGCCCTCTTCGCCGATCAGGCTGTCAACGGGGATTTCAAGGTTGTCGAAGAACAGCTCGTTGGTCTCGTGGTTGACCATATTGGCGATGGGCTGCACGGTCAGACCGTTGCCGATGGCCTCGCGCAGGTCCACCAGGAAGATCGACATGCCCTCGGATTTCTTCTGCACCTCGGCCAGGGGCGTGGTCCGGGCCAGCAGGATCATCAGGTCGGAATGCTGGACCCGCGAGATCCAGACCTTCTGGCCGTTGATCACGTACTTGTCGCCGTGCCTGACCGCGGTGGTCTTGATCTTGGTGGTGTCGGTGCCGGTGGTGGGCTCGGTGACGCCCATCGATTGCAGGCGCAACTCGCCACTGGCCAGCTTCGGCAGGTAGAAACTTTTCTGCGCCTCGCTGCCGTGGCGCAACAAGGTGAACATGTTGTACATCTGGCCGTGCACCGTGCCGGAGTTGCCGCCGCAGCGGTTCACTTCTTCAAGGATCACCGAGGCTTCGGCCAAGCCCAGGCCGGAGCCGCCGTACTCTTCGGGAATCATTGCCGACAGCCAGCCGGCGTCGGTCAGGGCTTTGACGAAAGCCTCGGGAAAACCCTTCTCTTCATCTATCTTGCGCCAGTAGGCGGCATCGAATTCAGCGCACAAGGCGCGCACGCCTTCGCGAATGGCCTTGAGTTCTTCGTTGTTATTCGGATTCATCGGGTGACGGCCTTTTTATTGTTAGTCGAAGTGCACTTCAGCCTGCTGGGCCAGGCCGGCGGCGTTGCCGGCCCAGAGCTGGGCGACCCCGGGACTGAGGATCCGTCCGCCGACTTCGAAGGGTTGTGGTGCGATCAGCGGGCGCACGCCGCGATAGGAAAAACGCCGCGGGGTCGCCTGGGGATTGGCCCGGCAGAACGCCCGCAGGTTCAGGGTGGCGATCATCGGACCGTGCACCACCAGGCCGGAATAGCCTTCGGTGCCAGTGACATAGGGGTAGTCGTAGTGGATGCGGTGGCCGTTGAAGGTCACGGCGCTGTAGCGAAACAGCAGGGTCGGCGTCGGCTCCACGGCTTCGCGCCAGCCGCCCTCGATCAGGGCTTCGCCGCTGCTCTGCTTCGGGGGGGTGGGCTCGCGGTAGACGATGTCCTGTTCTTCGCGAATCGCCAGCCGGCCGTCCTGGGAGTATTCATGCCGCACGGTGACAAACAGCAAGGCACCGCTACGCCCCTGTTTTTCCTCGATATGGCTGATGGTCGACAGCCGGGTGGCATCGTGACCGGCACGCAGGTGCTCGAAGAACTCCAGGCGCCCGCCGGCCCACATACGGTTGCGATTGTCCGCCGGCGGCAGGAAGCCGCCACGGGCCGGGTGACCGTCGCCGCCCAACAGGCTCTCGGCCAGCGGTTCCTGGAAGAAACACCATTGCCACAGCGGCGGCAACGCCTCGCCATGGGCCGGAGCCGGTTCGCCGAAGGTCGCGGCAATACGCTTGAGCAGGTTGCGGCTCAATTGGTCGTGGGCTTCTTCGGTCCGTCCTAGCCAGGCACTCAGATCCGTTGCACTCATGGAAGGTTTTCCCCTTGCCGGTTGTTGTCATGAACCGATGATGCAAGGTGCAGCCCGTTCCGAGAATTTGCATTTCTATAAGCCGGCGTTCAGTTATGCTGAACGCCAACGTCCTACCTGCACGCAGCCCCTGACCGGAGTCGCCCCATGCATTTCGACCTGGCGGATCTACGCCTCTTCATTCATATCGCCGAATCGCCGAGCCTGACCCAGGGCGCCCGGCGCGCCTTCCTCTCCCCGGCTGCCGCCAGCGCGCGGATCAAGGCCCTGGAAGCGCAACTCGACACCCGCCTGCTGTACCGCGACAGCCGTGGCGTGGAAGTCACCCCGGCCGGCCAGCGCTTGCTGCAACATGCGCGGCTGATCATGCGTCAGGTCGACTATCTGAAGAGCGAGTTCACCAGCTACGGCGGCGATTCGGCCGGGCATATCCGTATCTTTGCCAACACCACGGCGGTGACCGAGTTTCTCCCGGAGGTGCTGGCCGGTTTTCTCTCCCAGCGTCCCGGGGTCACGGTGGACCTGCAGGAACGGCTGTCGCGGGATATCGTTCGTGGCGTACTCGACGGCACCACCGACATGGGCATCATCGCCGGTCCCGTGGAAGCCAGCGGCCTGCAGGTGATGCACTTCAGCACCGACCGCCTGGTGCTGATCATGCCGGTGGACCATCCATTGGCGGCGCAGCCGTCGGTGACCCTCGGCCAGACCCTGGCGTTCCAGCATATCGGCCTGCATGAAGGCAGCACCTTGCTAAGCTTTCTGCGCGAGCATGTCGAACGGCTCGGCAAGACCCTGTCATTGCGTATCCAGGTCTCCAGCTTCGAAGCCATCTGCCGCATGGTCGAGGCCGGGGTGGGCATCGGTATCATTCCCGAGTCCGCCGCCATGCGGCACAGCCGGACCATGGAACTGGTGACCGTGGCGCTGGACGAGCCCTGGGCGATTCGCGAGCGCAGCATCCTGGTGCGCGAACTCGAAGCCCTGCCCGGGACCATCCGCGCCTTGATCGCCACGCTGATGCCCAGTGCACAAACCTGAACCGCCCGACAGTTTGGGTTGCACAAACCCCTGCTTCGGCGGCATTCTTGATGACATTCGACTGACCGAACTTTTCACCGCAGCCGCACTCAATCAGTGCATGGATCCACGCCCTTCCCGACAGAGACGCTCATGACTTCGAAGCTTGCACAACTCAAGCAATTCACCACCGTGGTCGCGGACACCGGCGACCTCGACGCCATTACCCGCCTGAAGCCGGTCGACGCCACCACCAACCCTTCGCTGCTGCTCAAGGCTGCCGCGCTGCCAGGCTACGCCGACCTGCTCAAGGCCGCCGTGTCCCACGCCAAGGGCGATGTGGGCCTGGCCTGCGACCATTTCGCGGTGTCCGTGGGCAGTGGCATTCTCAAAGTGATTCCAGGGCGGATTTCCACCGAAGTCGACGCACGCCTGTCCTTCGATGAAAGTGCCCTGCTGAGCAAGGCCCACCAGTTGGTCGAGCTGTACGACAAGGTCGGCGTAGGCCGTGACCGCGTGCTGATCAAGCTGGCTTCGACCTGGGAAGGCATCCGCGCCGCCGAAAAGCTGGAAAAAGAGGGTATCCAGACCAACCTGACCCTGCTGTTCTCCTTCGCCCAGGCCGCGGCCTGCGCCGATGCCGGGGTGTTCCTGATCTCGCCGTTCGTGGGCCGGATCTACGACTGGTACAAGAAGTCCACCGGCAACGAGTACAGCGGTGCCGACGATCCGGGCGTGCAGTCGGTCACCCGTATCTACAACTACTACAAGTCCAACGACTACAAGACCGTGGTCATGGGCGCAAGCTTCCGCAACCTCAACCAGATCGAACAACTGGCCGGTTGCGACCGCCTGACCATCAGCCCCGACCTGCTGGAAAAACTGGGCCAGGACGAAGGCCAGCTGGAACGTCGACTGGTGCCGGGGGCCGCCGGTGAACCACGCTTGAACCTGAACGAAGCGCAGTTCCGCTGGGCCTCCAACGAAGACGCCATGGCCACCGAGAAACTGGCCGAGGGTATTCGTCAGTTCGCCCGTGACCAGGAAAAGCTCGAAGCCCTGCTGGCTCACTGATACGCCAATGACTACCCGGGCAGTCGGTTACTCCTCTGCCCGGGACAACGCTCTTTTCGAGTCCTCCTGCCACACGGCTAGTCAGCGACTCGCTTGATGCCTTTTCTCTCCTGACCCGGCCCGCCTCACCAGGCGTCAAACGCCTGTGGGGCGAACCGCTGGGCTGCTCGACCCGCACCGTCAGTTGGTGCGTTCGACGCTATCGGACGCCTGCTTGCCGGCCGCCACGGCCTGGGCCTTTTCAGCCTGCTGGTAATAGGCCATGGATGTATCACGGGCCGCGTCCATGCGGGCCATGACTTTATCACCGCCGCCTTCGGCCATCGCCGCGACGGAGGCGGTCATCAGGGTTACGATCAACAACGCTTTAAGGGATTTCATCAGTCACTCTCCAATAGTTTGAGTTCGTCAGCACGGGTTCCGGCTGACTTGGGCTCATCCTATCGATCGGTGCATTTCAGCCTGTTCCCCGCAGGATGAAATTTTTTACAGGAACATCAATTCGAGACGCGCCATCCCCGGAGCTGGATAAGCTCAAGTCAACGCCCTAGAATCGGCAAAGCATTGATTCTGGAAAAGAGACAATATGGATCGTATCGACTGCATGCGCGCCTTCGTCGCCACCGTCGGCGCCAATGGCTTTGCCGCGGCGGCCCGGGCCATGGATGTGCCGCGCTCGAAAGTCAGCAAGCAGATCCAGGCGCTGGAAGAGGCCATTGGCGTGCAACTGCTGCAACGCACCACCCGCAGCCTGCACCTGACCGAAGCCGGCGCGGAATACTACGAGGCGGCTCGCGAGCTGCTGGCGTCCCTGGATGAAACCGAACAACGGGCCCGCGACGGCGTCGGCGAACTGCGCGGCGTGCTGCGGGTCAACGCGCCCATGTCCTTCGGCCTGCGGCGGTTGGGGCCGTTGATCCCACTGTTTCACCAACAGCATCCGAACGTGGAACTGCAACTGGTGCTCAGCGACCAGCAAGTCGACCCGGTGCGCGGCGGCTTCGATGTCACCATCCGCATCGCCAGCCTGCCAGACTCGTCCCTGGTCGCCCGTTTGCTCGCTCCCGCGCCGCGCATCATGGTGGCCTCGCCGGCCTATCTGGCCCGAGCAGGCACACCGCAAACACCCAAGGACCTGACGGCCCACCAATGCCTGAACTACGGCTATCTGCAAAGCGGTGTCAGCCTGCAACTGAGCAATGGCAAGGAAACCCAGCGGGTCAATGTCACCGGCCCCCTGCATGCCAACAATGGCGACCTGCTGGCCCAGGCGGCACAAGCCGGCATGGGCATCGCCCTGCTGCCGGACTTTATCGTCGAGGACGCCCTGGCCGCCGGTACCCTGGTGCCGGTGCTGTGCGAGTGGCAAGCCCCGGCGATCAGCATCAACGCGGTCTATCCCTCGGCGCGCCGGGTGCCGCAGAAGACCCGGGCGTTTATCGAATTCCTGGTCAAGGCACTGGCGGTGGAAGTCACCGCCTGACCCCTATGCGGTACTGAAGATCGATTGCTTGCCGATGGAAATACCCGACCACAGTTCGTCCAGGTGCTTGAATCCCCACTTCTTGACCGACTCCAGGCTGACAATCGAGTCCTGTTCGCTGACAACGGCAAGATCGATAACACTCTGGGCAATGGGCATTCGCAGCTTCGCGGAGTAGAACACCTTCACCCGGGGCGTCAGCAATGAATGCTCGTGTTGCTCCAGGACGATCCCCAGGCGACCGCTGTGCAACAGCACCAGGGCTCCCACCGGATAGATGCCGATGCAGCGGACGAAGGCATGGAAGATCTGCTCATCGAACTGGCCTTTCCAATCGGCCATTTTTCGAATGGCCTCGGCCGCCGTCCAGGCCTGCTTGCCATGTCGCTCGGAGGTCACCGAGTCGTAGCTGTCACACACCGCGGCCATCCGCGAAAACAGGCTGATCTGCGTGCCGCAGAGTTTGTGCGGATAGCCGCTGCCATCGATTCGCTCGTGATGATGCAGGCAGACATCCACCACCCTCGGGCTGAAATGGTGGGTGTCGAGAATCATCTTCGCGCCGATCTCCGGATGGTGGCGCAGGATATCGAACTCGGCCTCAGTGAGTGGCGAGGTTTTACCGAGCAACTCGGCAGGCACCATCATCTTGCCCACTTCGTGCAGGATGCCCGCCATGCCGGCCTCCTTCACCAGGCCCTCGGGCAGGTTCAGGCGGTAGGCCAGGCTCATCATCAGCGCGCACACCGCCACCGAATGCATGTAGGTGTATTCATCGCTGGTCTTGAGCCGGGCCAGGCTGATCAAGGCGTCGGGATGGCGCATCAATGAATCGGAGATTTCCGCGATCAGGTGGGAGATCTGCTCGGGATGAACCGCCCGGCCCATGCGCAGGTCGCCGAACAGGCTCAGTACCGCGGCCTTGGTCCGGGCGCACAGATTCAGCGCATGGACCACCTCGTCGCTCATGGCAATCCGTGGGCGATTGCGTGGCCGCTCCTGCGCCGGAATCGCCAGTGCCTCGAGCTCCGGCGCAGCGGGTTCCTCGACCTCGACATCCAGACCCTTGTCGGTATCTATCCAGAGCGCGGCGAGGCCGGAAGCACGAATCTTTTGCAGATCCGTTTCATCATCCAGCAGAAAGTGACTGCGCCAGAACGGGTGGTCCATCCAGGAGCCACAGAAGGATTGCACATACATGCCGACACGAAGCTCGCTCACCTGTATCTGTCTTAGCATGATGGACATCCTGGTTTCTTGTCACACTCAAGCGCCTCCCCCCAGGGGCCTGGCTACAGTGAAAACCGCGCAATCAGGTGATTCAGGCCCCCGGCCAGTTTGGACAGTTCGCTGCTGGCAATCGACGTCTGGCTGGCGGCCGATGAACTCTGGATGGACAGATCGCGAATGCTCACCAGGTTGCGATCAACCGACCTGGCCACCTGCGCCTGTTGCTCGGACGCCGTGGCGATCAGCAGGTTCTTGTCATTGATATGGGAAATCGACAAGGTCACTTCCTTGATTGCCAGGCCCGTCTCATGGGCCAGCGAGCGGGTCACCCGGGTTTCTTCGCTGCTGTGGTTCATCGATTCAACAGCCTTCTTCGAGTCGACCTGGATGCCCTTGACCATCTGCTCGATTTCCTGGGTCGACTGCTGGGTCCGATGGGCCAGCGCGCGCACCTCATCCGCCACTACCGCAAAGCCACGGCCCTGCTCGCCGGCCCGTGCGGCCTCGATGGCGGCGTTCAACGCCAGCAGGTTGGTCTGTTCGGCGATGGAGCCGATCACGTCAAGCACCTTGGCAATGTGCAGGGCTTGCCCGGCCAGGCCTTCTATATCGCTCTTGGTCTGTTCGACGCGGCTGCTCAAACGCTCGATGGAGTCGATGGTCTCGCCCACACGGTCCTGGACGACCCGCGCCGAGCGCTCCGAAGCCTGGGTCGACTCTGAGGCCGAAACGGCATTCCTGGCCACTTCTTCCACGGCCGCGGTCATCTGGTTGACGGCAGTGGCCGCCTGATCGGTTTCGATGCTCTGCTGCTGAATACCCGCCGTCGACTCGTGGGTAATCGCGCTCATCTGCTCCGCCGCGGAAGCCAGTTGCCGGGATGAGTCGGAGATATGTTCGATGGTGTTCTTCAGACTCGAACGCATGGCGGCGGCGACGGTCTGCAAGTCGGTGATTTCATCCCGTCCGCTGATCTCCACCTTGCTCTTCAGGTCGCCGTCGGCGATCTTCTGCATCGACAGGCGCAAGGCATTGATCGGCTGCGCGATACTGCGGGTAAACAGCAGCGCCACGACGCAGGTGACCACCAGGGCCAAGACAATGAATATCAGCGTCAGCAGGAACGCACTGTTATAGCTGGCATTCGCCACCTGCCCCGAGCGCCCGGCGCCCTCCTCGTTGATGCTCATCAGCGCTTCAATCGACGTCTGCAGTTTTTTCGCCGCTTCGCTGCTGGTGTCACGAATGAAATGGGTCATGGCCTCGAAGGACGCGGTCTGGCTCATGCCCACCAGTTGATCGAGCAGGTCCTGGTAAGTGCGCACATTCACGATCACCTGGTCATAACGCTGTTTTTCCTCGGGGCTGGAAACCATCGATGCGTATTTCTCGGTTTCCTGGCTCAGGGTGGTTTTCAGCGCGGCCAGTTTGTCGAGGGAGCTTTTGCTCAGGCGGTCTTCATCCATGACGAAGCGGCGGCCATCGAGCCGGTAGAGCAACGCGGCATTCTGAATACGGGCGGCCTGGCGCACACTCGGCAACCAGTTCGTTTGCAACTCCAGGGAGGCATCGTGGATTTCTTTCATGCGGTACAGCGAGGTCAGCCCGAGGCTGATCAGCAGCAGACAGATCAGCCCGAAACCGAGCAGGGATCTGGAAGTCAACCTGATGTTCCTTGTTTTCATGAAACTACTCCGAGGCCAGGCTGCTTGAGCGTTCAAATGCGGCGGACGCCATCACTCCACCAGTGTAGTACGTCCCCCGCAAAAGATCGGTCTCAGCGCTCGCGCGGCATCAGGTCCCGATCAACAAGTTTACGAAACTCTATGGACAGTCCTTTGTGCCCATTGCCATCCAGGTTAATCCCCATACTTCCGACATGAGTGATCTGATCTTTCTGGTAAGTCTCACCTGACAATTGATAGACATGCCCTGGCCGAACTTGACAGTGGGCGTATTTTATTTCGAACTGACTTCCTGTTTTTCGACTCATGTCCATAATGATCGGCTGTGCGGGATCAGTGACATCCATCAGTTTGACCACCGTCACCCGATCTGGATCACGAGCTTCCCGGGTTGTCCAATCGCCAGTGCCCTCAAGAACCACCAGCCGGGTAACTGCAACGGGAGACGGACTGGTCCTGGGATCCACGCGAATGACGATATCCCTTTGATCCTGATCGCCCAGTGTCACCGGGTGGTGTCCCTCATGGGTAAGCGTGTCGCCGAAATACACTCGGCTGAACAGTTCATACCGGCCCCTGGCCTGTCTTTGGCACAACGCGTATTTGACACTGAACAGCACGCCCTTTTGCCGGCTCGTATCCAGCGTCACCGGTTGATCGGGGTGAGTCAGATCGCGCAGGGTCACTACCGTAACAAGATCGGGGCCGGGTACTTTATGAGTGGCCAGGTCGCTGACGTTGGGAATATCGTTCCTGCCCTCAAGCAGGATAAGCGCGGTGTTGCTGACGGGGGCGTCGGTATTCATAAAACGACTCTCGATAAATAGAAAAACCGGTTGATGACCTAACGACAAGTCACAAAACTTGCGTTCGAGAGATCACTGTAACAACGGGTAATCGAGGAAAAGTCGTAGCGGGATAGTGCACGTCGAACGGAATGTTGAAGAGTGCGCAACAACTGACTTGCGACCCTGGACAGCGCCAGGATCAACAAGCCGGATAACAGCGCGACTCGCGGGCGACCTTGCGCCACCCGCGAGCCGACGGACTCAGGCCAGCAGCTTGCGCTCGGTCTTGCCGTACTTGATCGATTTCTCGTCCGGGATCATCAGGCCGGTCTGCTCGTCGCGGCCCTGCAGGATGAACCGCGCATCGGCCTTGCCCAACTGCTCGGCGGCCTTCTGGCTGTCGGCACCGATCTCGCCCTTTTTCATGCGGTTGACGATCACGCCCACGGCGGTGTCCTTGAAGTCACGCAGCATCCAGGCATCGCCGTCGCTGTCACCGGCCACCAGAACCGGGCCATAACCCTTCTTCGCCACCAGGATATTCTTGATCCCGATGGTCTTGCCCGGGCCGTAGTTGAAGTGCCAGTTCGGCAGGTAACTGCTGTCGTACTTGCCGTCGGTCATGGACAGGCGCAGGCCGATCACGTTTTCCGGCGGTACGCCGTAGCCGTAGTTGGGGTTGCCGGCGAACACCCGGACCACATCGTCGATGGACGCGGTGCTGACATACACGTCAATGCCGTTGGCCCGCAGCGTGTGCATCAAACCACGGATTTCCTCGTGGATACGGATACCGTGGAAGTGCGTATCGGCGACCACCCCGGCCTTGCCCGGCAGGCTGCTCGGGCTCTCGTACTTGACCTTGCGCAGGCCATCACCCAGGTCGTGGTTATTGGACGCCTCGGCCATCGCCTGCAACTCGGCGGTGCTCATGTTCTTGTAGAAGTAGATGATCCATTTGTAGCCGATCTCCACCGGATAGCTGTCGCAGATCGCGTCATACATGAAGTAGAGCTTGGTGAAAAAGTCCTTGAACTGGTCGGTGGCGTGGATTTCTTCCAGGCTCTTGCTGCCGGCCAGGCCCTTGTAGTTGGCGTGCAGCCAGCGGTAGTCGGCTTCGACGTCGGCGGCGATGTCTTCCATGTTCACCGGCTTGCCGTCGACCGTGAGGTAATCCTTCATGAACGGACCGTTGGGTACGTCCTGGCGCAGCACGGCGGCAAACTCGTCGGGGCTGAGTTTGTACTGCAAGTTGTTCATCTGGTAGACCAGCAGCGCCTCTTCGCAGTCGTTCATGATGCAGGTGTTGTCCCAGTCGAACACCGCGTACGGACGCTTGTCCGGGTGATAGGACGCACTCTTCACGCCATGCTGGTCAATCACCGCCTGCAGGCGCTTCTGGTTCAACGGCGACCAGCGTGCCGGGTCCAACTCGCTGGGCACGGCCTTGGTCGTCGCGGCCTCGGCAAGGCGGCCGCTCAACAACAAGGGACTGACAACGGAAACGGCGGCAAGGGTGTTCAGAAACTGGCGACGCTGCATGGCATAACTCCTGGAATTAGAAGAATGGTCGCAAACGGAGGCGACGGCGAGTGCGTGTTTCAAGGCAAGGGGGCAGGGGAACCGGCCGCCCGGCAATGAGGCTAACGCCAAATACACATAAATACAACAATGCCACAATATTACACATTTATGGCACATCGACACTTTCTCACCGATGGTGATGGGCCGCCGACTTGACAGCGCTGTCCCGTCTCCCACAATGCGTGCTCGGATACTGATCCCAACAGCAAGGACATGAGGTATGTGGCAAGAAGAGCGTTACCAGCGGATTCGTGCACTGCTGGCAACCTTGCAGCGCGTGACCACCGACCGCATCGTCACGGAACTGAATGTTTCCCGCGAAACAGTGCGGCGTGATCTGGTGGCGCTGGAAGCCCTGGGCGAGCTGAAACGCATCCACGGTGGCGCGATCATGGTCGAGGACGAGGCGCCGATAGCCGAGCGCGCGCATATCAACGTCAAGTTCAAGCGTGACCTGGCCCGTGCCGCGGTGGGTTTGCTCAGCCATGGGCAGACGATCTTTATCGACGCTGGCACCACCACTGAAATTCTTGCCCAGGAACTGGCCAAACTGGGTGGGCTGACGGTGATTACCAACGCGTTCAATGTCGCGCTGCACCTGCGCGGCAGCGCACCGGGCAGCCTGCACAACGAAGTGATCATCCTCGGCGGTTCCCTCGGTGACCGTTCACCGGCCACGGTGGGCGCAACCACGGTGGCGGAAATCGGTCGCTATCGCGCCGACCTCGCGCTGCTCTCGCCGGTAGGCGTGGACGCCCACCACGGCGCCAGCAACTACGATCACCGCGAAAGCGAGGTGGCACGGGCCATGGCCGAGCACGCCGAACGGGTGGTGATCCTTGCCGACTACAGCAAGCTCGGCGTACAAAGCCGTATCAGCTTCTGCCCGCCGGAACGCATCGATGTGCTGGTGACCAATCAGCGGGCCAGCGAAGAAGTGGCGTTCGAGGCACTGAAAGCCCGCTTCAAGGAAATCATCCTGGCCTGATGGCCTAGGTTTCGCGCACGTTTGAAAGCAGCCAGGCTGCCCAACCAGCGGCCGGCGAGCTTGCCAGCGATGGTGCCCAAACAGGCACCACCGGCCTCGCTGGCAACTTTCTGTTTATCGGGGTCGACGGACTGCCCGGATCCTGCCACTGTTTCCGCCACCACAAAAAAATCGATCCTGGCCATCGGACTCAAGCCCCGACACCCCCACGCCAGCCGGCATATCGATCCGCTCCAGCAGCGCGCCCGTCTGCGGATTCACCCGCCTTACATCGCTCTTGTCGTCTTCCCAGGTACCGTGCCAAAGCTCGCCATCAACCCAGGTCACCCCCGTGACGAAGCGCTTCGATTCGATAATGCGCAGAACCGCCCCGGTTTCGGGATCGACCTGATGAATCCGACGACCCCGATGCTGCCCGACCCAGAGCGTTCCCTCGGCCCATGCCAGTCCGGAGTCACCACCATCGCCGGGGGCCGGTATGCTCGAAAGCACCTCGCCGGTCTTCGGATCGATCTTGCGGATGCGCCCCTCGGCAATCTGGAACAGGTACCGGCCATCAAAAGCGGTGCCGGCCTGCGCGGCGACATCGATCGAGCGCACCACCGCCCCGGTTTCCGGGTCAAGGGCATTGAGCCTGTCACCCGAGGCAAACCAGATGTGCTGGCCGTCATAGGTCACGCCCGCAACCGAGTCGGCCCCTGGAAAAGGCCCGTATTCACGAAGAATTTCAGCTTGAGAGTTTTTCATGAGCTCAGTCTAGTCGCTGTCCAGCGGCCCCGGGAGTAACAACGTTGACGGGAACCCCGGCACGGACGGGAGCGTCCAGCGGCAGGCCGGCCCACGACCGAAAGCTTGCACCCTGCCTGTCGTCGCCAGGGCTTCGAGCGCCCGCTGCACCGTGCGCGGGCTGCTCCCCAACGCAATCGCCAGGGCCGAACTCGACCACGCTTCACCATCGGCCAAAAGGGCGAGCAGCGAACCATGCCGCTCCTCGACAGGCGGTGCCAGGATAACCACCTCATGGGCCTGTCGCGGCATGAGCACAAAGCCCTCGCCGGTCGCCCTCACCTGCGCGAACCCGCGAATCTCACCCCGCAACCGTCCTATTTCGACCCGCAGCCGGACCCGGTGCGATTCATCGGCCTCCTTGCCGCGAAATGCCCGGGCGATCAGCACCTGCCGCGAGACCGCACCCGGCCAGCTCTCGGCGAGGGCACGGAGCAACGCGAACAGGACCGGTCGCGTCGTCAGCGATACCTGGGTGTGACCTTCAACCACAGCGTAGCGGCAGGCATCCACCACCAACGCCGCGGAGGCAAACAGTTGCTCGACTTCCTCCAACAGCAGCAAACGCGCCTCACCCCCCGTGATCAGACGTGCCGCAGGTATCTTCAGGACCTGCGAGGCGCTTTCGACTTCAGCCGCCAATACGCCGATACCCGCCTCATGGGCGGCATTTTCCGCCCGCTGCAACGCAGCGCGTGCCGCCGCCGTGTGCAGGCGCCGGATGGCGATCCCGGCGCAGGCCAACTCGTAAGCGGCCCTCAAGGGCGGCGCCAGCAATCTCGGTTCAAGCGCGTCCAGCAGACGTTCGGCCTGGCCAAGATGACCGGTCAACAGCAGGCGCCGGGCTTCGAGATGACGCGCATGCGCGGCATTCAAGCGATCGCCATACCCCTCGAGAACCGCCCGCGCGTCGGCGAGTGCCTTGACCGGCCAGGCCAGGTCACGGGAGACCAGTGCAATCTCGGCTTCGGCGACAATGCAGCGCGCCCTCGCCACCGCCTCTTGCGGCCCGAAGGCACGGACTGCCAGCTTGAGCAGCGCCCTGGCACGCACCAGATCACCCAACTGCGCCATGGCAATACCGCGCAGCGCAAGCCCGGGCCCGTCGTCGCGCAGGGCCACCCGCTTCAAGGCGCCGAGGACATCCCCGCCGGCAAGCAGCCGCGCCGCCGCCGTGATCATCGCGTCCATGGGCATCCCGTCACACTTGTCACTCCCGCCATCTGCCAGGCCCGTCCTAGTCTGTTAACGACCACCCCGTAACCGCTCGCACAACCGATGGTACGACGAGCACTGGCAAATGGAGAACCCTGATGACCACACAGAAGATTGGCACACGCGAAGAATGGCTGGCGGCGCGACTCGACCTGCTAGCCGATGAAAAGGAACTGACCCGGCGCGGCGACGCCCTGGCCCGGCGACGCCAGGCACTGCCCTGGGTACGGATCGACAAGGCCTACCGCTTCGACACCCCGGCGGGCAACGTCTCACTGCTGGAGCTGTTCAAGGGCCGCTCGCAGCTCCTTGTCTATCACTTCATGTTCGGGCCTGACTACAGCGCCGGCTGCCCGTCCTGCTCGTCGATCGCCGATGGTTTCAATGGCATCGTTATCCATCTCGAACACCATGACGTCGCCTTTACCGCCATCTCGCGGGCACCGCTGGCCAAGCTGCAGGCGTTCAAGCAGCGCATGGGCTGGAGCTTCGACTGGGCCAGCTCGTTCGGCAGCGATTTCAACAGTGACTTCAATGTCTGGTTCAGCGAGGAGCAGCAGCGCGAAGGCGGCATCGTCTACAACTACCTGCGCGAGGCGCCTTTGGCGGGGCCACAGAGAGGCCAGACCGTCAAGGAGTGGCAGTTGCAAGGTAGTGAAAGTCCGATTGCCCGGACCGCCGCCGCCACCGGCACCGACATAGCCACCTTCATTCGCGAACGGCCCGGTCTCAGCGCCTTCGTGCTTGAAGAGGGCGAGATCTACCACACCTACTCCAGCTATGCCCGTGGGTTGGACGGTATCTGGGGCATGTACCAGTGGCTCGACCGCGCGCCCAAGGGCCGCAACGAGCAGGGTATCTGGTGGCGCCGCCACGACGAATACGATCAGGAGTAAGCAGCATGCTCTTGTCCAGTCGAACAAATGAAGATCGATCGAACGGAGCGCCAGCCGGCAATGCGCTGAGCATTGCCGACTGGATGTGCCTGGCCGCGGCCCCAACCTTCGCCGGCATGGCACTGCTCACGGCCCTCAGCCCGGGCACGCAGATGGCCTGCTCGTCGATGCAGGGAACCTTTGCCCTCGACGGCATGGTGACGATGTACCTGATCATGGGCGCCTTGCATCTACCGCCCTGGCTACGGCTGCTTTCCGGACGCTCCCGTTGATTCCACGACGGCGAACAGCAAGGATTCCGGCATCGGTGGGGACTACAGAATCCTATTGCTGTTTTATTATCATCATATGTTAATGTTATGCACATGACCCCCGTGGAGCAAGCGTCATGATCGCGATACGAGAAGCGTGGAAATCCGGATTGCTGGGGCGCAAGCACTGGTCTCGCAACCTGGTCGCGGGCGTCATCGTGGGGATCGTCGCGCTACCGCTGTCCATGGCCTTTGCCATCGCCTCGGGGGTCAAGCCCGAACAAGGCATCTACACCGCCATTGTCGGCGGCCTGCTGGTGTCCCTGTTCGGTGGCAGCCGGGTACAGATCGCCGGCCCCACCGGTGCCTTTATCGTGATCCTGGCCAGTATCAGCGCCCGCTACGGCATTGACGGCCTGCAGATAGCGACGTTCATGGCCGGGGCGATCCTGCTGCTGCTCGGGATCACCCGGCTCGGCGCCATTATCAAGTTCATCCCCGACCCGGTGATCGTAGGCTTCACCGCCGGTATCGGCGTGATTATCTGGGTCGGACAATGGAAAGACTTCTTCGGCCTGCCGAAAGTCGCCGCCGGTCATTTTCATGAACAGCTCTGGCACCTGCTTCAAGCGCTGCCGCAGCTTCACCCGGCGACAACCCTGCTGGCATGCCTGAGCCTGCTGCTGGTATTGCTCACGCCCAGGCTCCCCGGTATGAAACGCGTGCCCGGGCCATTGGTCGCGATGGTGGTCGCCACCGTCATGCAGTCGTTTTTCCAGTTTCCCGGAGTGGCCACGATCGGCAGCGCCTTCGGCGGGATCCCCCAGGGGTTGCCGACCTTGAGCCTGCCGGAAGTGACCCTGCCGCGAATCATCGAATTGATCGGCCCGGCGTTCGCCATCGCCATGCTGGGCGCCATCGAGTCGTTACTCTCGGCGGTGGTCGCCGACGGCATGGCCGGCACCCGGCATGACTCCAACCAGGAATTGATCGGCCAGGGCATCGCCAACCTGTTCAGCCCCTTGTTCGGCGGCTTTGCCGCGACCGGCGCCATCGCCCGAACGGCGACCAATATCCGCAACGGCGGCAACAGCCCCCTCGCCGGCCTGGCCCATGCGCTGACCCTGGTGTTGCTGATTTCCTTCCTGGCGCCATTGGCTTCGAATATCCCGCTGTGTGCCCTCGCGGCCATTCTGTTTGTCGTGGCCTACAACATGAGCGAGCTGAAGCACTTCAAGCGCATGCTCCAGCGGGCGCCACGGGCCGATATCGCGATATTGCTGATCACCTTCCTGCTGACGGTCTTCAGCGACCTGACCATCGCCGTGAATATCGGCGTCATTCTCGCCATGCTGCAATTCATGCGGCGAATGGCGTCTTCGGTGGAAGTGCAGAAAATGGTCGGCAAGGACCTGGAGGTCGAGCTGCGCCTCAACGGCCAGCTCGAGTTACCGCCCAATGTCCTGGTGTATGGCATCGAGGGGCCGCTGTTCTTCGGGGCGGCGGAGACCTTCGAACGGGTGCTGGCACAGACCCACACCGATCCCGGGACCCTGATCATTCGCCTGAATCACGTGCCCTTCATGGACATCACGGGTTTGCAGACCCTGCTCGAAGTCATCGAGCAGCTACATGGCCGAGACATTGTCGTGAAGTTGTGCGAAGCCAACGAGAAAGTCCTCGGCAAGCTGCGCAAGGCCGGGATACTCCAGGCACTGGGGCCTGGGCACTATCATGCCGACTTCAATTCGGCACTGACCGCAACCCGTGAACCCGGGCAGTAAAGCCTGTCTGCCCGGCGTCGAACGGCCGTGTCATTGCACCTTGCCGGCGGTCTTGCTCTGGGTCGAATAGGAAACACCGTGGGTTTCCAGGTAGTCGCGAATCAACTGGCGGACCACCTGGGACGGCGTCAGGTCCTGGGCAGCGCAAAGCTCCTCAAGGGCCTTTTTCTTGACCGGGTCAATGAGTACGGTCAAGCGTGCAGTCTTGCTTTCCATGGAGATACCGACACTCTGAAGCGGCTTATGATAATCAAATTATAATAAGCACGCTCCAGCTTGTCACGTCCTCACCCGGGCGGCCAGCGCACGCCACCTCATCATCTTGCTTAGACGCCGCTATCGACAGGGTTACTCGCTCGCAACAGCCAGCTTGTCCTGGGTGCGGGTAGCGAAATCGCTGGCATCGTGGCGCTCGCGCAACTGCCCGGAGAGCTCCCCGGACACCCGGTTGACCATGCGCCCACGCTGCACGGCGGGCCGTGCGTCGATAGCATCGGCCCAACGCTGGACATGCCGGTAATCCTGCACCGAAAGAAATTCCGCCGCCTCGTAGAGCCGACCTTTCACCAGACCACCGTACCAGGGCCAGATCGCCATGTCGGCGATGCTGTACTCGCTGCCCGCGATGTATTCGCTGACCGCCAGTTGCCGGTCGAGCACATCGAGCTGACGCTTGGTTTCCATGGCAAAACGGTCGATCGCATATTCGATCTTGGTCGGCGCATAAGCATAGAAATGCCCAAAACCACCGCCCAGGTACGGCGCGCTGCCCATCTGCCAGAACAGCCAGGACAGGCATTCGGCCCGGGCCGCGGGATCGGTCGGGAAGAACGCGCCGAACTTCTCGGCGAGGTACTGCAAGATGGCCCCCGACTCGAAGACGCGGATCGGTTTTGTACCGCTGTAATCCATCAGTGCCGGAATCTTCGAGTTCGGATTCACCCTGACAAAACCACTGCCGAACTGCTGGCCTTCACCAATATGGATCAACCAGGCATCGTATTCCGCCCCTGAGTGACCGAGGGCCAGCAGCTCTTCGAGCAGGATGGTGACCTTCTGGCCATTGGGCGTGGCCAGGGAATACAGCTGCAGCGGGTGACGTCCGACCGGCAGGTCCTGGTCGTGGGTCGCACCGGCAATCGGCCGGTTGATATTGGCGAATTTCCCGCCATTCTCGGTGTGCCAGGTCCAGACCTTGGGTGGCAGATACTCCGATGGGTTCGTCATGCTCGATAGACTCCTTGGGTTCAATGAGGTGCCGTGGTGCTGCCTGCTGCAGCCTGATTGACTGCAACCTCGGGCTTGCCGTTCAACTGCGTGATGTTCCAACCACCGCCCAGCGCCTTGATCAGGCCGACATTGGCGCTCAACTGCTGGGTCTGCAGTTCCAGCACCGAACGCCGCGCTTCCAGCGAGGCGACCTGCGCCGTCACCACATCCAGGTAAGCCACGGCTCCCTGACGGTAGCGGGCCAGGGACAGGTCTTCGGAATACTGTGCGGCCGCCGCTGCGTCTCGCTGATCGACCAGTGCGTTGTCGAGCCCGGCGATGGTCGAAAGGTTGTTTTCGACCTGTTCGAAGGCACCGAGCACCACGCTACGGTACTTGGCCGCCGCTTCATCGGTGGCCGCCTTGGCGATATCCACCTGGGCCTGGCGCGCACCACCGTCGAACAGGGTCGCCACCAGCGAAGGGCCAATCGCCCAGAACAGGTTCGGGGCCGTCAGCAGGTTGGCGAACTCGTCACTCTGATAGCCCCCTTGGGCGCTCAGGGTAATCGCCGGGAACCAGGCGGCCTTGGCCACGCCGATACGGGCGTTGGCAGCGGCGATCCGACGTTCGGCGGCGGCGATGTCAGGACGCCGTTGCAACAGCGTCGAAGGCAGGCCCGTGGGCACACTGGGCAAGGCAATCGGCGCGGTGTTCGAGGCAATGGCATAGGTCGACGCCGACTCCCCCAGCATCGCGGCAATTGCATGCTCGATCAGCGCCCGCTGGACCCGGTTCTGGCTCAACTGCGACTTGACCGACGACAACTGGGTACGGGCCCGCGCCACATCCAGGCCGGAGACGATCCCACCACTGTGCAGCCCCTCGGTCAGGCTCAACGCCTTGGTATAGGCATCGCGGGTTTCGCTCAGCAACTGGTTCTGCCAGTCGAGGCCGCGCAGGTGGATGTAGTTGTCCGTCAACTGGGCCTGCAGACTCAAGCGTACCGAGGCCAGGTCGGCCTGTGACGCCTGGGCTTCGCTGACACCGGCCGCGACCGTGTCGCGCACGCGGCCCCAGAGGTCGACTTCATAGTCGACCTCGATACCCAGCGTTGCCGAGTCGTAGACATTCGGCGACGTGGCCGAGCGCAACGGGCGCGTATCCGACTGGCGTATACGCTGGCCATTGCCGATCGCCTCGACCTTGGGAAACAACCCGGAGCGGGTCTGGTCGACGAACGCCCTGGCCTGGACATAATGCGCCAAGGCAGCACTCAGGTCCGGGTTGTTGACCAGCAACTGCTGCTGCATCGCATCCAGTTGCGGGTCCTTGTAGATCCGCCACCAGCCTTCCCGGCTGGCCTGATCGTCGGGCGTGGCCAGCGTCCACGGGCCCTGGGTATGGAACTGCCCGGGCTCCGGGGTCTTCGGCACTTTCAGCGCCGGCGCCAGCGAGCAGGCACCCAGGCCAAGGCTGGCGATCAGGTACAGGCCCGATGGCCACAGCAGGCTGCGCTTAGCCATGGGGCTTGGCCTCCACCCGCACCGCATCGTTGTCGCCCAGGCCATCGGGCGGCGTGTCGATCACCCGGTCGCCGGCGTCCAGGCCGCTGCCGATTTCCACCGTGTCACCAAAGTCGCGGGCGATGCTGATGGTCTTGAACAGCACATGATCGTTCTTGTCGAGGGTCGCGACCCGCATGCCGTGCTCATCGAACACCAGGGCACTGGCCGGCAGGCGCAGCACATCGGCCTGGACCGGCAGGTCGAACTGCACGCTGGTGTAGCCACCCGGCAACAGGCGACCGCCGGGGTTGTCCACCAGCAGTTGCACCAGGGTGCTGCCGGAAGCCGCCGTCACCGCGTCGGCGGTGGCGATCACCCGGGCGTTGAACGACTCCTTGCGGTACTCGGGCACCGTGAGCCGGGCCGTGGTGCCGATGCGGATCTGCGGCGAGAAGGTCTGCGGCACTTGCACATAGACCCGCAGGCGGCTGACATCCGAAACGGCAAACAACTCCCGCCCGGCGCTGCCACCGGCGCTGATCAGGGCGCCGACATCGGTGGAGCGCGCGGTGACCACGCCGTCGAAGGGTGCCGTCAGGCGCTGGAAGCCCTTGGTCGCGACCAACTGCTCGACACTGGCCTGGGCCGATTTGACGTTGGCCAGTTTCGCCGCCAGGTCGCCGGTGCGCTCATCGACATCCTGGCGCGACACCGAATCGGACGCCAGCATCGCCTGCCAGCGCTTGGCCGTGGTTTGCGCCAGCGTGGCATTGGCCTGGGCCGAGGCCAGGTTGGCACGGGCCTGTAGCAGTTGCTGGTCGAGCTCGGGGGTATCGATCTCGGCGAGCAGTTGCCCGGCCTTGACGTGGGCCCCGATATCGACCTTCCAGGACTTGAGGTAACCGTTGACCCGGGCAAAGATCGAGGCCCGCGAATACGCCTCCATCCGCCCGGGCAGATTGAGGACCGGCCCCTGGGGCTGGACGCCCGGGGTGATCAGGTTGACGCTGGGCAGCGCCTGGGCGTTGGTCCAGGTTTTCAGCTCCCGCGACTCGTTGGCCCGCACGCTGATGCCCAGCACCACGACGGCGACCAGCAACGCCAGTCCCAACACAAGAGCGATCAAACCACGGCGTGAGCGTGTGCGAGGGGGCGGATTGGGTACGGTGGTATCGGTGGACATGTCAGACCCCTTGAGCAGCAATGGCAGGCGATGCGGCGCGCGCATCGCGCCCATGGACAAGACTGAAAATCAGTGGAACCAGGAACAGCGTGGCGATGGTGGCGAAGCCCAGGCCGCCGATCACGGCGCGGCCCAGCGGTGCGTTCTGCTCACCGCCCTCCCCCAGGCCCAGGGCCATCGGCGCCATGCCGATAATCATCGCGATGGCCGTCATCAGCACCGGGCGCAGACGGGTAAAACCGGCTTCCAGGGCGGCCTTGAGCGGATCGCCGTGTTCGGCCAGGCGTTCGCGACAGAAACTCACCACCAGGATGGCGTTGGCGGTGGCCACGCCCATGCACATGATCGCCCCCGTCAGGGCCGGCACCGACAGCGGCGTGTGGGTCACGAAGAGCATCCAGACAATCCCGGCCAGGGCCGCCGGCAAGGCGGTGATAATCACGAACGGATCGCTCCAGGACTGGAAGTTGACCACGATCAGCAGGTAGATCAGCACCACCGCGCCGAGCAAGCCGAACAGCAGGCCGTTGAAGGCCGAGTTCATGGTCTGCACCTGGCCCTGCAACTGTACTTTCGAACCGGTGGGGATGTCGCTGGCATGGGCCGCGATGATCTTCTGGATATCCGCGGACACCCCGCCCAGGTCACGGCCCTGGATCGAGGTCAGGATCTCCACCACCGACTGGATATCCGACTGGGTCACCACCGAATTGCTATGGCTGCGCTCGATCGACGCCAGGGCGCCGAGGGTCTGGTCCGCGGCGGCGCTGGCGTTACCCGTCAACGGCAGGTTGTGCAGGGCTGCCAGGCTGTCGAGGCTGTATTGCGGTGTCTGCAGGACGATCGGGTAGGACACGCCGTTGGCCGTGTTGAGCCAGAACGTCGGCGCCACCTGGCTGGAACCGGCGAGGTTGACCACCAGGCTGTTGGTGACGTCACGCTCGGTCAGGCCGACCAGTTGCGCCCGGGTCCGGTCGACATCGATCTTGAAGGTCGGCAGTTGCTGCGACTGCTGAAGACGCGCATCCACCACGCCGGGGACCCGGCGGATATCACGCAGCAGGCTGCTGGCATAGGTGAAGTTGGCCGCCAGGTTGTTACCGCTGATCTGCAGGTCGATCGGCGCCGAAGAGCCGAAGTTGAGGATCTGCCCGACAATGTCCGAGGCCGGGAACGAGAACACCGCATTGGGGAACTCACGGGGCAGGGTCTCGCGCAGTTCCTTTATGTACTCGGCGGTTGGCCGATGTCCCTCTTTCAGGCTGATCTGGATATCGCTGTCCTGGGAGCCCACGGTCCCGGTGTTGTTGTAGGCGGTGTTGATACCGCTGATGGGCAAGCCGATATTGTCCACCAGCGCGGCCAGTTGCTCGGGCTCGATTATCGTGCGGACCGACTTCTCGATCTCGGCAATCAGCTGCGCGGTGCTCTCCACCCGTGTGCCCACCGGAGCGCGCACGTGCAGCAGGATCTGCCCGGAGTCGACCTCGGGAAAAAAGTTGCGCCCCAGGAACGGCACCAGGGCGAACGAGGCCACGACAAAGGCCAGCATCGCCACCACGACCGTACGCCGATGCTGCAAGGCACCTTCCAGGGCTGCGTGGTAATGCCCGCGAAAGGTCTCGAAAGCCGCCTCGAAGCCGCGCTGGAACTTCACCAGCGGATTGTTCGACGGCGCTACATGGGGCTTCCCGTCATCCCCATGTACATGGGGTTTGAGCAGGTAGTTGGCGAGGGTCGGAACCAGGGTCCGCGAGAGGATGAACGAGGCGATCATGGCGAAGATCACCGCTTCGGCCATCGGCACGAACAGGAAACGCGCAACCCCGTCGAGGAAGAACATCGGTACGAATACGATACAGATACACAGTAGCGAGACAAACGCCGGCGTGACGATCTGCGCGGCGCCATCGAGTATCGCCGTCTCCACCGGCTTGCCGTGCTCCAGATGCCAGTTGATGTTCTCGATGGTCACCGTGGCATCGTCCACCAGGATCCCCACCGCCAGCGCGAGCCCGCCCAGGGTCATGATGTTGAGGGTCTCGCCGAGCATCGACAGGGTGGCAATCGAGGACAGGATCGCCAGCGGAATCGACACGGCGATAATCACCGTCGAACGCCAGCTGCCGAGGAACAGCAGGATCATCAGGCTGGTCAGTGCCGCGGCAATGATCCCTTCGCGAGCTACACCGCTGATGGCCGCACGGACGAACAGCGACTGGTCGCCGATCAGGTCGATATTCAGGTTCGGCGGCAAGGCCGCCTTGGATTCGGCCAGCTTGTCCTTGATCCCGGCGATCACCCCCAGGGTCGAGGCCGAACCGGTCTTGAGCACCGGGATCAACACCGAGCGGTTGCCGTTGACGTGGACGATATTGGTCTGCGGCGGGTTGCCGTCGCGCACCGTCGCCACGTCACGAATCAATACCGTGGTACCGTCTGCGGTCTTGATCGGCAGGTTTTCCAGGTCGCGGAAGTCCGAAGGCGCGTTGTTCAGTTGCAGCATATATTCGTAGCTGCCGATCTTTTGCGTGCCCACCGGGGTGATCACGTTCTGCGTCGCCAGGGCGGTGGCGACGTCCTGGGCCGAAAGCCCGCGGGCCTGCATCCGCGCTGAATCGAGGTCGATCTGCACCTGGCGGGTTTTACCGCCGAACGGATAAGGCACGGCCGCACCGGCCACCGAAGTGAGCAACAGGCGTACGGTATTGAGCCCCAGGTCGCCGAGCTTCTGTTCGCTGAGCCCGTTACCCGATAACGCCAGTTGCACGATAGGGACCGTCGAGGCGCTGTAATTGAGAATCAAGGGCGGCACGGTACCGGGTGGCAGGTTGCGCAGGATCGCCTGGGACACCGAGGTCAGTTGCGCGTTCGCGGTGCTGATATTGACCCCCGGCTGGAAGTACACCTTGACGATGCCGAAACCGTTCAGCGACTGCGCCTCGATATGGCGGATGTCGTTGACCGTGGTGGTCAGGACCCGCTCGAAGGGCGAGGTGATACGGCCGGCCATCTGATCCGGTGGCAACCCGGTGTACTGCCAGATCACGGCAATCACGGGGATGCGGATTTCCGGAAAGATATCGGTCGGCGTACGCCAGGCGGCCAGCGGCCCGACGATCAGGATGAAGATAGCCAACACCAGGAAGGTGTAGGGGCGCCGTAATGCAATGCGCACAAGGCTCAGCATAGGTGTGATCCAGACAGGGGATTGAACACGGAAGAAGGTACGTGATGCAGGCGAGAGGGACGCTGGCCGTAGCGCCCTGCTTCTGCCCTGTCGCCTTTTCCACCCGGGCAAATTGCCCTGACATCCAGGTCATAAAGAGGTATATGCCACGATATAGATCTTAGAGGCATACGCAAGTATATTTCTTGTCAGATAGGCCGTTTTCGGCCATGACCTGAAAAAACCTTGTTCTCGAGGCGGTCACAGGCATAATTACTGGCTCGACCTTTGCATTAGAGAGTGATCAGTCCTTGAAATGTGCGCCACCCAGTCTTGACAGCCCCCAGACCAGCAGTTGCGCGAACGGTGCTGTGCGCCGTGCGTCCCGGCGCCTGGGACAAATCTATGACGAAGCGTTCGCAGCCTGCGGCCTGAAAGCTACCCAGTATTCCCTGCTGTCGCATATCGCCCGCGCCGACCGGCCGAAAATGCGTGACCTGGCCCAGTCCCTGGTGATGGACCTTTCCGCACTCGGCCATACCCTCAAGCCGCTGGTGCGCGACGGGTTGGTGGTGTTGCAGGTGGACGAGCTCGACCGGCGCAGCCGGCGCGTGCTGCTGACCGAGGAAGGCCAGCGCAAATACGAAGAAGCCCGGCAGATCTCCCAGCGGATGTCGTGCCGTTTCGAGCAGGCATTCGGTGCAGAGGAATCCCTGCAACTGCGCAAGACCCTGGATTTTATAGCCTCGGATGACTTCGCCCGCTCATTGCTGGAAAGCGATTGACGCCCAGGATCAGCGCTCAACCACCCTCGCGAGCCAGCGGGCTCTCGCTCCTGCGGGCATAGAGACACTCCTGCGCGAGGGTCGCACGCAACTGCACCGCCTCCTGCTCCAGCCGCTCGCACATGAAGTCCACGAAGACGCGAATCTTGCGCGACAGCTGGCGGCTCGAAGGCCAGACGATGCTCATGCTGTCCGGAGGGATCAGATAGCCATGCAGCAGGCAGCGCAACGAACCGTCGGCCAGGGCCTCGCGGGCGAGGAAGTCCGGGATGGTCCCCAGGCCAAAGCCCTTGACCAGTGCCGCAAGCACCATTTCCATATTGTTGCTGATCATCACCGTGCGGGTCCGTGGCTCCCGCGCGCCCTCCTCGCGCATCAACGGAAAGTCCAGCAGCTTGCCATTCTTGAAATAGCGAAAACGCACCGCCAGGTGATCGTCCAGTTCAGCCGGGGTCTGCGGCGTGCCATGGCGTTCCAGATAAGCCGGCGCAGCGCACAGCACTGGTTGCACGCCCGGCAACGGTCGGCTCATCAGCCGCGAGTCCGGCAGTTCGCCGCTGCGAATGGCGATGTCCACGCCTTCCTCGATCACATCCACCAGTTTGTCGCTGAAGTCGAGGTCCAGTTCGATATCGGGATATAGCGCCATGAACGCCGTCAGTACCGACTGGAACAGATGATAGCTGGCCGCCGGCATGCTGATGCGCAAGCGCCCACGGGGGATTTCCGTGGACTGCGACAAGGTCGCCTGGGCGTCGTCGAGGTCATCGAGGATGCGCCGGCAACGCTCCTGGAACACCCGGCCCTCGTCGGTCAGGCTGAGGCTGCGGGTCGAGCGTTGAAACAGCCGCACGCCCAACTGCTGTTCAAGCCGGGTCACGCCCTTGCCGACGGCCGAAGCCGACAGCCCCAACGCCCTGCCCGCCGCGACGAAACTGCCCAGTTCGGCCGTGCGGATAAAGGCCATCAAGCCACTCAGTCGATCCACCTGCCGCCTCCTATTCGATCCTTTTATTCCGATATGGGCGGAATTTTTACCGCTTTTTGCCAGATTACCCGCTCATTAAAATCCTTGCATGTTCCGACAGCCCGGACAAACCAGCAAATCGCGGCCGTCGTCTCGCTTACCCAGGGCAGATACACCCGCCCGCTACAAGGATCTCTCAAGATGCCCACTCCACTCTTGCTTCAACAGAGGCTGATACTGCTGGCCGTCTGCATCACGGCCATCACCATGCCCTTCAACTTCACCGCGGCGGCCGTGGCCCTGCCTGCCATCGGCCGCACCTTCGGCGGTTCGCCGATGGAACTGAACTGGGTCACCAACGCCTTTATGCTGACCTTCGGCAGTTGCCTGATGCTGGCCGGCGCGCTGGCGGACAATTATGGCCGCAAGAAAGTCTTTATCGGCGGCGTCAGCGCTTTTGCCCTGCTCGCCGCGGCCTTGCCCTTCGCCCCGAGCCTGACGCTGTTCGACGTCCTGCGCGCAGCCCAGGGACTGGCCGCCGCGGCCGCCTTCTCCAGTGGCATGGCCGCCCTGGCCCAAGTCTTCGAAGGCCAGGGACGCATCCGGGCGTTCAGTTTCGTCGGAACCAGCTTCGGTATCGGCCTGGCCTTCGGCCCCGTGGCCGCCGGCGCGATGATCGAGGCGTTCGGCTGGCAGGTGATCTTCCTGCTGATCACCTTGCTGGCGGCGATTTCACTGATCCTGGCCACGCGCTATATGAACGAGTCGCGCAACCCCGAGGCGGCCGGTATCGATTGGCCCGGCGCGATCACCTTCACCTGGGCGCTGGGGATCTTCACCTTTGCCATCCTCAAGGCGCCGGAAAGCGGTTGGGCCGATCCGCTGGTGCTCGGGTTGTTCGCCGTCGCGCTGCTGTCCTTCGCCGCCTTCGTCATCATCGAACAGCGGGTCGCCCAGCCGATGCTCGACCTGACGCTGTTCCGCTTCCCGCGCTTCGTCGGCGTGCAGTTGCTGGCGGCCGCACCGGCCTATTCCTTCGTCGTGCTGCTGATCCTGCTGCCAATCCGCTTCGTCGGCATCGAAGGCATGAGCGAGGTCGCCGCCGGCTGGTTGCTGGTGGCGTTGTCGGCGCCACTGTTGGTATTGCCGATTGTCGCAGGCTACCTGACTCGCTGGCTGTCGCCCTCGACCTTGTGCGGCAGTGGCTTGCTGGTGTGTGCCGCCGGGCTGTTCTGGCTGGGCCATGTACCGGTGGGCAGCAGTACCACCGCGCTGGCCTGGCCCATGTTCGTCATCGGTGTCGGCATCAGCCTGCCCTGGGGCTTGATGGATGGCATGGCGGTCAGCGTGGTGCCCAAGGAGCGCGCCGGCATGGCCACCGGTATTTTCAGCACCACCCGGGTGGCCGGTGAAGGGGTGGCCATTGCCGTCGTCATGGCGCTGCTGTCGGCCTTCACCGCCAGCCACCTCGGCGGCACGGCGACACCCGATATCGTCGGCGCCGCACAGCATCTGGCCACCGGCGATCTTGCCGGCGCCATGCAATTGCTGCCCGCCGCCGGACGCGCGGCATTGGCCGAGGGCTACAGTGCCGCGTTCAGCACCTTGCTGTGGGTACTGACGGCTATCACCGTGCTGACGGCCGCCGTGGTGTTTCTGTTTCTCGACCGGAGCTCGGTCGAGAATAACAGCGATACCGAACGGGATGACCAGGTGCTGGATCAGGCGGCCTGATCCGACGAGGGCTGTCAACAGTGTCCGAGGCCTCGCAGGTAGGCGCAAAACATGTCGGCCATGGCATCCGCATAGGTTTCGATCTGCGCCGGGGTCCGTGGGCTTTCCGAAAACTGCTTGCCCACCGAACTGAGCGTCACCTTGATCAGATCGCCGGCCACGGCCCGGGTCGCGTCCGAGGCCTCGGGCAGTACCTCGCGCATGAACACTTCGACAGCCTGTTTGCCCGCCGCCCTTACCTCCTGCGCCTCGGGTGCATCGCGATAAAACGGCGCGGCGTCATCCAGTGCCACGCGCACCTCGGCCTCATCGCATTCGGAGCGGATAAAGACGTGAACCAGCAGACGCAACCGTTCCAGCGGCGGATTACGGGTGTCTTCAAGGATGCCGCGCAGCATCTCGCTGGTCTCGCGCCACTCATCGCTCTGCAGGCGAAAGAGGATCGCCGCCTTGTTCGGAAAATACTGATACACCGAACCGACGCTGACCCCGGCCCGTTCGGCCACCCGCGTGGTGGTAAAGCGGCGCATGCCCTCCTTCGCCAAAACCTGAATAGCCGCTTGCAGAATCGAATCGACCAGGTCATTGGAACGAGCCTGCTTGGGCTGTTTGCGTGAGGTAATCCGCGTACTTGGGTGATCGGTCATGGGCAAGGCTCGCAATGCGAATAGAAAACATGAAGGTTTATTCGCATTATAAACCCTCACCGACCCCACTTGGAAAACCCCATGAAAACCCTGACCCAAGCCCCCCTCGCGCCCCTGCTCGACCGCCTGTTCGCCGAGGCCGATGAAACCTGGCCAACCCTCGTCGCCGCCGCCGGCAATATCTCGGAAGAAGAGCGCGTGCGCCTGATGTGCAGCAAGACTGACTACCTCGAGTTCTATACCCGCCTGAAGGATTTTCCCCTGGCGGTCTCGCGAGAGACCGGGACACTCCTGTATATGCTGGCGCGCAGTTGCACGGCACGGACCATTGTCGAATTCGGCACCTCGTTCGGCCTCTCGACCCTGCACCTCGCCGCCGCCCTGCGGGACAATGGCGGCGGCCGCTTGATCACCAGCGAATTCGAGCCATCCAAGGTGCTACGGGCACGGAACAACCTGGCGCTCGGCGGGCTGCTCGACCTGGTGGATATCCGCGAGGGCGATGCCTTGCAAACCCTCAGTGTCGACCTCCCGGAAAGCATCGACCTGGTCCTGCTCGACGGTGCCAAGGCGCTCTACCCCGAGATCCTCGGCCTGCTGCAGAACCGCCTGCGGCCTGGCGCGCTGATCATCGCCGACAATGCCGACCATAGCCCCGAGTACCTGGCACGGGTGCGCAATCCTGCCGAGGGTTACCTGTCCACGCCGTTCGCCGAAGACGTCGAACTGTCCATGTGGCAGGGCTGAACCAACCGGGGGGCTTGCGGACACGGATAGACCGGCTTGTCCCCCTGTCTCAGGATCGTCATCCGCTTGAACGATTCAGTGGCTATGCTGGTCAAGTTATTTCCTGCCCCATGAAACCCAAGGTGACGACGCCATGACCAAGACGTATAGCTACGCGGCCCAAAATCCCAAGGATTCACTCAAGCCTTTCACCTTCGAACGTCGCGCTCCCGGCGCCGACGATGTGCAGATCGAGATCCTCTACTGCGGCGTCTGCCACTCCGACCTGCACACCGCGCGTAATGAATGGCACAACACCTTGTACCCGTCGGTACCGGGGCATGAAATTGTCGGCCGGGTTACCGCAATCGGTGCCAATGTCAGCAAATTCAAGGTCGGCGACCTGGCCGGTGTCGGCTGCATGGTCGACAGCTGCCAGCACTGTGCATCCTGCGTCGAAGGTGAAGAGCAATATTGCGAGAGTGGCTTCACCGGCACCTACAACGGCCCGGTGTTCGGCGGTGAAAACACCTATGGCGGTTATTCGGACAATATCGTCGTCAAGGAAAAGTTCGTCCTGCGCATTTCCCACGGTGAAGCCAATCTGGCAGCCGTCGCGCCGCTGCTGTGTGCCGGCATCACCACCTATTCGCCGCTGCACCACTGGAAAGTCGGTCCTGGCAAAAAAGTCGGGGTGGTCGGTCTCGGCGGCCTGGGGCACATGGCGGTGAAAATCGCCCATGCCATGGGCGCGCATGTGGTGCTGTTCACCACCTCGCCGAACAAGCGTGAAGACGGCCTGCGCCTGGGTGCCGATGAAGTGGTGGTGTCGAAGAACGCGGATGAAATGGCCGCGTTCGCCAACACCCTGGACTTCATCCTCAACACCGTGGCCGCGCCCCACGACCTGGACGCCTTCCTCGCCCTGCTCAGGCGCGACGGCACCATGACCCTGGTCGGCGCCCCTGACAGTCCGCACCCTTCGCCTTCGGTGTTCAACCTGATCTTCAAGCGCCGCAGCCTCGCCGGCTCCCTGATCGGCGGCATCCAGGAAACCCAGGACATGCTGGACTTCTGCGCCAAGCACGGACTGGTCTCGGATATCGAGATGATCGATATCCAGGACATCAACGAAGCCTATGGCCGCATGCTCAAGGGCGACGTCAAATACCGTTTCGTGATTGACATCAAGAGCCTGAAGAAAGAAGCCAACGCGGCCTGATCGAGCCCTTCCCCCCGGCACCGCGATGACAGCGCCGGGCGCGCTGTCATCGCGGGCTTCCGAAGCCGACTATCCACTCCTGAACCTGGTGAGGTACTGTAGGAGCACGACGCGTGATCCATCGGTGGCTGCAAGAGCGAAAGCGAATGCCGGTGGCTAAGCAAGACAGGGTTGAACCGAAAGGCAAATCCCTAAATTCAAGATGAGATCAGAATGTTCAAGAAAGCTGTTTTTTGCCTGTCCCTCCTGGCAACTGCAAGTTCCGCCTACGCCAACGACGCCATTGCCTACAAAGACGAGTTCGAGAACCAATACAGTCAGTGCATTGAAAACAAGTTGGCCTCGGATTGCTGGAGCAAGGCTTTTTCCGGACACTTTGACAAGTGGCAAACCAAGGAGAAGGATCTCATCTCCAAAAGCCAGAACACACTTTCCGCCTGGCTCGGGAAACATGAAATATACAAAATACACTTGACCCCCAAAGAGACCAAAGGTGAAGTGTTTGAAAACAGAGCCTATCTGATCGAACGCGATGACGGGCAATTAATCGGTATTCATATCGGTTTCAGGCAAGTCCAAGGCCAGTGGTACGTGTCTGAACTCCTGGCCAACGCCGACGACGCCTTTATCAGATCCATACTGGATATGCCCAAGATAAAATAAGGCGGAAAAACAGGCCCCGTATGACGCTGAACTTCGTAAAGATGCATGCCCACGGCGACGATTTCGTTATTGTCGACCTGCGCGGCAAAGTCGATCCGATCACTCCCGAGGTGGCTCGTCGCCTCGGTGATCGGAATCGAGGCATCGGTTTCAATCAGTTGGCCGTGGTACTCGACTTCGAAGAGGCGGCGGCACGCTTGCTGTTCTGGAACGCGGATGGTTCCAGGCTCGAAACCTGCGGCAGTGCAACCCGTGGCGTGGCGGATATGTTGATGCGTGAGGCGAATAGCACTTCGGTTCTGCTCAGGACCGACCGCGGCTTGCTGACCTGTGTCCGCGAGTCGGATCAGCGGGTGTCGGTGGACATGGGCAAACCTTCGCTCGATTGGCAGTCGATCCCGCTTGCCGAAGAGGTCGACACCAACCGCTTGCCGCTGCCCGGAAGCCCCACGGCTTGCAGCATGGGCAATCCGCACTGCACCTTCTTTGTCGAGGATCTGGCAGCGGTCGACGTGGCGGCTTTTGGCCCCACGGTCGAAACCGATGCGTTTTTCCCCAAGAAGACCAATGTGCATTTCGTCCAGGTCATCGACCGTGGCCATATCCGTTTACGCATCTGGGAACGTGGCGGCGGTATCGCCCTGGGCTCGGGTTCCTGCTGCTGCGGGGCGGTCGTGGGCGGGATTCGTCGTGGCCTTCTGGACAATGCCGTCGAGGTGGAATGTGACGGTGGAACGGTGCGGGTGAAATGGGATGGCGTCGGCGGCGTGGTCCTGACCGGATCGGTTGAACCGATTTGCTCCGGAACCATTGCGAGCCATTTTCTGCAAACCTAGGTCCCTCTACTGATCATAGGGGCAAACACAATACCTGTGGAAGCAACTGTCTTGAGCTTTTTTTTGAAAGTCATTTCAAAGGACGGTCAAGCTCCCACATTTCTAGGCCATGTAATTTCTTAAGGAAATAACCGCCGTCATATTAAACGACGTGCTCAGTCCACAATAAACAACTTGGCCCCGCTGGTAGTGGATGAGCGATGCCCCTCGTTATTGTTGCCGACCTGATAGCTCATCCCCGCAGACAGGATGAACCGACGGCCATCTTCCAGTTCGGTCTCCAGCTCGCCCTCCAGGCACAAGAGGATATGCCCTCTCCAGCACCAGTGGTCGGCCAGGTATCCGGGACTGTACTCGACCATCCGCACACGGGTAGCGCCAAACTGACAAGTCCGCCAATAGGCGGTGCCTGTCTGGCCCGGATGGGCGACGGGCTCGATAGTCGACCAATCAGTCGTACCGAAGGGGATAGCAGTCAGGTCCATGGAGCAGTTCCTTGCCGAGAAGAGCCTCAAACTCTATCAAGCCACCAGGGCGCCAGATAGATACAGATGAACAGGATCGCAGGCATACGCACCTCGAATACTGACGAGACACGAAACCTGTAAAGACTCATTCATCATCCCTTCTGGCGACTTTCCGTCCGCGCCCTTTTAGCCGCCACAAAAGCGACGATCTCTTCAACCTCCCGGGGTGTCAGGGTTCTCTTCAAGTACAACTGCGCAACCTCACACATCCGCTGGACCTCCAGGGCTTCATCGTTATCCGGTGTATTGGCCATCATCTGCTCCTGAGTCCAGCATCCTCGCGATGCCCAAACAGATAGCCTGTTTCAACCCAAGGCGCCAGCCCTGGACGGTTGGCGCCCTGCGCTTCCTGGTCGGCCTACACCGTCAAAAACAACGCCGAAGTCCAGACCCTCGACTGATCCCGCTGCCGTGCGCAGATGAACAACGGATGCTCGCGCCCCGCTTCCAGCTGCAACGCCGCCAGCTCGATCCGCCCTTGTACCTCTCGCGGCAACAACGCATCGGTGGTCCGCTCCAGGGAGACCTTCAACTCCGCCCCCGGCAGTTCCTCGATTACCTGCCCCTGGGCCAGCAGTTGCTCACCGGACAACTCCATCAGCACCGTCGGCGCATGCACATAAGGTTGTGGCTCGGACGGGTCGCCGACCTTGATGTAATTATCGATACGGCTGTGAATCTGCAAGGTCGCCCCCGCCAGTTGCGACAGGTCGATCTCGATGCTGTCGGTATCACCATTGGTATCGGTGCGAAACGCCAGTGTCGTTGCATCCTTGCGCCACACGGTCTGTTCGGGATGATCGAGACCCAATGCGCGGAAGCCCTTGATCACCGCGCCGGTGACCCGGATCTCACCCGTCCAGTAGGCACCGCGATAACGGTCCTTGATCCGTGCACCCCCCAACCGCAGGCGAATGCCGTGCCCCGAGAAACCCAGTTCCTCATGCAGGTTGCGCGACCAGACCCGCTGCTCGCCGTCGAACAACTCGACCTGCTCCCAACCCGCCTCCCCCAGCAAGCGATAATCCAGGCTCGCATCCGCCCGTGCAGTGAACACTTCACCCATAAAGTGCGCACCCTCGCGCAGGCTGGCGAACGAGCGCTCGCCGGTGGTGGCAAAGGTCCGACGGGCACGCAATGCCTTGCCGACGCTGTCACGGTCAAAGCTGTCGGCAACCACCCCGGTCAGCCCGCCACGGGAACCGAACACCGCCGTGGCTGGTACACCGCCACCGCAACGGCCCTGGTGTTCATCGCTGTTGGCGGCAGCTCCCACCCGATATCCACGTTGCAAGGCTTCGGCGTAGACCCAATGGAACTGCCCCCACGCCGAGCCCACTTCAATCAGACGTTCCAGCTCCGGATGATGCCAATCCAGGTTGCAACGACGCCCACCCACGTGCGGCATCATCAGATGGCCTTCGGGGTCCTTGGCATAGGCGGCATACAGCTCGTCCACCGGCCAGGCGCCGGGCTTGATGGTCCCGGCGGTAAACTCGTTCCATTCGAAGGAACGAACCAATCGCCCCTGGTTGTCGAAAGGAAACTCCGGCTTTCGACCGTGCAGGAACACCACATTGCGGTCACCGCCGGCGCAGGAATTGCCGCACCATTCGGTCCCGGGATAGCAGACAAAGCGACCCGGCTCATTGAGCTCGTGGATCAACTTGACCGCCTGGTCCCAGCGCTGCTCGGTGATATTGAAGTCGTTGGCGGTATAACCAAGCACATCGAGCCCGGCGACGTCACGGCCATAACTGAGGTTGTACAAGGTGTCATTGGTGCCCACGGTGTCGTCGGAATGCACATGCAGGTCCGCATAGAGCGGACGCAATGCCGTACCCGCCGGGTCGACCGTCACAAAGGCCCGGGCCCCGCGCACAAACGCCCCCTGCACCTCCGCTGACAAGCGCCACTCGCCTACCGCGCCGAACTTCAACCCCTCAAGCCGGGCAATCGCCCAACCTTCGGCCGCCAGGCGGAACGGCTGTTGCCGCTGTTCGCCTTCAGGACCGGTCAGGGTCAATAGCCCTTCCAGTGGCAGCTGGCGACAGGTATTGCCCCAGGCATCGTCGACCCGCAGCAGCACGTCGAACGCTTCACCCGCGCTGATCAGCCGCGGCACGATCAGTTGCACGCTTTGCGCCGGTCCCGGGACGATATCCAGCAACGGATCACCCGGCACTTCGGCAAACTTCGAGCTGCCCAGCGGGTCGATAAACAAGCGGAAACGGAAGTCCTTCTCGACGAAACTCTGCACCCGCGTACCCGCGCCGCCCTGGCGTCGGTCACCAAGGCGGATGACGATACGGTCGCCAGGATTGAGGTAGCCGTCGACGATATCGATGATCACGGCTTTCTGGAACGGCCGCTCATGGCCCTTCTGGTCAAAGCGCACCTTGAGGTGCTGCACCGTGGCCTGGCTCTGCCCCGGCACCAATTCACCGGCCTGATATTCGGCACTGACGTAGTTGGGACCGGCCGGGTTCGAGGTCTGGAACAACGCCCAGTCGGAGTAGAACTTGAACGCCAGCTTCAACCAGGCACCGTCCGCCAGCCCGCTGCCACCGACCTCGTAGACCAGGGTGATCTCGTCCCATTGGCCGGCCACCAGGGTCTGCCGATCACAGCTGATCGCCCCCAGGAACGGGCGTTGCTTGTTGCGTTCATACAGGCCTTGCGGGGCAATATAGTGCCCGGCTTCGCGGGGATCGAACTGATGACTCACATGACACCTCGTACGGGTTCATTGAAGGTTTGAAGGGGGCACCGGCGACTTATTGCTCGCGCCATTGCTGGTAATGACGCTCGATGCGCCGGAACACAAAGCTCTCCATCAGCCAGGCGGTCAGCCCGATCAGGACAATGCCCAGCAGCACCTGGCTGCTGTTGCCGATCTGGCCACCGGTGGAAACCATCCAGCCGATGCCCCGGGAGGCACCGATCATTTCCGCCGCCACCAGCGCCCGCCAACCCTGGCTGAAGCCGATGCGCAGGGCCGCCGTGACAAACGGCAGCGAGGCCGGCAGGTAGACATGGGCCAGCAACTGCCAGGGGCTGGCCCCCAGCGTGCGGGCCGCGCGGACTTCCCCGCCGCGAATGCCCTGCACGCCCTCCTGGATCGTCACCGCCATGGGGAACACCGCGGCGATAAAGATCACCAGCACGATGGACACATAACCCAGGCCAAAGATGATCATGATCAGCGGCGCCCAGGCGATCGGCGGGATGGCCATGAACAGGCTGTTGAGTGGTGCGATGAAGTCACGGAAGCGCGAAGACAGCCCACCCGCAGCCCCCAGCAGTACGGCGACAATCACCGCCGCGCAGAATCCGCCGAGCTCTTCCAGGACACTGGCTTGCAGGTGCTGCCAGAGCGAGCCGTCGCCCAGCCAACGCAGGGCCTCACGAGCGACGTCCCAGGGTTGCGGCAGGATGTAGGTGGGAAAACGGCTGGCCAGGGCCACCCAGATCAACAGCAGGAACGGCAGCGAGGCCCATCCCCAATTCGGTTTTGGCAAGGACATGGGCAGACTCAGCGCGAAGCTTTTTCCAGGTAGGAGGTGTCGACGATCTGCTCGGTCTTGAGCGTGGTGTCGATAAAACCCAGGTCATGGGAGTAGTTCATCAGGCGCTGGATAAACTGGATGTCCGTGGCCTCCAGGTCCGCCGACCACCCCAGCCGGGTACGGGCCTGGGCAACGATGGTTTCCGGGGCGATGGTCTTGCCGTCCGGTCCTTGCACCGCTTCAAGCTTGAATGCCTCGGCGATGATCCGGTTCGACTCGTCAGGATGTTCGTTGAGAAAGGCAATGGCCTTGCGATGCGCGCGCAGCAGTTTGACCACGTCGTCCGGGCGTTCCTGCAAGGTTTTCGGCAGCGCGATCACCACGTACCAGGGGTACTGGGGCAAGGCCTGGTTGACATCGAACAGGACCCGGCTCGAACCCCGCAGCAAGGATTGGCTGACAAAGGGTTCCCAGGAGAACGCCGCATCGACGATGCCACGCTCCAGGGCCGCGTTCATATTGCCGGGGGGCATGTCGATAATATCGAGATCATGGTCAGGGTTGAGCCCGGCTTTTTCCTTGAGCACATAGCCGCGCAGCAGCACGTCCATGCCGCTGCCCTTCTTCACCCCGGCAAGTTTTTTACCCTTGAGCTCGGCCAGGGCGTTGATCGGGCTTTTGCTGTCGACGATCACCGCCGCCTGGCCGTAATTGACCTTGGCCAGGATCCGGCTCTGCAAGCCTCGGGAAAACCACTGGTACACCGGTGGCGTACCGACATAGGCCACGTCCAGCTCACCGGCCGCCAGCGCCTGCTGGATCACCGGACCATCACCCAGCGCCCGGAGATCCACGTTCAGGCCTTCCTCACGGTAGTACCCCTCCTTGTCCGCGATCAATGCCGGGGCGTTGGCCATGGCAAAGACATACCCCACCCGTAGCGGCTTGGCTTCCCCAGCGACGGCCAATGAACTGCCGGCCATGGCGGCAACCGACAATGAAAGGGCAAGCAGCGTACGTTTGATCATCGGATCGACTCGAGTTCAAGGCAGGGAGAGGGAGAGGAAACACGGGCCTCGGACAGCGCCATGACCTGGGAAATACGCTCCATCAGTTCATTGCGGTAATCGAGGAAAGCCGGCAGGCGGCGGGTTTTCAGATTGGAGCGTGGCCGTGGCAGCCGGATCTTCAGTTCGCTGTGAATACCGCCCGGGGCAATATTGAGGACGATGACCCGGTCCGCCAGGAACACCGCTTCGTCGATATCGTGGGTAATGAACAATACGGTCTGGCCCAGTTCGGCCCAGATGCGCAGGGTTTCTTCATTCATGTGGTTACGGCTGATGGCATCCAGTGCGGCGAACGGCTCATCCATCAGCAAGACCTCCGGCTCCAGCGCCAGGGTACGAGCCAGCGAGACCCGTTGCTGCATCCCGCCGGAAAGCTGATGGGGCAAACGTTGCGCGGCCTGCTCCAAGCCGACCAGGCGCAGGTACTGCATGGCCTGTTCGCGCTGCTGCGACTCGCTGCTATCAGCGGCCATGCGCAAGCCGAAACGGACATTTTCCAGGGCTGTCAGCCAGGGAAACAACTGCGGCGACTGAAACACATAACCCAACTCCGAACGCTCCGGGCTCACCGTGGCCTGGTTCAAACGGATCTGCCCCGCCTGCGGTCGGACAAACCCCGACAACAGGTTCAGCAAGGTGGTCTTGCCACAGCCGGACGGCCCGAGAATTGCGACAAACTCACCGGGGGCGGCACTGAGACTGAAGGAGGAAAACACCCGATGACCATTGGGGTAGCTGAAGCTGATCTGCTCGACGCTCAATGCATCGGCTGGCTGCGGCGCACAAAGGAAGGTTTCTGGCATGGCAAGTGTCGTCAGGTCGTCTACAATGGGAATACATGACATAATACGTATTAATACAAGTTATCCCAATAATCGATTTTTATAACCTTAGAAGTGAAGGCTCCGCCGGGCGCCAGGCTTCTCAGATCACGGAACCCCGCAGTGTCCACGCCCATTCTTCGTGACAGCACCACCTCGCTCTACGAACAGATCGCCCATCAGTTGCTGGAAGAGATTCAACGCGGCGCCTACGAACCCAGTGGCAAGCTGCCCTCGGAGGCCGAGTTGGGCCAGCGCTTTGCGGTGAGCCGGGTGACCATCCGCCTGGCCGTGGGCAAGCTCAGCGACGACGGCGTGGTGGAACGCAAGCAAGGCAAAGGCACCTTCGTCGCGGCCAAGCAGGTCCGCCATGGTCTCGATGCCTTGCGCAGTTTTCATGAGGCGCTGTTGTTGCAAGGCCTCAAGCCGAGCATGCGGGTCCTCGATCATCAGTTGCAGCCGGTGCCCGAGGCGCTGCACGCCCTGTTTGCGGAGACCGACCAGTGCCTGCTGCTGGAGCGCCTGCACTTTGTCGACGACGACCCCATCGCCCTGGGCCGCAGCCATCTGCCGGCCGAACTGGCGAATGTAGTGTGGACGGCTGTCGAGAACCGCCCGATCTATTCGATCCTGGAATCGATCACCGGCGCCCCGGTCACCCGCGCCGATATGGCGATTCGCGCCCAGGAAGCCGACAAGCACCTGGCCAATACCCTGAATGTGAAACGTGGCGCGGCGCTGCTGGTGATGGAGCGCACCTCGTATTTTGCCGATGGCCGCTGCTGTGACCGGACCACCTTTTTTATCCGTCCGGAGCGCTATGCGTTTGTCCTCAGCGGTGTATTCAAATCCAGCCCCGCTTCTTGAAAGCAGAGCCTGGCAATCGACTTCGGTCTCCCCACTCTGCCCTCTCGGACCACCAGGATGCAGTCGCCGATCTCAAGGAATCAGGACTGAGCAAGCGGCTCAGCGCCGATGCGCCAGGGAACGTACCAATCGGTCACCCAGGCTTTGCACGCCCTGCACCAGAATCACCAACACGATCACCGTGGCGACCATCACCTGGTTGTTGAAGCGCTGATAACCATAACGAATCGCCAGATCCCCCAAACCGCCACCGCCGATGACCCCGGCCATGGATGAAAAGCCGATCAGCATCACCAGCGTCAGGGTGATCCCCGCCAGCAAGGCCGGCAGGGCTTCGGGCAACAGTACTTTGAAAATCACATGGCGAATGTCACCGCCCATGGACAGGATCGCTTCGATCCGTCCCTTGTCGACGTCATCCATGGCGTTCTCGACGATACGGGCAAAAAACGGAAAGGCACCGATGGTAATCGGCACCACGGCGGCGGTGCTGCCCAGGGTGGTGCCGACAATCAGCCGGGTCAGTGGAATCAAGGCGATCAACATCACCACGAACGGCAGCGAGCGGCCGAGGTTGACCAGCGCGCTGAGGCTGCTGTTCAAGCGGGGCATGGGGTACAGGCCACGGCGGCGGCTGACAAACAGCAGGACGCCGAGCGGCAAGCCGATCAGCAAGGTGAACAATCCCGCCAACAGCACCATATAAAGCGTTTCGCCCGTGGCATTGAGCAGCAGTTGGAAAATCTCGTTCCAGTCGACGGTTCGATTCATGACGGCTCAGCCCTGCCCCCGCGCTGCTTGAGAAAATCCACCACCTTGGCCAGTTTCAGCGCTGGGACGGCCCTCTTGAACGGCAGGTTGTAGCTCGACAGCAAGGAGCGATCGCGAGACGAATCCCGCTCGGCCGGTAATCTTTCCAGCGGCCCGGACTCCAGCAGCCGCCCCTGATCCAGCACAGCCGCGTGATCGCAGATCGACTTGATCACGTCCAGCTCATGGGTGATCAGCACAATGGTCAGCCCCAACCGGCGATTGATATCGCGCAACAGCTCAAGAATCGATGCCGTGGTTTCCGGGTCGAGGGCGCTGGTGGCTTCATCCGAGAGCAGATAGGCCGGCCGCGCAGCCAGGGCCCGGGCGATGCCTACCCGCTGTTTCTGCCCGCCGGACAGTTGCGAAGGAAACGCCTCGGCCTTGCCCCCCAGGCCGACCAGATCCAGCAGCTCGCGCACCCGCGCCTGGCGAGCGGCCTTGGGGAGACCGGCGATCTCCAGCGGCACGGCGATATTGTCGAAGACATTGCGCGAATGCAGCAGGTTGAATCCCTGGAAGATCATGCCGATGCGCTGGCGCTGTTGGCGCAATGCCTGGTCGGACAGCAGCGTCAGGTCCTGGCCGTCGATCACCACGCGTCCACTGCTGGGACGCTCGAGCAGATTGAGACAACGCAGCAAGGTCGACTTGCCGGCACCGCTACGCCCGACAATCCCGTAGATCGCACCGTCCGGAATGCTCAGGGACACCTGGTCGAGGACCGGCGCCTGTCCTTCGCCGTAGCTTTTGCTCAACTGCTCGACGCTGATCATGGCTGGCGGTCCGCGACCGTCACCGGAATCACAGAGCCCGAGTAAGTGTCGGTGATGAACTCCGCCACCTGGGCTGAGTTGAGGTCCTTGGCCAGCTGTTTGATCCGAGGGTCATCCTGCAGTTTCGGAGTGGTCACCAGGATATTCGCGTAGGGATTGTTCGCCGCCTTTTCCAGGCCCAGGGCATCCTTGGCCGGGGACAGTCCGGCCTCCAGCGCGTAGTTGCCGTTGATCACCACCAGGTCGACATCATCCAGGGCGCGGGGCAACTGCGGCGACTCGATCTCGAGGATCTTCAACTGTTTCGGGTTCTCGGCAATGTCCTTGGGCGTTGCCTGGTCAATGGCCGGATCATTGAAGCCGGGCTTGAGCTTGATCAGGCCATTGTCTTGCAGCAGGTACAGCGCGCGGCTGAGGTTGGTGACATTGTTGGGCAGCGCGACGGTACCTTTTTGTGGCACCTGGTCAAAACTTTTGTGCCGGTGCGAATAGATCCCCAGCGGCTCGATATGCACGGTCGCCGCCACCACGAACTTCTGCCCCAGGGCCTGCTCCTGGGACTTGAGGTACGGCAGGTGCTGGAAGTAGTTGGCGTCGACATCGCCATGGGCCAGCAGCTCATTGGAGTTCACACCGCTGGGAATCTCGATGATCTTGAGGTTCAACTGCGGGTCGATTTTCTGCACATACGCGAGGATCTGTGCGTGGGGCACCGGGTCCGCCGCCACCCGCAGCGGCTCGGCCGCCAGGGCGCCGAACGAAGAGAACAGGCCCGCCCAGACCGCCAGGGTCAATCCGGTTTTTTTCAACATGCTGATAGTCCTTGATCAAATGATGGGGGTCAGGCGCTCAGCGCCTTGGGGAGCAGTGCATCGGCGTAGAAGCGTTGGGCAACATCGGGGTGGGAACGCAGGCGGCCCTTGAGGTAGTTCCAGCCGACATCGCGTAACAGTGGATTGGCTGGATCGCTGGCCGGCCCCCGCGCTTCGCGCAACAGCGCCGTCGGCAAGGGATACAGCGGCACCACCGCATCCAGTTGCGCGCCGAGGAAAAAGGCAATCGACAGGCGCTCGCTGCCCAGTGGCGGAGACTGCACCCGGTGTACCGTGGCCCGCAGATAACCGTTGGTGGCCAGTTCGAGCAATTCGCCGATATTCACCACCAGGGTATTGTCCCGGGGCAACGCATCAATCCAGCGGCCCTCCTCGACCTCCACTTGCAGACCCGCCTGCTGGTCCTGCAAGAGGAAACTGAGGAAGCCGGAATCCTTGTGGGCACCCACGCCCTGGCGGCTTTCGCCTGGTGCGCGGCCGGGGTAGCGGATCAGCTTGATATGTTCATTGGGCCTGTCGCCATACAGCGGGTCGAAAGCCTGTTCGTGCAATGACAGGGCCTGGGCGAAAGCCCGCAGCAGGCGCAGCGACATGGCGGTCATCGCCTGCTGCCATTCCAGCAGCAACGGCTTGAGTCGCGGCAACTCGACAGGCCACAGGTTCGGGCCTTGCAGGCGTGCCCAACGGGGGGTGTTTTCATCCAGCGTCAGGGCTTCACGCTCGGCACCGACATCGAACTGTTCGCACAGGTCCGGCTGGCCCCGGGTGATCTCCGAAGCCGCGCGGTTGTACCCGCGAAAGTGTGGCGAATGGATCATGCCGACCGCGTTTTTCGCCGCCTCGGGCAAGGCGAAGAGCTCCCGGGCGTGGACCTGGACCTGCTGCAACAGCGCGCTGTCGATGCCATGTCCGGTCAGGTAAAAGAAGCCCACGTCCCGCGCGGCATGGCGCAGTGCATCGAGAAAGCCCTGACGCTGCTCGCAACTGCCCTCAAGCAAGGACAGGTCCAGCAAAGGCAGCGCGGTGATGTCCAGCGAGTTCGGCATGGTTCACTCCCCTGTGATTTGAAAAGGTATTCATCCCGCAATCAGTCGAACTGACACGCCGATAAACAGCTGCTCAAGGCAGGGGAAAGACAAGGAACCCAGCGATTGATCAGCACTGGGTTAAAGCTATACGATCTTAAAAACCCTCAATAAATATCTTTTTTGCATTAGCTTAGGCTGTCGTCAGCGGCCACCACAACGAAACCCACAACCCTCGCTGCGCCACCTCATCGCAGTACGCCAGGCGGATACGCGCTCCGCTACGCTCGGCAATGGCCTTGACAATGGACAGCCCCAGCCCGGAGCCGACTGCCTGGCTGCCCAGGCTGCGATAGAAGGGATCGAACACCCGCTCGCGCTCTTCAACGCTGATACCGGGGCCGTTGTCCTTGACCTGCAATAGCACTCCACCCTGCTCCCGGCTGACCCATAGGTCGACACGGCCACCGGCGGGCGTATAACGAATGGCGTTGTCCACCAGATTCCTGACCAGCGCCAGCAGGTCGATCTCGCTGAGCGCCAGGTGCACGTCCTCTGCCCCTTCGACACCGATATCGATCTGCTTGAGTTCGGCCAGCGGCAATAAGTCCTCCAGTACCCGACGATAGACCGCGTGCACCGAGACCGGCGCACTGGACGGCATCGCGTTCGACTGGGCGGTGGCCAGCGCCAACAGTTGCTCGATCAGGCTCTTGCCCCGCTCGATGCCCCGCCGCAAGACAAACAGGCGCTCCCGGGCCAGACCCGACATCTCGCTGGCAGCCAGCCGCTCCGCTTGCAGGGACAGTGCAGTCAGCGGCGAACGCAATTCGTGGGCGGCGTCAGCAACAAAACGCTGTTGGCTTTCCATCGACTGGGCGACCCGGCCGAGCAGGCGATTGATCGCCAGCACAAAGGGCCGGACTTCTGCCGGAACATGATTTTCGTCAATCGCGTGGAGCTCCTGCTCGCCACGCCGATCGATCTCCGCCGCCAGCACCGTGATAGGCCGGAACAACTTGCGCAACAGGTCAGCCACCACCAGCAGCAGCACGGGAAACAGGATCAGAAACGGCAACAGGCCGCGCCAGGCACTTTCACGGGCATCCCTGTCACGGATACCGGTTTCCTGGGCCACCGCGATGCGCTGACCGTTGCCCAAGGTCCTGACCAGCACCCGGAACGGTTCGCCAGCAACCGTCAGCGTCGACAGGCCATCGGCCAGGGTCGCCGGTAGCGGCAGCGGTCCACCGGTCTCGACATTGGCCGGGGCTCGCTTGTCATCGCCCAGATACTGCACGGTCACCCGGGACTCTTCATCGTCGCCGGCAACCACGCCCTCCGGCCGTGGATAGGCCAGCGTCATCTGCTGGCGTTCGAACAGCACGGCCACCTGATGCAGGGTGTTGTCCTGCATTTCGAGGGCCTCGTCGAAAGCCGAGACAAAGGCAAAGACTCCGGCCAGCAGGGCGACGATCAGAATAGCCAGCGACAGCGAGACCGACAGCCTGAGCTGGACCGACTCACTCAGGCGTTTTTTGAAACCATCCATCCCATGCCCCTGACGTTCTTGATCACGTGGCTGCCCAGTTTGCGCCGCAAGCCGTGGATCAGAAACTCCACCGCGTTGCTTTCCACTTCGTTGTCCCAACCATAGATCCGGTCTTCCAGATCGCTGCGCGAGAGAATCGCCCCCGGTCGGATCAGCAGGGCCTGCAACAAGGCAAACTCGCGACTGGAGAGCTGGACCTCGGGGATTGCCTCGGTACTGGCTTGTTTCGAGATCAGGTCGAGGGAGACCACGCCGTTGCTCAGTTGCGACAGCGCGGTACCACCCTTGCGGCGCAGGACGGCGCGCATGCGCGCGAGCAATTCAGCCATGTCGAAAGGTTTGAGCAGATAGTCGTCGGCACCGCCATCCAGGCCCTCCAGGCGATCATCGAGGCTGTCGCGGGCGGTGATGATCAACAGCGGCACGCCGTTACCGCGAGCGCGAATACAACCCAGCACTTCGAGCCCGTCCTTGCCCGGCAAGCCGAGATCGAGCAGCACCAGGTCATAGTGCTGGGTGTCCAGCGCCGTGAGGGCGGTCGTGCCGTTGTTGACCCAGTCGGCGGCGTAACTGGCATCCATCAATGCGCCCTGGATCGCCTCGCCGATCATGGGATCGTCTTCGACCAGCAATACCCGCATATCCCTCTCCGCTAAAAAAAGACTCGGCGCTCATCCTGCGTGATGATTGCCGAGCCTGCATTGAAGCATCTGTTCACCCGTGCACGAAGCGATTTATCCGGCCAACAAAATTCGAACCGGGTGACTCAAGATCATTTTTTACCTTGCATGGCGTTGAAGGTTTTCAGCAACTCATCCATCGTCGCCTTGCAGTCGGCCTGTTTCGGGCTGCCGGCACGCAGGGCATCCAGCGAGTTGTCGATGGCCTTGTCGAGCACGTGCCAATCACTCGCGGCACGCGGCTTGAGGCCGGCTTCGGCGGAGTCCCAGGCCAGCTCCAGGTCCTTGATCCGCGTCTTGGCGCCCGCCAGATCGTTCTTCTCGACCAGGGCGGCGACATCGACGGCAATGTTCTGGAAGGCCGACAGGTCGCCGAGTTTCGAGGCCGTGGCCTGGCTTGCTGCCACAGGTGCGCTGGCCGTGCCCGGTGCCGCGGCAACCTTGGCCGCGTCAGTGGGTTTGGAGCAGCCGGCGGCCAGGCCGAGGAAGGCAATCACGGAAAGAACAGCGGCTTTGCGCATAACGGATTGAACGTTGAACATGACAATTCCTTGGGTGTATTTGAATGGGTTATTGAGTGGCGAGCTTGCGGTTGCCGACGCTGAACTGCGCGACGACCACCAGGATCAGGATGACACTGAGGAAGATCGCGCTGGTCCAGGCGGCGCCCATGCCCAGGCCGCCGTAGGTCTTGGCCTGGGTCAGCAGGTCGCCCAGGGAGGCACCGAACGGACGGGTAAGGATGTAGGCGATCCAGAAAGTCAGCACTGCGTTACCGCCCAGGCGCCAGGCGATCAGGGTCAAGGCGATCAACCCGGCGAAAATCAGCGAACCGAGGGTGAAGCCAAGCCCCAGGGCCTCGGTGGCCAGGTCGCCCGCCGCCGTACCGAGAGCAAAGGTGCAGAGCACTGTCGTCCAGTAGAACCACTCCCGGCGCGGCGTAACGATTTCATTGATCGAAAGGTTGCGTTCGCGGGCATACCAGATGCCGAAATTGATCGCCAGCAACACCGAGAAGATCGCCGTGCTGACATACAGGCTGATGCCCAGCTTGTCCGTGAGCAGGTCGGTGATCTGCGTCCCGACCACACTCACCAGCACCACGCTGAGCCAATAGATCCAAGGGGTGTAGGCATGGGTTCGCAACTGGCCGAACAAGGCGATGGCCAGCAGTACGGCCATGCCGATGCTGGTCAGGCCCTGCCCCAGGCCGGCGTCGACGGCGAGGAAATCGGCCGCGGTTTCGCCCACGGTGGTGGACATGATCTTGATCACCCAGAAGGACAGTGTCACTTCCGGAACCTTGTTCAGCCAGTCGGCTGTGGTCAGCGCTTTCATCTGCGGGCGTCTCCTTAACGGCGCCACAATCGGCGCAGGGAGGAGACTACCCAGGTAAACTTAGCTGAGACTGAGGGGGCGGCGCTATCGACCGGTTCCGTCAGGCCTGAGGGAGGAATGAAGAGAGCGGCGCTCTGATCCCATTACATCCCCCTGCGATTATCCCGAAACTCTTAATACGCCCTTAATCATCGAGGAAACTTGACCACTTGGCCGAGCCGACGAAAGCACAAAGCGTCAAAAATAAGTGATTTAATCGCCCTTGCGTCAAATTATGTTTTCTATTTGACACATATTGAAATGGTTTTCGGGCGATGCTATAAGTCAGACACACCCCATTTGGATCCATATAACAGAGCACATCCAGCCAACCGGAGCCCGCTTGTCATGCCTAAACTCCGCACAATCAAACATACGTTTGACTTGGTTAGAGAAGTTGAGAACAACATCCCTGGGGCCAGCACAAAAACCTATGTAGATGTCTTGACCTGGGTATTCTATAAACTGGAAATAACACGATTTGCCTATGTCTACCTCGATTCGCACTTAGTTGATAACGGTGATATCTCGATCCATAGCAGCTACCCCGCCGAATGGGTTGAGACCTACCGCAAGCAGGCGCTCTACAAGTCCGACCCGGTGATGGCCAACGCGGCCATCACTTCGCGGCCGTTCTTCTGGACGACGGTAAACGATTGCACTCATGCGCCCAGCAAAGTCTTCGAACAATCCGCGCGCTATGGCATTGATCAAGGCTTCAGCATTCCCCTTCATGAACCCGGCAGCGCCTTTGGTTCCCTGCACCTGCCCTGTGTTGAGGGCGACCCTGACTTTGATCGTATCGTCCAGTCGAACATGTTCCTGATCAAGGCCATCGGGACCATTGCCCATCAATATCGACCGATTGAGGTGAGCCAGGAAGAGCTCCTCTCGCTGAGTCCCAGGGAAATTGAATTCCTCCACTGGCTGGCCCTCGGCAAGAATTACCAGGAAATCGGCCTGATCATGAATATCACTGAAAGGACGGTGAAATTCTACGCCAAGAAAATCACCGAAAAAATGGGCTGTACCAATGTCAAGCAGGCCATGGTCAAGGCCATTCGGCACAATATCTTTTAACTGTCCACGCTCGAGTCGCCCCCCTTCATCGCCGCACAGGTCTCGCACTTGCGGGGCCGACTCACGTGTTCTCATCACGCCAATATTACTTTCGAGGCCAAGTTATACAACGCCATACTGGCAAACAAACCAATGACCAATGAAACAAATCTATTGACCCGATTACCAGATATTATCGATGGCAGATTGCGCCCAAAGACCGTTCCCAGTCCCACCCAAACAATCCCCACGGGAAGAATAACCAGGGAGAAGATCGCCATGAATGAAAGATAACTTTCCAGGTGCATGAAGGTTCCGGCGGGGGCAACGAACGAAGCAAAAAACAGCCCTTTCGGATTGGTCAGTGTCGCCAGGAACAGCGCCGAAACCGAGATGGCAGCGGGCTTGCCTGACGTATCCAGATGCACCGAAAACCACAGCTTCAGCGAAATGTAGAACAGGAAAACCACCGCGAGGATCTTCGTCGCCACCACCACCCAGCCGTAATTGGCGGTCAGCGCATCGATGGATATACCCCAGGCGGAAATCTGGATCAGGTAGGCCATCCATTCGGCAAGAATCAACTTCAGCGAATAACCGCCCAGACCGCGACTGACCCCAGACTGCAGCAGCAGCGAATTGGTCGGCCCTGGCACCAGTAATACCGTGAGCATTGCAATTGCAATGTAATACATGACCCCCCCCCGAAAATCCAAAATAGATTTATTTTCCAGTCGACTTATTTTCCAGAGTGGAAAATCCGTTTTCCTATTAACAGCAAAAACACCCTTGCCTTTGTTGCAGCTTGATGAATTCGCGTCCAGACTCTTCAAATAGAAGGCCAACTCGTGAGCATTGTCACAGCGACGGGGACCACCTTCTTATAATCCCCCCACCCATCACAGTTATCGTACAACCTGCCAAACACCGATAAACAGCCGGATCAGCGAAAGTCTCACGACGACAATTAAACAGTACTTTGCCCTCGCCAGCCACCTGCACTTAAGTACAGTTGCCGCGCTTATACAGGATCACTATAAATAAGCACCTCCTCCCTATCCGCGACGTACTTATGATCGGCTATTTCCCTCACTCGTACATTTTCTCCGAGCACTCGTACATTTTCTCCGACGTGCATATCGCTATCGCCAGCTACAGCGAACTGCCGACCCAGGCATTAGAGCAAATACTCAGTATCCGCAAAGCCGCTTTTATCGATCGCCGGAAATGGGATATTGAAAGCTACGCCGGCAGCGATTATGAATTCGATGAATATGACAATGATGATGCGATCTATATTTACTCCCACAAAGGGCCACTGGTGACCGGTTGTGTCAGACTTCGCCCCTCCTGTAAACCGACCCTGATGTGTGGCGCCTTGAGCTTCATGCTCAGTGACGATCTGTCCAGGCCCGACCCGTTTGACTGCTGGGAGGCCACCCGCTTTGCGCTGTTGAGCACCGACACATCGAGCAACGACTTCAGCAAGACCAAAGTTGATTTTCGTACCGCCGCACTGTTCATGGCAATGTTACAGTTTGCCCGTAGCCAAGAGGTCAGCACTTATGAGGTTATTGTAGATGCCATGATGGAAAAAATTCTAAGGCGCTCTGGCTGGGCCCTCCATCGACACAATGTGGCACAAGGCAGCAAGGGTGAGAAAGTCATCTATGGCACCTTGGAGTGTACGCCCAGAATCTATGACAATATGCTCAAGATAAATCATATGCAGTGCCTGACAGGCGATCAGCTGCCGTTGATTGCATTGCCTGCGGTCGATTACGGCGCGACTCATTTAAGCAACGCAACTCGTTATATGACCCAAATAAACTAATACGTACCAATAATCCTCATGGACCGTGGGCGGCGCTTGCCGATGTGCCCAGAATAAAAAAATGGAGAACGGATGAACTTGCAAAGACTTTTCCCGTCAGTCGGCAAAGTGATTGCCAGCACCGGCAACCGTAATTTTCCGCGCGTGCTGCATGACCTGATTGCTGCCCAACTGCCCGTCGACGCCACGCACATCACCGAGCTGCGGATCGACACCGCGAATGCCGCACAGTCGATCACCTCGAGTATCGGTGGCGTGGGCATCAGCCCGATCTGCACCGACACCCTGATGAATGCCTCGTCGGTCAAGCAGCCCGCCCAGCCAGGCGACGACACCTGGCCGGCACCTCAAACCGAGCTGGCCTGCTGCCAGCGAGCGTCCACGCAGCACGCTTCCCCCAACCACCTGCACCTGATATGCCGCACGAAAAATCGCTGCTACGCGCTGTCGGTCTATCGATCCAATCCGTCCCTGGGATTTTCCACGCAGGAACGCGCGCTCCTCCAGGATTTCTCCTGCCTGTTGCTGCCCATGATAGGCGAGCATATCGAGGCCCTGTTGCCGACGCCGGTCCGTCAGGAAGCCCTCTCGATCACCCAGGAGCTGGAAAACGGCGGCATGGATGCCTTGCGTCAGCGCTTTATCGAACGCCTGGAGATGTCCGGGTTGAATCTGTCCTCACGGGAAACCGAAGTCTGCGTCGGCCTGCTGGCCGGGCGTACGGCACCGGAACTGGCCGACCAGCTGGCGCTACGGGTCAATACAGTGGAAAGCTATCTCAAGCGTGCCTCCATCAAGATGGGCATCGGCGGTCGTCGTTCGCTGATCCGCTGGATGCATTCGGCGGACGCCAGGACGGGCCCGGAAAACACCCTCGCCCTGCAAAACGCCCTCTGACGTTTTGCTCTCATTCGTGAAAACACCTCGATAGCAGCCTGTTGCATCTATCGAGGTGTGCGAAAGAACCGCTTGACCCCTTCAAGCCCATCATCGACATACGTAAAGATCACCGGCACCACCAACAGGCTGAGCACCGTCGAGGCCAACAGGCCGCCGATCACCACCACCGCCATCGGCTGGCGGAAACTCGACTCCCCTCCCCATCCCAGCGCCGTCGGCAGCATGCCCGCGCCCATTGCGATGGTGGTCATCAGAATCGGCTGCGCCCGTTTGTGGCAGGCATCGATCAACGCCTCATAGCGGCTCATGCCCTGGTCACGACGGGCCATGATCGCGTACTCCACCAATAGAATAGAGTTCTTGGTCACGATCCCCATCAGCATCAGCAAGCCGATGACCGAGGCCAGGGAAAAGCTCATCCCACCGATCAACAGCGCCAACAAGGCTCCGCCCAACGACAGGGGCAAGGCCGAGAGGATGGTCAGCGGCTGCATGAAGTCATGGAACAGCAGCACCAGCACCGAATAGACACAGAACACGCCGACGGCCATGGCCAGGCTGAAGTTGCCGAACAACTCGCTCATCAACTGCAACTCGCCCTGCTCCACCAGTTTCACTTGGGCCGGCAGGTGCTGCATCACCGGCAACTGCCTGGCCTGCTCCATCACCTCGCCCAGATTGCGCCCATTGAGTTCAATGGACAGGGTGATATTGCGCAGGCGATCGAGCCGATCGATCTGCGCCGGGCCGCTGCCCATGCTGATCTGCCCCAGGGAAGCCAGCGCGACCTGGCCGTCACGGCCCTTGACCCGCAACTGGGCGATGGTCTCCAGGTCACTGCGCACCTGCGGTTGCATGCGCACCCGGACATCCACCTGGCGCTGGGACAGATTGATCTTGCCCAGGGACGATGAAAAATCGCCGTAGGTGGCCATGCGCAAGGTGTCGGCAATGTCCTGGCTACTGATACCTTGTTCGGCTGCGCGGACAAAATCCGGACGCATCTGGATTTCCGGGCGCTGCACTGCCGTGCTCGACGTCACGTTGCCGATGCCCTTGAGTTGCCGCAACTGCGGCTCAAGGGCCGTGGCGGTACGCTCGAGCAAGTCGCCGTCATCGCTGGCCAGGACGATTTGCAGGCGTTCGCCACTGCCGTCGCCGCCGACATTGACCCGCACCCCGGGCAACCCCCGCAGGGCGTCGCGCATCTTCGCTTCGACCGCCGACTGTTTGAGCTCGCGCTGGTTGCGCGGTAGCAGGTCGACGGTCAGGACCGACTTGCGATTACCACCGCCGGCAATATCGCCACTGCCCACTGCGGCGAAAACGTGGGCCACTTCGGCGATGGCGCGCAGGCGCGCATCGGCCTGCAGGGTGATCGCCGCCGTCTGCGCCAGGCTGCTGCCCGGCGGCAATTCCAGGCTGATGGTGCTGCGGGCATTGTCCTGGGCCGGCAGAAAGCTGGTGGGCAGCAGCGGAATCAGCGCCAGGGAGCCGAGCAACAGCACACTGACCAGGGCCATGGTGGCCTTGCGCCGGGTCAGGCTGGCGTGGATCCAGCCCAGGTAACGAGTCATCAAGCGGCTGTCATGCTCGACATGCGGCCCGGCCTTGAGCACATACGCCGCCATCATCGGCGTCAACAAGCGCGCCACCAACAGGGAAAAGATCAACGCCGTGCTGGCGGTCACGCCGAACTGCCGGAACAGCTTGCCGGAAATCCCGCCCATAAAGGCCGTGGGCAGGAACACCGCCACCAGGGTCACGGTGGTTGCCAGCACCGCCAGGCCGATTTCGTCGGAAGCCTCGATCGCCGCCTGCCGTGGACTTTTGCCCATACGCAGGTGCCGCGCGATGTTCTCCACCTCGACGATGGCATCGTCCACCAGGATGCCGATCACCAGGGCCAGGGCCAACAGGGAAATGGTGTTGAGGGTGAAGCCAGCGAAATACATCACGCCGAAGGTCGGGATGATCGACAGCGGCAGTGCCGTGGCAACGACAATGGTGGCCCGCCAGTCCCGCAGAAACCACCAGACCACCAGGACGGCCAGCAACATGCCCTCGTACAACAGCGCCATGGAACCGCGATAGTTGTCCAGCACCGGTGCAACGGTGTTACTCGCCTCTTCGACGTGAATATCCTCGTGTTGCCCGGCAAACCGGCTCATCGCCTGGCGGACATCGGCGGTCACCCCGACGTCGGAAAAGCCCAGGGAGCGGATCACCTGGAAACCGATCAGCGGCTGGCCGTCGCGATAAGCCCGGGTGCTGCGCTCGGCATGGGTATCACGCACCGTGGCCAACTGCTGCAAGGCGAGCATGCGCCCGTCACTGATGGGAATGCGGATGGCCCCGAGCGCCGCCGGATCGTCGATAGCGCCGAGGATGCGCAAGGCCTGCTGGCCGCTGCCGAGGTCACCCTGGCCGCCGGAATTGTCTTTCTGCATGGCCCGCAGGCGGCTGGCCACGTCGTTCACGCTCAGGCCCAGGCCGGCCATCATCGCCGGGTCGAGGTCGACCTGGACTTCGCGGTCCACGCCACCGACCCGGACGATCTTGGCCACCCCGCGTACCGCCAGCAGTTGCTTGCTCAGTTCATTGTCGACAAACCACGACAAGGCCTCTTCGTCCATCCGCGGTGCGCCGATGACATAGGTCAGCAGCGCCGAGGTATTGGTGGTCAGGCGCGATACCGACGGCGTATCGAGGTTCGCCGGCAACTCCGGCGTGGCGCTGTCCACCGCATTGCGCACCTCATTGAGGGCTTCGTTGCCGTCCTTGTCGATGGCAAAGGTCACGTTGATGCTCACGCTGCCGTCGGCAATCAGCGTGGTGACATGTTGCAACAGCCGTAGCGAGGTCAGTTTGTCCTCGATCTTGCGTGCCACCTCGGTTTCCAGTTGCTCGGGCGCCGCGCCTTCCAGCGAGGCACTGATGACGACTGTGGGCAGATCGGTGTCCGGGAAGTCCTGGATGCCGAGGCGTTCCAGGCCGAACACACCGAACAGGGTAAGCAGCACGAACAGCATGACCGCCGGGACCGGATAACGAATCGACAACGCGGAAATATTCATCGGGCCAGGGCCTCGCTGCCGACCAGGGTCACACTCGCCCCGTCACTGAGGAATGCGCCGCCACTGCGCACGATCCGCGCCTGTTCCGCCAGGCCGCCGACGATCTCCAGCGCCTGCCCGCGACGGCGCCCGACCTCTACGCCCTGTTGGTTGACATGCATGTCCTGGCCCAGCACAAACACGTAGGAACGCCCATCGCGCAGGACCACGGCGGTGTCCGGAACGGTCAGCGCCGCACGGGTCGGCAGTTCGATACGGCCGCTGGCGTACATGCCGGCCCGCGCCATGGAGCCCCTCGGCAAGGACACATAGACCAGCGCCCGGCTGGTCTTGCTGTCGAGTACCGGCGAGACCAGCCGCACCCGCCCTTCGACCTGCGTGCCACCTGGCAGCGTCACGCGGGCGGGCTGGCCGGCCCGCACTCCCGACAACTGTTGCGCGTCCAGTTCAGCCTGCCATTCAATACGGCCATCACGAATCATCCGGAACAGTTCGGCGCCAGCCGCCACCACGTCGCCGAGCAAGGCCTTGCGGGCGGAGATGATCCCGTCGTCCACCGCGACGATGCGGGTCTGTGTCAGCTTGATGCGGGTGGTGCGCAGGTCGGCGTTCGCCGCCGCCAGATTGGCCTCGGCGGTCTGCACCTTGACCCGATATTCTTCCAGTTGCTGCTCCGACAAGGCCCCGCTCTGCCCGACCAATGCCGCACGCCGCGCATTGGAACGGGCCTCCTGCAACTGCGCAACGGCCTGGGCGACCGCGGCTTTCTGCTTGTTTTCCTCGGCCAGCACGCTGTCATCGGCCAAGGTCGCGAGCACCTGGCCCTGCTTCACCCGGTCACCGATATCGGCGTTCAAGCTGGCGATGCGCAGGCTGCCGGTTTCGGCACTGATCACGGCTTCCTGCCAGGGCGCGAGCGCACCGCTGGCCAGCAACTCCTGCGGCCAGTCTTCGCGGCGCGGCTGAACCGTCTCGACACTCAGGCTGGTGGCCGGCACGACCGCGGCAGCCGGTGCCGAGGCGGCGCGGCCAAACAGCAGCCACCCCGAAAGTGCCAGGGCGGCAACCGCCAGCAGCCCATAACCCAGGCTCGGCTTCATGCCCCGCCTCGCGTCGGCGCGGCGCCGGCAAGTCCCGCGCGATTATCCTGCCAGCCACCGCCCAGGGCCTTGTACAGCGCGATCCAGTAGCGCACCTGATTCTGCTGCAAGGTGATCAGCTCGATCTGCGCCGACAACGCCGAACGACGGGCCAACTCACGATCCAGCAGGCTGGCATTGCCGGCGTGCCAGTTACGATCGATGGCCTGGAAATATTCCTGGTAACCGTCGGTGGCGCGCTGCGCATCGACTTCCGAATGCCGCGTGGCATCCAGGCGCACCAGCGACTGCTCGACCTCCATGACCGCCGTGCGCAGGGTCTGTCGATAGGTCGCCAGGGCCGCGTCGTACCCGGCCCGGGCCGAGTCGACCGCAGCCCGGCGCTTGCCACCATCGAACAGGGGCACGCTGAGTTGCGGGCCGAGGCTCCAGTTCCGGCTGTAGGCGCCGCTGGTGTTGCCCACGGCAAACGAGCCGACCAGGCTCAGGCTCGGTAGTCGGTCGGCCTGGGCAGCGCCGATCTGTGCATTCGCCGCGGCCAGTTCGCGTTCGCTGGAGGCCAGGTCCGGGCGCTGGCGCAACAGGTTGGCGGGAATTTCCCGCACGTCCAGCAACGCCGGCTCGGGCAGCCGCGCCGGCGTCTGGGCGAGCACTTCGCGCACCTGTTCTTCGGCGCCGCCGGTCAGGGCCACCAGGCTCTTGAGCAACACATCACACTCGCTTTGCTGATTGGTCAGGGTCGCGCTGCTGGCGGCGGCGCTGGCATCGGTCAGCGCGGCGTCGGCGGCGGAGGTGAAGCCGGCCTGGAACGACAGCCGGGTCAGGCGTGCGGTCTGGTCCTGGGATTGCGCCTGGTCTCGGTAAGCGTTCACCAGCATCTGGCAGCCGCGGTATTGCACGAAGTCATCACCGACCTCGGCGGCCAGCGACACCCGGGCGTCGTGCCAGTCATCGACACGGGCCTCAAGCAAGTTGCGCGACGCTTCGTCGTTGCGCCGCAGCTTGCCGAACAGATCCAGTTCCCAGGCCGCATCAAGGGTGGCACCGGAGGTGGTGCCGCGCTGCTTCAACCCGCTCTGGCGCAGGCCGGCCCGGGCCTTGGTCAGCCCGCCGTTGAGCTGCGGCTGGGCGTCGGCGATGCTGCCGGCCAGGGTTGCGCGGGCCTGGGCGATACGCGCCAGGGCCCGATCAAGGGAAGGGCTGTCCGCCTCGGCCAGCTGCAGCAGGGTCGCCAGCGCCGGGTCATTGAACTGCTGCCACCAATCGTGCAACCCCACCACCGTTGCCCCATGGGGCAACGGCGCATGCCACTGGCGGGCCACGGCCACTGCCGGCAAGTGGTAATCCGGCCCCAAGGTACAACCGCCCAACAGCGTCGCGAACAACATCGACAGCAGGCGGTGGGCGGCAGGTTTGGCGATAGGCATAACGCTCTCGAAGACACCTAGGCACAGGCGTCCTGGGAAATAGGAAAACGGGTGATGGCGCAGACGGCTACGAGGGCCGGCGCGGTGTTTTCTTCCCGCGCCATAAAGTCCTTTCGTGGCACGCATTTAACCCCAGCAGCCACGGCCTGTCTGGCGTGGAAAACGGGGACATCCCGGACGCAATAAAGTGGCGATCACCGCAGGGCTCTTACAGAATCGGGCTCAGCTCGAAATGAGCCGCCAATGAATTCGCACCTGTGCCAATGAGTGATCGACTATGGAAGAGTTAAGTAATCTCAAGAAACTGGAGTCGAACGCGCGCACCTATGCAGCGACGTTCCAACGCCTGTTTGTCAGCGGCAGGGGCATGCGGGTCAAGGATGCCAACGGTCAGGAGTACCTCGACTGCCTGTCGAATGCCGGCACCCTCGCGTTGGGTCACAACCCACCGGTGGTGCGTGATGCGGTGATCGAGTTCCTCAACAGCGATCACCTGCAGCAGGCCCTGGACCTGGCCACCCCGGCCAAGCACGCCTTCGTCCAGGAGCTGTTCGCGACCCTGCCGGCCGGCCTGCGTGACCACAGCAAGATCCTCTTCTGCGGCCCCAGCGGCTCGGACGCGGTCGAAGCGGCGATCAAGCTGGCCCGCCATTACACTCAACGCTCCCCACTGATGGCCTTCCATGGCGGCTACCACGGCATGACCGCCGGGGCGCTGTCGGCCATGGGCAACCTCAATCCCAAGGCGGGCCTGATAGCCCAGGGCACCCACTTCCTGCCGTTCCCCTACCGCTTCCGCTGCCCGTTCGGCACCGATGGCGAACACACCGACCGTCTCTCCATCGACTACATCCGCACCGTGCTCTGTGACCCGGAAAGCGGTGTGTCGAAGCCGGCGGCGGTGGTGGTCGAAGTGGTCCAGGGCGAAGGTGGCTGCATCGCGGCCTCGGCCGAGTGGCTGCGGGCCCTGCGCGAGATCACCCGTGAGCAGGGCATCCTGCTGATCATCGACGAAGTGCAGACCGGACTGGGGCGTACTGGCAGCCTGTTCGCCATCGAACATTCCGGGATCACGCCGGATATCCTGGTGCTGTCCAAGGCCATCGGTGGCGGCTACCCGATGTCGGTGATCGTCTATGCCGAGCACCTGGACACCTGGGGCCCGGGCATGCACGCCGGGACCTTCCGTGGCAACCAGGTGGCCATGGTCGCCGGGGCGACGACCATGCGCTACATCAGGGAGCACGACCTGGTGGGCAATGCCGCGCGGCGCGGCGAGCAGTTGCAAAGCGGGTTGGAGGATATTGCCCGGCACTTCCCCTTTATCGGCGATGTGCGCGGCCGTGGCCTGATGCTCGGGGTGGAAATCGTCAAGCCGGGCACCGGCTCGCGTCCAGGGCTGGGTGATGGCGCACGGGCGCGGGCGATCAAGCTGGAGTGCTTCGACAACGGCATGATGATCGAGACCGGCGGACGCCATAGCGCGGTCCTGCGCTTCCTGCCCCCCCTGAACATTACCGAGTCGGAAGTGGGCCAGGTCCTCGATCGCTTCGAACAGGCTCTCAAGAGCAGCAGCGCGGCACGGGTTACCAGCGTCAGCGCGGTAGGCTGAGCCCATCGGTGCTTGCCCGCGACGCTGAAAGCTTCGCGGGCAGGCACCACTCCCACATGATCAGCGTCACCCCGAGAGATCAAAAAGGGCCCGTCGTACAAACGACGGGCCCTTCTTCTTAATCCCGCGCCAACGCCTCGATCGGATCAAGCCGCGCGGCATTGCGTGCCGGCACGAAGCCAAAGACGATACCGATCAGCGTCGAACAGATGAACGCGGTGACAATCGAGCTCACCGAGAACACCATCTGCCACTCCTTGACCAGCAGGGAAAACACATAGCCGATGCCGAACGACAGGCTGATGCCGATCACCCCGCCGATCAGGCAGACCATCACCGCCTCCACCAGGAACTGCTGGCGGATATCCGACTGACGTGCCCCCACGGCCATGCGAATACCGATCTCACGGGTCCGTTCGGTCACCGATACCAGCATGATATTCATCACCCCGATGCCCCCTACCGCCAACGAGATCACCGCGATCAACGACAACAGCAAGGCCAGCGACTGGCTGGTCTTCTGTACCGTCTGCATCACGCTGTCGAGGTTGTAGGTGAAGAAGTCCTTGGTCCCATGGCGTTTCTCCATCAGCTTGCTGACGTTGTCCTCGACCACCTTGCTCGGCTGGCCATCCTTCATCCGCACCGTGATGCTGTCCAGGAAGCTCTGGCCCAACACCCGACCCGCCGCGGTTTCGTAGGGCATCCAGATATTCAGGTTCTTGCTGGTGTTGAAGATGTTTTTCTTGTCCTCGGTCACGCCGATCACCGTACACGGCAGGTTATCCACCAGGATCACCTGGCCCAGCGGGTCCACCGTCGGGCCGAACAGGCGGGTACGGGTGTTGTAGTCGATCACCACCACCTGCGCCTGGCGCCTGGCGTCGTCCTTGGTGAACGACACCCCCGAGCCTATCTTGGTGCCGCGCACCTGGAAGTAGCTCGGGCTGACCCCACTGACCGTCGCCGTCACATCGAGGTTGCGGTAGCGCACCAACAGGTTGCGCCCGATATTCGGCGAGGCACTGTCGATATAGTACAAGCCGCTCAAGGCCGCGACATCGGACAGTGCCAGGGTCTCGATGGACCCCGCCTTGTTGTCGCCGAAGTCGCTACCGGGGAAGATCTCGATGGTGTTGCTGCCGATGGCCTGGATGTCCTTGAGCACATAGCGCTTGGCCCCTTCGCCAATGGCCACGATCGACACCACCGAAGTGATGCCGATAATGATCCCGAGCATGGTCAGCAAGGTCCGCATACGGTGCGAGATCAGCGCCACCCAGGCCATCACGAAGGCCTCCTGGAACAGCGCCAGACTGGCCATCAGCCGGTTGCCCTGCTTGGGTTTGGCCGGCAGGCGCTCGGTGGCTTTTTCGTTGACCACCGGGCGATTGGCGTTGACCCGGTCGGCGATGATCTCGCCATCGCGCATCTCGATGATGCGCTCGGCATGGGCCGCGACCTTTTCATCGTGGGTCACCAGGATCACCGTGTGCCCGGCGCTGTTGAGCTCCAGCAGGATCTTCATCACCTCCTTGCCGCTGACGCTGTCCAGGGCCCCGGTGGGTTCGTCGGCGAGGATGATTTCGCCGCCGTTCATCAACGCCCGGGCGATACTGACCCGCTGTTGCTGACCGCCCGACAACTGGCTCGGCCGATGTTCCAGGTGCCCCGCCAGACCCAGGCGCACCAGCAGTTCCTGGGCGCGGCTGTAGCGCTTGGTCTCGCCGGTGCCGGCATAGACCGCCGGCATTTCGACGTTGTGGGTCGCCCCCAGGTGCGGCAACAGGTGATAGCGCTGGAAAATGAAGCCGAAGTGATCCCGGCGCAACTCCGCCAGCTCATCGTCACTGAGGGTGCTGGTTTCACGCCCGTCGACCTTGTAGCTGCCGCTGTTGGCGTGATCCAGGCAACCGAGCACGTTCATCAGGGTCGACTTGCCGGAGCCCGAGGCGCCGGTAATCGCCACCAGCTCGCCGGCATTGATCGTCAGGTTGATGTCATTGAGCGCGATGAAATCCTTCTCACCGGCGACGAAACGGCGGGTAATGCCCTTGAGTTCCAACAGGGGTCGGCTCATGGTCAGGCTCCCGCTACCACAGGTGTTGCCGACGGCTCTCCGATCACGACTTTGTCACCCTCGGCCAGGCCGCTCTTGATCTCGACCCGCACATTGTTGTTGATGCCGGTCTGCACATTGCGGATCTGCGCCTGGCCCTGATCATCCACCACCCGTACCGGGAAGGTGCCGTCCTGGTTCTTGTCACCCAGTGCCGCCACCGGCACCGTCAATACGGTCTTGGCCTGGTCACGGACGATATGCACCTGGGCGGTCATGGAAATGCGCAGGCGATGATCCGGGTTCGGCACATCGAACAAGGCGTTGTAGAAGACCGCGGTGTTCTGCTTGCTGGCGCCGGTGGCCTGGGCATCGAGGAAGTTCTGCGGCGCCGGCTCAGTGCCGCGCAACTTGGCGTAATAACGTTTGTCGGCGTCACCGAGGATAGTGAAATACACCTCCTGGCCCGGGACGATATGAATCACGTCGGCCTCCGAGACCTGGGCCTTGATGGTCATGGTGTCCAGGTCAGCGAGCTTGAGGATCACCGGCGTCAGCTGGCTGGCGATCACGGTCTGGCCTTCCTGGGTCACGATGCCCACCACATCACCGTTGATCGGCGCAACGATGCGGGTGTAGCCCAGATTGATCCGGGCGGTCTCGACCTGGATCCGTGCGTCCCTGACCTGCGCTTCCAGCGACAGCAGGTTGGCGCCCTTGACCTCGAAGTTCGATTGCGCGGTCTCGAAGTCCTGCTTGGAAATCGCGTCGTCCTCACGCAGCAGCTTGTAGCGCTCGTAGGTCGCCTTGGCATCCTTGAGTTGCGAGGCCGCCGCCTGTTTCTGCGCGATCAGGTTCTCTTCATTGACCTGCGTCTGGCGCAGGGCGTTCTGCAGCACCACCGGATCGATTTCCGCCAGCCACTGGCCCTGGGTGACCTTGTCGCCGAGCTTGACCTTCAGCGACTTGAGCTGGCCCGAGACCTGCGCACCGACATCGACCTGCTTGATACCTTGCAGGACCCCGCTGGCCAGCACGGAGTTCTCGATATCCGTGCGTTCGACCTTGGCGGTCAGGTACTCCGGCGGTTTTGCCGGGGCCTGCACGCTGTAGAAAATAATCGCCGCCAGAACCAGCAGCACTACCACGATTACCACTTTGCGAAACTTCAACTTTTTCATAGAAAGCCACGAATGTGTTGAGGGTTGACCCGGCGGCCCCGCCGCCGGGCTTGAAGAGACTGTGTTATTGATGGGTTCGCCACCAGCTCGCCAGATGTTGCACATGCGGCGCCTTGAGGATGGTGAAATGGTTGCCCGGCCCACGCCAGACGGTGAGATCCGGTGCACAACGGCGCCAGCCGGCGACCATCGACTGCTGCTCGCGCTGGTTGCCCGCCGCGTCCAGCACCGGGTCGTCGGCCAGCACCAGGCGAACCGGCCCGGTGTAGATCGACGACGGTTGATAACGGGTACGCAAGGCCGTGCCGAAAGCCCGTGCCGGCCCACGCATCGAGTCCGGCGCCGAACGCTGCGGCAACAACCCGGCCCGCACCATCCCGGCATGCAGCAAGCGCATCTGGCCGGCATCGTCCTGCGCCGCGAAGGCGGCCTGATCGACCTCCATCGACTTGCCCGCGGCCAGTTGCATGGTCTCGATCAGGCGCTCCAGCACGCCCATCGCCGTATAAGGTTTACCCACCACACCGTTGCCCCCCGGCGACTCGCTGTCGATCAAGGTCAGCGAAGCCACCTCGCGACCCCGCGCCGTCAGGCGCTGGGCCATTTCAAAGACCACCCAGCCACCGAAGGAGTGACCGAGCAGATGCACCGGCCCGGTCGGATGCACGCTGTCGATGGCCAGCAGATAAGCCTCGGCGGCCGTCTCCACCAGGCTGTAGGGCACCGTGCGACCATCCAGCCCGCGCGGTTGCAGGCCATGGATCGGCCAGTGCGGACCAAACGCATCGGTCAGGCCGATAAAGCCCGTGACACTGTCGCCGGCCCCCGGCACGCAGAACACCGGCGTGTGATCGCGGCTCCCACCCTGGATCGTCAGCAACGGTTGGTGAACACCGCGGGTCGGCGACGGACGACCGGCCAGACCGGCCAGCGCCGTGTTGATCGCCTGCGCCAGACCTTCGATATGCGGCGCCTGCATCAGGCTCTGGTGATCACCCGGCACCTTGATGCTGTGCAACTGGCTCAGCGGCAGCACATCATCCCAACCCAGGTAGCCGCTGTGGGCCGGTGCGTCATGGGCCCGCTCGCTGGCGGTAAACAGATGCACCGGCACGCTGTTGGCGTACACCGTGTAGTGAGCTTGGGCATGACCGTGGGCGACTTCGCGATCCAGGTACTGCCAAAGATCCTGGGTCCCGTAGACATCGAGCTCCGGCGGCAGCACGCCCTGTTCGCGGCAGCGTTGCAGCAGGCCTTCGAAATCGAAGGACTGAAGTTCTGAACGCAGCCCTTCGAGCCGGGCCAGGACAGCCGCCCCCTCGTCGTGGCCCGTCCAGAACCGTTCGCAGTGCTCCAGCAGATGCTGTTGGTGCGCATTATCCGGATTCCAGCGGGCCCGGCCCTGATCCACCAGGCGCGGCAGATAAGTGTCGATCAAGCCGACGAACTCCACTTCCTCGTCGAGGCCAACCAACTGGATGGCGATCTCATAGGCCAACACCCCGCCGAACGACCAGCCGGCCAGGCGATAAGGCCCTTGCGGCTGGACCGTGCGCATCAGGTGCAACAGACGGGTCGCCAGGCATTCCATGGTCTGCAACTGCGTCTGCCCGAGGGCCACGCCAGGCAGGCCGTAGACCGGGATATCGCTGTCGATATGCTGACCCAGGGTCGGGAAGTACAGGTCCAGGCCGGTGAACTCGTGAACCAGGAACAACGGCCGTTGGCTACCGGTGGTGCGTACCGGCACCAGTTGCTCATTCGAACGCACTTCACCTGTGCGACTTTCCAGCAACCCGGCCAGCGCCGCGACACTGGCGTGCTGGAACAGCTCGGCCAGCGACACCGGCAACCCGGCCAGCGTCAGCTGGCTGACCAGGCGCACCGCCAGCAGCGAATGACCGCCCAGGGCGAAGAAACTGTCATGCCGCCCGATCCGCTCCAGGTCGAGCACCTCGGCCCAGACCTGCGCCAGACGATGTTCCAGATCGCCGTGCGGCGCCTCGAAGGCGTGGGTGGCGAACTGCTCCGCCTCCGGTGCCGGCAGGGCCCGCACATCGACCTTGCCGTTGAGCGTCAGGGGCAAGGCATCCAGGCGAATGCAGACACCCGGGACCATATATTCCGGCAAGTCGGCGGCCAGTTGCGCACGCAGAGCTTCGGACTCCGGGACTTCGCCGTCGGGTTGCACGGTGTAATAAGCCACCAGGTACTTGTCGCCCGGGCTGTCCTCGCGCGCCACCACCACGGCGTTGCGCACACCGGCACAGTGATGCAGGCAGGTCTCGATTTCCCCCAGCTCCACGCGGAAACCACGGATCTTCACCTGACCATCGTTGCGCGCCAGGTACTCGAGGTTGCCGTCCGGCAGCCAGCGCGCCAGGTCACCGGTGCGATAGAGCCGGCCACCGAGATGCTCGGCGAACAGGTCGTCGCTGAAGCGTTCGGCGGTCATTTCCGGGCGATTCAGGTAACCCAGTGCCACCCCGGCACCGCCGATATACATCTCGCCGACCACACCCACCGGCACCGGCTCGCGCCGGGCATTGAGCACATAGATGCGCACGTTGGCGTTGGGCTGGCCGATCGGCAGGCCGAGGGTCCCCGGCAGTATGTCGAACACCTCGTAGCGGCTGGCGCAGGTGGTGGCTTCGGTCGGACCGTAACCGTTGAACAGGCGGACCGTGGACGAGTGCTCGCGCACCCGCTGGAACGACGCCGGATCAGCCCGCTCGCCACCGCACATGACCATGCGCAGTCCCGCCAGGGCTTCGGGGATCAACCCGGCATACAGGTTGAACAAGGCCGTGGAAGTGATCAACACCGTCACTTCGCTGCGCTGCAGCAACCGGGCAAAGGCCGTCGGTTCAAGCAGCACCTGATGCTCGACAATCACCGACTGCCCGCCATTGAGCAAGGCACCCCAGATTTCCGGGCTGCTGGCGTCGAACGCCGGGTTGGAGGAGAAGGCCACGCGATCCTCGGGAGAGAAATCGTAGTAGCCATTGTCCTGGACCAGACGCGCCAGGCCGTTGTGACTGACGATCACACCCTTGGGCTGACCGGTGGAACCGGAGGTGTAGATGATGCAGGCCGGGGTGTCTCCCGCCGTGTTGCCCTCAAGTGCCGGTGGCGCCTGGTTGACCGCCAGGGTCAGCGACTCCAGGGTATCCAGGTTCAGGCGTGGCGTGCCTTCGGGGGCCGACAGGTCGCTGCGGGTCAGCAGCACCGTTGCCTCGCTGTCCTCGAGCATGAAGCGCACGCGCTCCTCGGGGGCCAGGCGATCCAGCGCCAGGTAAGCGGCGCCGCACTTGAGGGTCGCCAACAGGCTCGCCAGCAAGTCAATCGAACGATCCAGCAGGATCGCCACCCGGGTACCCGGCACCACGCCCTGCTCGCGCAGGCTGTGGGCCAAGGCGTTGGCGCGGGTATCAAGTTCACCGTAGCTCACAGTCAACTCACCCTGACGAGCCGCGATTGCCTGTGGCCGTGCCGCCGCATGGGCCTCGAACAGCTGATGGATCAACTGGCCGTGGGGATAGGCACGTTCGGTCCGGTTGAAGTCGAGCAGCAACTGCCGGCGTTCCGCCAGCGGCAGGATCGGCAGATCATGCAACGGCATTTCCGGCGTGCGTTCCAGCGCTTCCACCAGGTTGTCCAGCGCCGCATGCATGTAGCCGCAGATGCGCTGGGCACCGATTTCGGCCAGCACTTGCGCGGTCAGCACAAAGGCTTCACCGAGGTCATCGATACTCAGGGACAGCGGGTAGTTGGTCCACTCATCGCCACCCAGGCTCTCGATCCCGTTCCACGCCGCCTGGGCTTGGTTGTCGAGCTGCCCGCCACTGTGCCGGTAGTTGAGCAAGGCACTGAACAGCGGTGCCGGAGCGGCGACGCCGCTGCAACGCTGGGCCAGGGCCAGGGAAGCGTGCTCATGACCGAGCAAGGCGCTCAGGCGGGCATGGGTCGCCCGGACACCGGCCCGGGCACCCTGCGCTCCGACCTCGATGCGCAAAGGCAAGGTGTTGATAAACATCCCCAACGCCCGATCCGCCCCCTCGCCGCCTTGCATCCGGCCCATCAGCACGGTGCCGAACACCACGTCCTCGCGACCGCTGAGGCCGCCGACCACCTGGGCCCAGGCCTGGTGATGCAAGCTGGCGGCGCTGACGCCGAGCTGGCGTGCACATTGACGCAAGCGCAGGCTCAAGGTTTCGTCGACCATCAGGTGGGCCTGCTCGATGGCGCTGCCGTCACCCTGCACATCGGCCAGGCCGAACGGCAGGGTCGACTCGTCGACATCGCCGAGCATGTCGCGGAAGAAGGCTTCGTGAGCCGCCTGGCTGACACCCAGACGGGCCTGGGCCACGTAGTTGCGATACGGCACCGCCGCCCCCAGTTGCGCCTGCTGCCCCAGCAGATAGGCCTGCATCTCGTGGCGCACCACGTCCAGCGCGGTGTGGTCGAGGGCCATGTGGTGGAACAGCAGCAAGGCGACCCAACGCTGCTGAGCGGCGTCGTAGGTGCAGGCCAGGCGCAGTAATGGCGCCTGACGCACATCGAGCCGGTAGTGCAACGGATCGAAATGCCCACGCAGTTGGCTGGCGATATCACCGGACTCAGGCGCAAAGGTCATTTCTTCCAGCACCATCGGTGCCCGACGCAGCACCACTTGCAACGGCTCGTCCAGGCCTTCCCACAACACGGCGGTGCGCAGGATATCGTGGCGACCGATCACACCCTCGAAGGCGTCGATAAACGCCAACAGCCGCGCGCGGTCTTCCAGGTAGAACAGCGCCTGCTGCACATAGGGATCGCCCTGCTCCGCCGCCAGGTGGTGATAGAGAATCCCCTCCTGCAACGGTGCCAGCGGGTAGATGTCCTGAATATTCACCGCGCCACCCGGTACGCTCGCCACTACCCGGTCGATCTGCACCTGGGTCAGATTGACCAATGGCAGCAGATCCGGAGTGATATGCGTGCAGCCTTCAACGATCAGGTTGGCCGGCACTACGATTTCCGTGCTGCCGCCCACCGCTGCCGCCAGTGCCGACAAGCTCGGCTGGCCGAACAACACCCGTACATCGGCGCTCAGGCCGACCTGGCGCATGCGTTCGATCAACGTCACGGCCAATAGCGAGTGACCGCCGAGTTCGAAGAAGTTGTCGTGCCGCCCTACGCGCTCGACCTTGAGCAATTCCGCCCAGAGTTGCGCCAGTACGCTTTCCACTTCGCCTTGCGGCGCTTCATATTCGCGGCTGATCAGTGCCGTGCCATCCGGGGCCGGCAGGGCCTTGCGGTCCAATTTGCCGTTGGGCGTCAGTGGTAGAGCATCAAGCTGCACATAGGCCGCCGGGACCATGTATTCCGGCAGTGCGCCTTGCAGATGGCCACGCAGGCTTTCGATCTCCAACACGGCTTCAGGCTGCTGCGCCGTGACGTAGGCCACGAGGCGTTTTTCGCCCGGGTTGTCCTCCCGAGCCAGGACTACGCTTTCCTTGACCCCAGGATAAGCAGCCAGGCGCGCTTCGATTTCGCCCAGTTCGATCCGGAAACCACGGATCTTCACCTGGTCGTCGTTACGGCCCAGGTATTCCACCCTGCCGTCCGGCAGATAGCGACCCAGGTCGCCGGTGCGGTACATACGACCGACATTGAACGGGTCGTCGAGGAAACGCTCGGCGCTCAGTTCGGGGCGGTTCAGGTAGCCGCGAGCCACCTGCACACCACCGATATACAACTCGCCTGCCACACCCAGCGGTACTGGCTGACGACTGGCGTCCAGCAGGTAGATCTTCGTATTCGCCACCGGTTTGCCAATCGGCGTATTGTCTGGCGTCTCAGGCCCCGTGCAATCCCAGGCCGTCACGTCTACCGCCGCTTCGGTTGGACCGTAGAGGTTGAACAGGCCGACTTCCGGCAACTGCTGCTTGAAGCGTCGCACCAGATGCCCCGGCAGTGCTTCACCGCTGCACATGACTCGCAGCAAACCGCTACCCCCGGCCTCGCCATGAGCGAGGAACAGATCCAGCATCGACGGCACAAAGTGCAAGGTGGTGATCTTCTGCTCGCGAATCACTTCACGCAGATAGCCCGGGTCACGATGACCGCCCGGACGCGCCATCACCAGCCGTGCGCCGTTGAACAGCGGCCAGAAGAACTCCCAGACCGACACGTCGAAGCTGAATGGCGTCTTCTGCAACACGCTGTCCGAGGCATCCAGACCGTATTCGTCCTGCATCCACAACAAGCGGTTGACCACGCCACGGTGTTCGTTCATCACGCCTTTCGGCTGGCCGGTCGAGCCGGAGGTGTAGATCACGTAAGCCAGATGCTCGGGACGGACTTCAGCGCGCAACGGGTTGCTATCTGGTTGTGCGAGGAAACCTTCACGCTCGGCATGCTCAGGATCGAGCAACAGCACCGGTACGTTGCTGGCTGGAAGCACTGCACGCAAAGCCTCTTGGGTGAGAACAACCGCCGGAGCACAGTTCTCCAACATGTAGGTCAGACGATCAATCGGGTAATCCGGGTCCAGCGGCACATACGCAGCGCCGGCCTTGAGAATCCCCATCAACCCCGCGACCATTTCCAGGCTACGATCGACACAGATCGCCACCCGATCATCCGGGCCGATGCCCAGGCCGATCAGACGATGGGCGATACGGTTGGCCTGACGGTTGAGTGCGTCATAGGTCAGGCTGCCCTTCTCGTCCACGACCGCTATCGCGTCACCACTGGTTGCAACACGAGCCTCAAAGAGGCCATGCAAGGTCAGATCCTGCGGATAGTCGACTGCCGTGTCATTAAAGCCTTCCAACAAATGCTGACGCTGTTCCTCGTCCAGCAACGGAATCTCTGCAACCAGCGCCCGTTCATCGGCCGCCATCCCACGCAACATGGCTTCCAGGTAACCCAGGCAACGCTGCATGGTCGACTCGTCGAACAACGCCGTGGCGTATTCCAAAGTGCCGAACAGACGGTCGCCCACCTCGGTCATATCCAGCAGCACGTCAAACTTGGCCGTGCGACTGGTCACCCCGACACCATGCAGGGTCATATCGCCGAGCGCCAGATCGACGTCCTCGGTGTTCTGCCAGGACAACATCGCCTGGAAAATCGGGCTGTGGGACAGACTGCGCTGCGGACGAACCACTTCCACCACCTGCTCGAACGGCAAGTCCTGGTTGGCCTGGGCGGCCAGGGTCTGGCGCTTGACCTGTTGCAGCAAGGTTTCGACGCTCAGCGCCGCCGAGACCTCGACCCGTACCGCCAGGGTGTTGACGAAGAACCCGATCAGGTCCTCCACCTCGGCGCGCAGACGGTTGGCCGCCGGCGTACCGATCACCACATCATCCTGGCCGGACAGGCGGCTCAACACCGCAGCCCAGGCCGCCATGACCGTCATAAACAAGGTGGTGCCCTGCCGCTGGCTCAACGCCTTGAGACCACGGGTCAAGTCGGCATCGAGGGCCAGGCCCAACAGATGCCCGCTGTAGTCCTGCTGCGCCGGACGCGGCCGGTCGCTTGGCAGTGCCAGCAGGACCGGGGCACCGGTCAGGGCCTGTTGCCAGTATTGTCCTTGCTGTTGCAGCACTTCACCGCTCAGCCAGTTGCGCTGCCAAACCGCATAGTCGGCGTACTGCACCGGCAAGGCCGGCAACGGATCTTCCGCGCCCTGGCGGAAGGCCTCGTAGAGCACGCCCAGTTCGCGGGTCAGCACGCCGGCAGACCAGCCGTCGGAGATGATGTGGTGCAAGGTCACCAGCAGCACATGGTCATCATCGGCCATGCGCACCAGACGCCCGCGCACCAGCGGTCCACGCAGCAGGTCGAAGCTCTCGCGAGCCTCTTCGGCGGCGATGGACAGCAGCTCTTCTTCGGCCTCTGCCTGGCCAGCCAGTACGTGCAATTGCAGGTTGAAGCCGATGTCGGCCGGGGCGATACGTTGTTCCGCGTCATGCCCCTGCAGTTGCACAAAGGTGGTACGCAGTGATTCGTGACGGGCAACGATACGATCCAGCGCCCGTTTGAGGGCGATACGATCCAGGGCACCACGCAAACGCAGCCCGGCTGGAATGTGGTAAGCCGAACTACCGCCATCCAGTTGCGCCAGGAACCACAGGCGCTGCTGGGCAAACGACAATGGCAAGGCCTGGTCACGGGATACCGGCACGATCGGCGGCTGGCTGCTGCCGGCGGCTTGCGCCAGCACCTGGGCCAATGCCGCCAGTTCCGGTTGGGCAAAGATATCCGCCAGGCTCAGCTCGACGCCCAGGCGCTGGCGCACCTGGGAAATCAAGCGCATGGCCAGCAGCGAGTGCCCACCCAGATCAAAGAAGTGGTCATGACGCCCCACCTGTTGCAGATTCAGCAGGCTCTGCCAGATCTGCGCCAGGGCCGTCTCGGTGGCGCCTTGCGGGGCGACATGCTCGCGGCTGGCAAAGGCATCGTCCACTGGGGCCGGCAAGGCCTTGCGGTCGAGCTTGCGGTTCGGTGTCAACGGCAAGGCGTCGAGGATCACGAAGGCACTTGGCAGCATGTATTCGGCAAGCTGCGGTGCCAGTTCCGCACGCAAACCGGCAACATCCAGGTTCGCTTCAGGCTGGGCGACCACATAGGCCACCAGACGCTTTTCTCCCGGACGGTCTTCGCGAGCAATCACCGCCGCTTCCTTGACCCCGCTGCAACCACCGAGGCGTGCCTCGATTTCCCCCAGTTCGATCCGGAAGCCACGGACCTTGACCTGGAAGTCATTGCGGCCCAGGTACTCGATACGACCGTCGGCCATATAGCGGGCCAGGTCGCCCGTTTTGTACATCCGGGCATCAGGGCTGGTGCTGAACGGATCAACGAGGAATCGCTCGGCGTTGACCTGTTCGAGGTTCAGGTAACCCCGGGCCACGCCGTCGCCACCGATAAAGATTTCACCGGCCACGCCGTAGGGCACCGGTTGCTGATGGGCATCGAGCAGATAGATACGGGTGTTGGCCATCGGCTTGCCGATGGTCGCGTTGCCACTGCCTTCGCTACCGGCCACCGCATCGTGGGTGACATAAGCGGCGGTGCAGGACACCGTTGCCTCGGTCGGACCGTAGGTATTGATCAAGCGGGTATGTGCCGGGCGGACTTCATCCCAGAGCTTGAGCTTTTGTGCCGACAGGGCGTCGCCGGTGACGTTGATCAAGCGCACGCCTTCCAGACGTTGCGCGGCAACTTGCGGCTGGCTGTGCCATTCGGCGGCCAGGGTGTGCCAGTGAGCGGCGGTCATATGCAGGAAGGTCGGGCGAATACCATGATTCTCCGAGCCCTCGCTGCCGAAGATCTCGCGGCTTGGCGCCAGGGTGGCCCCGGCCAGCAGTGCCGGGAAGATTTCCTCCACCGACAGGTCGAAGTTCAGGGTGTTCTGTTGCAGCACGGTGTCTGTCGCAGTCAGGCCGAACAGGCGGGCGGCGTCGACGCTGTAGTTGACCAGGCCACGGTGTTCGATCATCACCCCTTTGGGATTGCCGGTGGAACCGGAGGTGTAGATCACGTAAGCCAGGTTGCGCGAGCCAAGGGCTGGCACCACGGGGTTGTCGTCACGCTCGCTGAAGCCCTGGCGCTGATCGTCGTCGAGCAGCACCAGCGGCACGGCCAGTGCGGGTAAATGGCTCTGCAATGCACGCTGGGTCAGCAAGGCCGACGGCGTACTGTCCTCGATCATATAGGCCAGGCGCTCGGCCGGATAAGCCGGATCCAGCGGTACATAGGCCGCACCCGCTTTGAGCACACCCAACAAGCCGACCATCATCTCCACACCGCGCTCGACACAGATCGCCACCCGATCGTCCGGGCCAATGCCCAGACCGATCAGATGATGAGCCAGTCGGTTGGCCTGGCGGTTCAGTTCGCCATAGCTCAGGCGCTGCGCCTGGAACGCCACCGCGATGGCCTCCGGTTGCGCCCGGACCTGATCTTCGAACAGCTGATGAATCGTACTGTCCTGCGGATAAGGTACTTCGGTCGCATTGAGGCCCAGCAGCAAATGTTCACGTTCGCTGGCATCGAGCAACGGCACGCGCTCCAGCACCTGGCTGTCGTCGGCAACCATGGCTTCCAGCAGGCGCTGGAAGTAGCCGAGGTAACGAACCATGGTGCCTTCGTCGAACAGCGCCGTGGCGTATTCCAGCGAACCGAGCAGACGGCCTTGGGCCTCGCCCAGGTCCAGCGAGATATCGAACTTGGCCAGGGTCTGGGTCGCGCCCAGGCCTTCGAGTTGCAGATCGCCCAGGGCGAAGTCGCCACCGCCCATGTCCTGCCAGGTCAACATCGCCTGGAAAACCGGACTGTGAGACAGGCTGCGCACCGGCTTGATCACTTCAACCACCTGCTCGAACGGCAGGTCCTGATGCGCCTGGGCGCCCAGGGTCGCGGTCTTGACCCGTGCCAACAGGGACTCGGTCGTCGGCTGCTCGCTGAGGTCGACACGGATCGCCAGGGTATTGACGAACAGGCCGATCAGCCCTTCGACTTCACTGCGCATGCGGTTGGCCACCGGCGAACCGATCACCACGTCGTCCTGCCCGGCCAGACGGCCCAACAGCGCCGCCCAGGCGCTCATGACGGTCATGTACAAGGTGGTGCCGTGACGCTGGCCGAGGGCCTTGAGGCCACGGGTCAGGTTTTCGTCGAAGGCCACCGGCAGCGCGGCACCGGCATAGTCCTGCTGTGCCGGACGTACCCGATCGGTCGGCAACATCAACAGTGCCGGCGCTTGCGCCAAGGCTCGCTGCCAGTAACCGCACTGCTTTTGCAGCAGTTCGCCACTGAGCCAGCGACGCTGCCAGACGGCGTAGTCGAGGTAATGCAGTGCCAACGGCGCCAACGGATCGTCCCGGCCCTGGCTGAACGCTTCGTAGAGCGCGGCCAGCTCGCGGGTCAGCACGGCAATCGACCAGCCATCGGAGACGATATGGTGCATGGTCAGCAACAGGACATGGTGGTCCTCGGCCATACGGATCAGACGGCCACGAATCAACGGCCCCTGTTCCAGATCGAAGGCTTGCACGGCCTCCTCGCTGGCCAGGACCTGGAGTTTCTCCTCGGCCGCCGCCAGCCCCTGCAAATCGTGCAACTGCAGGCTGAAGCCGGCATCCGCCGAGGCGATCCGTTGCAGTGGCTGTTCGTCATCGCCCAGGATAAAGGTGGTGCGCAAGCCTTCGTGGCGCGCGACGATGCGCTCCAGCGCCCGTTGCAGGGCCACGCGGTCAAGGGTGCCACGCAGACTGAGGCCGGCGGGCATATGGTAGGCCGCGCTGGCGCCTTCCATCTGCGCGAGGAACCACAGGCGCTGCTGGGCAAAGGACAACGGCCAGGCCTGGTCACGCGCCACCGGCACGATCTCCGGCAGTGTGCTGCGTCCGGCCTGGGCGATCACCTGGGCCAGGGCCATCAGTTCGGGATGGGCAAAGAGTTGCGCCAGGCCCACCTCAACCCCCAGTCGCTGGCGGATCTGCGAAATCAGACGCATCGCCAGCAATGAGTGGCCACCCAGTTCAAAGAACTGGTCATGCCGACCGACCTGAGGCAGGCCCAGCAGTTCTTGCCAGAGTTGCGCCAGGGCGATTTCGATATCGCCTTCGGGGGCTTCGTAGCCACGGCTGATCACCGCTTGCAGATCCGGTGCCGGCAGGGCCTTGCGGTCCAGCTTGCCGTTCGGGGTCAGTGGCAGTGCTTCGAGCTGCACGTAGGCCGCCGGGACCATGTACTCCGGCAACTGCTCCTGCAGGTGCAGGCGCAGACTGTCGATATCCACCGAAGTGTGCTCGGCGGCCAGGGTGTAATAGGCCACCAGGCGCTTGTCGCCCGGCACGTCTTCACGGGCCATGACCACGGCTTCGTGGACGGCCGGGTGTTTGGCCAGACGGGCGTCGATCTCGCCCAGTTCGATACGGAAACCACGGATCTTCACCTGGTCGTCGTTACGGCCCAGGTATTCGATATTGCCATCCGCCAGGTAACGACCGAGGTCGCCGGTGCGGTACATCCGTGCCGCCGGGGCCTGACTGAACGGATCCAGGAGGAAACGCTCGGCAGTCAGGTCGTCGCGGTTCAGGTAACCCCGGGCCACGCCGGCACCACCGATATAGATCTCGCCCGGAACATCCAACGGGACCGGTTGCTGATGCTCATCCAGCAGGTAGAACTGGGTGTTGCCCACCGGTTTGCCGATATGCGGGGCGAAGCCGTCTTCGCGATTCATCGCTACCCAGCTTGAGTAGGTGGTGGTTTCCGAGGGACCGTAGAGGTTGCACAGGCGTTGGACGCCGGTCTTCTCGAACAGCGATTCCACCAGACTGCGTTTCAGCGCTTCGCCGGCGACGTTGACCGTGTGGACCGATTCCGGCAAGCCATCGACTTCCAGCAACGCCTTGAGCGCCGATGGCACGGTGTTGATCAGGCCAATGTCGTGTTCGCCCTGTTGCAGTTCCAGGACGTTTTTCACCACCTCGATGCTGCCGCCCGAAGTCAGGGGCGCAAAGCATTCGTAGACCGCCAGGTCGAAGTTCAGCGAAGTGGCGAACAAGGTCTTGTTCAGCGCCGAGCCGTCAAAAGCGACGTGAGCCCAGGTCAGGAAGTTCACGGTGTTGCGATGTTCGATCATCACGCCTTTAGGCAGGCCGGTCGAACCCGAGGTGTAGATCAGGTAAGCCAGGTGCGCCGAGGTCAGCCCCGGCACCTGCGGATTCTGGACGGATTCGTCCTGCCAGGTGCCCTGCTCGAGATTGATCACGGGCACCGAAACACCCGCCAACAGCTCCTGGGTAGCCGACTGCGCCAGCACCGCAGCCGGAGCGCTGTCCTGCAACATGTAGGCAATCCGCTCTACCGGGTAAGCCGGGTCCAACGGCACATAACCACCGCCCGCCTTGAGGATCGCCAGCAAGCCGACAACCATCTCCGCCCCACGTTCAACGCAAATGCCTACCCGTGAATCCGGCTGCACCCCCTGTTTACGCAGGGCATGGGCCAGGCGGTTGGCTTGCTCATTAAGCTCGCGATAGCTCAGGCGCTGCTCGCCATGGACCACCGCCAAGGCATCCGGCGTACGCGCCACCTGCGCCTCGAACAACCCATGCACGGTCTGCGCCTGCGGATAATCCAGCGCAGTATCGTTGAAGCCCACCAGCAACAGCTCACGCTCATCGTCCGGGAGGATCGACAGGCTGTTCAGCGCTGCCTGCGGCCGCTGTTCCAGTGCTTCCACCAGGCTCGCCAGGGCAGCCTGCATATAACCGCCGACCCGCTTGGCGCCGATCTGCCCCACCGCCTGGGTGGTAAGCATAAAGTCATCGCCCAGGTCATCGACGTTCAGGCACAACGGATAGTTGGTGCGCTCTTCCATGCTCAGGGTCTGGATACCCTGCCAGGCCGACAAGGCCTCGGACGAGGCCACGCCGCTGGTGCTGTGGCGATAGTTCAACAAGGTGCTGAACAACGGCAACGAGCTCGGCACGCCACTGCAACGCTGGGCCAGGGACAACGAGGCATGCTCGTGCCCGAGCAGCGTCGACAGCCGCCCGTGGGTCGCCTTGACCCCGGCCAGTGCGCCCTGGGCGCCGACGCTGAGGCGCAGCGGCAAGGTATTGATAAACATCCCCAGGGCCCGGTCGGTGCCCTCGCCGCCTTGCATGCGGCCCATCAGCACGGTGCCGAAGACCACTTCCTCACGACCCGAGACCCGGCCCACCACCTGGGCCCAGGCCAGGTGCACCAGGCTCGCGGCACTGACCCCCAGTTGCCGCGCGCTGCTGCGCAGGCGCTGGCTCAAACCGCTGTCAAGCACCTGGCGGATTTCGTCGACACCACTGCCGTCGCCTTGTACATCCTGGATGCCATAAGGCAGCGTCGGCTCGTCGATATCGCCGAGCATCTCGCGAAAAAACCCTTCATGTTCCTGTTGGCTGACGCCCAGGCGGGCCTGGGCCACATGGTTGCGGTACGGCACCGGCGCCGGCAATTGCCCGCCCAGGCCTTGCAGGCTGGCCTGCATTTCCTGCACCACCACTTCCAGCGCGGTATGGTCCAGGGCCATGTGATGGAACAACAACATCCCGACCCAACGCTGGTTGGCCATGTCCGGTGCGTAGGCGATGCGCATCAGCGGCGCCTGGCCAATGTCCAGACGGTAATGGCGCGGGTCGAAACGCTCGTGCAGTTGTTCCAGTACGTCACCCGCCGCCGGATCGACCGCCACCTCTTCCACACCCAGTTGCGCGGTGCGCCAGACTACCTGCACCGGCTGGTCCAATCCCTCCCAGACCACGCTGGTACGCAGGATGTCATGGCGATCGACCACGCTCTGCAAGGCCTCGGCGAAACCACCCAGGCGCTCGCGATTGTCGAAGGCGAACAGCACCTGCAGGACATAGGGGTCACCCTCATGGGCTGCCAGGTGGTGATAAAGAATCCCTTCCTGCAACGGCGCCAGGGCGTAGATATCCTGCACATTGGCCACACCGCCCGGAACGCTGGCGACAATGCGATCGATGGCCGCCTGGTCCAGATCGGCCAGGGGCAGCATGTCCGGGGTAATACGCTCACAGCCCGGAGCAATCAGGTTGTCCGGTATCCGCACCTCCTGATGCCCGCCCACCGCCGCGGCCAGGGCCGCCAGGGTCGGCTGGCTGAACAGCACCCGCACATCGGCGGCCAAGCCGACCTGGCGCATGCGCTCGATCAGTTTCACCGCCAGCAGCGAATGCCCGCCCAGTTCAAAGAAGTGGTCATGGCGACCGACCTGCTCCAGTTGCAGCAAGGATTGCCAGATCTGCGCGATGGCGATTTCCACTGCACCTTCAGGCGCCGCGTAGTCACGGCGCACCAGGGCTTGCGCATCCGGTGCCGGCAAGGCCTTGCGATTCAGCTTGCCGTTGGTGGTCAGCGGAAAGGCTTCCAGGGCTACGAAGGCACTTGGCACCATATAGTCCGCCAGGGACAGCAACAGCTGCCCACGCAACTCGGCGGCAACCACCTCCTGGCCCGGCGCAGCGATCACATAGGCCACCAGGCGTTTATCCCCCAGCTCGTCTTCACGGGCCAGAACCACCGCCTCGCGGACGCCTTCGCAAGCAGCCAGCGCCGCTTCGATTTCACCCAGTTCGATACGGAAACCACGGATCTTCACCTGGTCGTCATTGCGGCCCAGGTAATCGAGGCTGCCATCGGCCATCCAGCGACCCAGGTCGCCGGTCTTGTACAAGCGCGCCAGGGGCTCCTTGCTGAACGGGTTCGCCAGGAAACGCTCGGCGGTCAGTTCAGCACGGTTCAGATAACCCCGGGCCACCCCGGCACCGCCGACATACAGCTCGCCGACCACGCCTACCGGCACCGGCTCGCGACGGCTGTCGAGCACATACAATTGCAAATCGGGAATCCGTACGCCGATAGGGCTGACGCCCGCCCGCTGCGCATCCGCCGCCACCAATGGGCAGTAGGTCACATGCACCGTGGTTTCGGTGATGCCGTACATGTTCACCAATTGGGTGCCGGCGTTGGCCACCCGGGCGTACCACGGCTTGAGCATCCCGGTCTCCAGGGCTTCGCCACCGAAAATCACCTGGCGCAGGGAATGGCGCAGATCGCTCTCGCCCTGGGCGTTGAGCAACTGGCGGAAGGCGCTCGGGGTCTGGTTGAGCACCGTTACCCCGGCGTTGCACAGCAGTGCGTAGCAGTCTTCTGGTGAACGGCTGACCAGTTGTGGCACCACCAGCAAACGCCCGCCGTGCAGCAGCGCGCCCCAGATTTCCCAGACCGAGAAGTCGAAGGCGAACGAGTGGAACAAGGCCCAGACATCCTGCTCATTGAACTCGAACCAGCTCTGGGTCGCCGAGAACAGCCGCGCGACGTTGCGGTGCTCGACCATCACGCCCTTGGGCAGGCCGGTGGAACCGGAGGTGTAGATCACATAGGCCAGGTGATGCGGGCTGAGCCCGCTGACCCGTGGATTGCTGCTCGACTGGGCCTGCAGCGCCGGGCTGCGCAGATCGACCCGTGGGCCGTCGAAGGTGCCCAGCAGCGCCAGGCCGGCGGCATCGGCCAATACCGCCACGGGAGCACTGTCCTGCAACTGGTAGGCGATACGCTCGGCCGGATAGGCCGGGTCGATCGGCACGTAGCCGGCACCCGCCTTGAGGATACCCAACAGCCCGACAATCATCTCCAGGCCGCGTTCGACACAGATCGCCACCCGGTCATCCGGACGCACGCCCAGGGTCAGCAAATGATGGGCGACCTGGTTGGCGCGGGCGTTCAGCTCAGCGTAGGTCAGCGTGCGCCCTTCATACTGCAGGGCCACGGCTTCCGGTTGCGCCACCACCCAGGCTTCGAAGGTGCGGTGGATCAAGGCGTCATCGGAATACAGCGCATGAGGAGTGTTCCAGCTTTCCAGCAATTGCTGGCGTTCGCCCGGCGGCAGGATATTGATCGCGCCCAGGGCCGTGTCCGGCGCCTGCTCCAGGGCCTGCACCAGGTTTTCCAGGGCGCAGTGCATATAGCCGCAGACCCGCTCGGCACCGATCTGCCCTTCGGCCATGACGGTCAGATTGAAACCTTCACCCAGATCGTCCACCGACAAGGTCAGCGGGTAGTTGGTGCGTTCTTCGCCGTCCAGCGCCTGGATACCTTCCCAGGCGGCCAACGCCTGGTCGGTCACGTTGGTATCGCCGATCTGCCGATAGTTGAGCAATGAACTGAACAGCGGCGTCGAAGCGGACACGCCGCTGCAGCGTTGCGCCAGTACCAGCGACGCGTGTTCATGGGCCAGCAGCCCGCTGAGTCGGGTATGGGTGGCCTTCAGACCACTGCGCACGCCCTGCTCTCCCAGGGCCACCCGCAGCGGCAAGGTATTGATGAACATGCCCAGGGCCCGATCGGCCCCGGCGCCGCCTTGCAGGCGACCGAGCAAGACGGTGCCGAAGACCACATCGTCCTTGTCCGACACCACGCCCAGTACACGACCCCAGGCCAGGTGATAGAGGCTCGCGGCACTGACCCCGAGCTGACGGGCCTGCAAGCGCAGGCGACGGCTCAGGTCGTCGTCCACACGTTGCCGCACTTCCTCGATCGCATGACCGTCACCCTGCACATCCTGCAGGCCGAACGGCAGCGTCGGTTCCTCGATATCGCCGAGCATGTCGCGGAAGAAGTCTTCGTGTTCCTCGCGGCTGACACCCAGCCAGGCCTGGGCCACGTAGTTGCGATACGGCACGGACGGCGGCAGCTCGGCCTGGCGGTCGAGCATATGCGCCTCGATTTCGCCGCAGAGAATGCGCAGCGAGGTGGCGTCGTCCACCAGGTGATGGAACAGCAGCATGCCGACCCAGCGGTTATTCGCCGGGTCCTGGGCATAACCGATGCGCATCATCGGCGCCTGGCGAATATCCAGGCGGGTATGGCGTGGATCGAGGCGTTCACGCAGTTGTTCGACCACTTCACCGTTCGCCGGGTCCAGCTCAAGCTGTTCAAGACCCAGGGTCGCTTCGCGCCAGACCACTTGCACCGGCGCATCGAGGCTTTCCCAGAATACCGAGGTCCGCAGGATATCGTGTCGCGCCACCACGCCTTGCAGGGCCTGGGCGAAACTGTGCAGGCGTTCGAGACTGTCGAAGGCGAACATCGCATATTGCAGGTACGGGTCACCTTGGGCCGCGGCCAGGTGGTGATACAGAATCCCCTCCTGCAACGGCGCCAGGGCGTAGATATCCTGCACATTGGCCAGGCCACCGGGCACGCCGGCGACCACGCGGTCGATATCGTCCTGGCTCAGGGACACCAGCGGCAGCATGTCCGGGGTGATGTGTTCACAACCTTCGGGGATGAGGTTGGCCGGGACTTCGACCTCGTGCTTGCCACCCACCGCGGCCGCCAGGGCGGACAGGGTCGGCTGGCCGAACAGCACACGGACATCGGCACTGAGGTTGACCTGGCGCATGCGCTCGATCAGTTTCACCGCCAGCAGCGAGTGGCCGCCCAGTTCGAAGAAATGGTCATGGCGACCGACCTGATCCAGTTGCAACAGCTCCTGCCAGATCCGCGCAATGGCGATCTCGGTGTCACCTTCAGGGGCCTCGTAGCCACGGCTGGCCACCGCCGAGCGATCCGGGGCCGGCAGGGCCTTGCGGTCGAGTTTGCCGTTGGCGGTCAGCGGGAAGCTTTCCAGGCTGACAAAGGCGCTTGGCAGCATGTATTCGGCCAGGGACTGGCGCAGTTGCTCGCGCAGTTGCGCGGCGTCCAGCTCAACCCCCGCAGCGCCGATGACATAAGCCACCAGGCGTTTGTCGCCGGGTTCGTCTTCGCGCACCAGCACCAGCGCATCCCGCACGCCCTCGCAGGCACCAAGCTGCGCTTCGATCTCGCCCAGTTCGATGCGGAAACCGCGAATCTTCACCTGCTCGTCGTTACGACCGAGGTATTCCAGGCTGCCGTCGGCCAGCCAGCGACCCAGGTCACCGGTGCGGTACATGCGCGCATTCGCCTCGCGGCTGAACGGGTTGTCGAGGAAACGCTCGGCACTCAGTTCGGCACGGTTCAGGTAGCCCCGGGCAACCCCGGCGCCACCGACATACAGCTCGCCGACCACGCCCACCGGTACTGGCTCGCGACGGTCATCGAGGACATACAGCTGCAAGTCGGGAATGCGCTTGCCGATCGGGCTGGCGCCCAGGCGCTGGGCGTCTTCGGCCTGCAACGGGTAATAGGTCACGTGCACCGTGGTTTCGGTGATGCCGTACATGTTCACCAGCTGTGTAGCGGCGTTCAGGTCCCGGGCGTACCAGGGCTTGAGCAGTGCCGTATCCAGCGCCTCGCCGCCGAAAATCACCTGGCGCAACGAGTGTGGCCGGCCGTTTTCACCCTGGGCAGCGATCAGTTGGCGGAAGGCGCTCGGGGTCTGGTTGAGTACCGTGACTCCAGCGCTGCACAGTAGCGCGTAGCAATCTTCAGGCGAACGACTGACCAGTTGCGGCACGATCAGCAAACGGCCGCCATGCAGCAGCGCGCCCCAGATTTCCCAGACCGAGAAGTCGAAGGCGAATGAGTGGAACAGTGCCCAGACATCCTGCTCATTGAAGCCGAACCATTCTTCGGTGGCCGAGAACAGCCGCGCAACGTTGCGATGTTCTACCATCACTCCCTTGGGCAGGCCGGTGGAACCGGAGGTGTAGATCACATAAGCCAGATGCGCGGCCGTCAGCCCTGGCACCTGCGGATTGCGCACGGATTCGTCCTGCAGATCCGCATCGTCGAGATTGATAACGGGCACCTGTACCGTCGGCAAGGCTTCCTGCACCGAGTGTTGGCTAAGCAACGCCACCGGGGCGCTGTCGCCAAGGGTGTAGGCCAGGCGTTCGCGGGGATAGGCCGGGTCCAGCGGCACATAACCGGCGCCGGACTTGAGGATCCCGAGCAAGCCGATAATCATCGCCGGGCCACGTTCGACGCAGATCGCCACCCGATCATTCGGCCGCACGCCCAGGGCCAGCAGGCGATGGGCAACCTGGTTGGCGCGGGCGTTGAGTTCGCCGTAGCTCAGGCTTTCATCCTGGTACACCAGCGCCACGGCCTCCGGCCGTTCTTCGGCACGGGCTTCGAACTGCCGATGAATCAATGCCTCGGCGGCATAGTCCTGGCCGGACTGATTCCAGTCTTCGAGCAACTGCTCACGCTCGGCCGACGGCAATATCGACACTGCGTGCAATGGCGTCTGTGGCGCCTGCTCCAGGGCCTGGACCAACCCGTCCAAGGCCGTCTGCAAATAACCGCAAACACGTTGCGCGCCGATGGCCGCGGCCACCAGCGTGGTGAAGTAGAAACCGTCGCCCAGATCGTCGACGTTGACGGTCAACGGATAGTTGGTCCGCTCTTCGCCCGCCAGGGCCTGCATGCCTTGCCAGGCGCTCTGGCCTTGCTCGGTCACCCCCGTGCTGCTGTGGCGGTAGTTGAGCAATGCGCTGAACAACGGGGCCGGTGCAACCACGCCGCTGCAACGCTGGGCCAGGGCCAGGGAGGCGTGCTCATGCCCGAGCAAGGCGGTCAGCCGCGCATGGGTCGCCTTGACCCCTTCACGGACTTCCCGCTCACCCAGGTCAACCCGCAGCGGCAAGGTATTGATAAACATCCCCAGGGCCCGTTCGGCGCCCTCGCCGGCCTGCATCCGGCCGAACAGCACGGTGCCGAACACCACCTGCTCACGCCCGCTGACCCGACCCAGGACCTGGGCAAACGCCAGGTGTACCAGGCTCGCGGCACTGACCCCGAACTGACGGGCCTGGACCCGCAGGCGCTGGCTCAAACCGGCGTCCAGGGCCAGATGGGCCTGTTCGATGGCATGGCCATCGCCCTGCACATCCTGCAGGCCGAACGGCAGCGTCGGCCCGTCGATATCGCCAAGCATGTCCTTGAAGAACGCCTCGTGGGCCTGCTCGCTGACCCCCAGGCGAGCCTGGGCGACATAGTTGCGATAGGGCACGGAGACGCCCAGTTGATCGGTCTGGCCCAGCAGCCAGGCCTGCATTTCCTGCTTCACCTGGTCCAGCGCGGTGTGGTCGAGGACCATATGGTGGAACAGCAAGGTCGCCAGCCAGCGCTGGTTGGCCGTATCCAGGGCGAAGACCAGGCGCAGCATCGGTGCCTGGCGGACATCCAGGCGTACCTGGCGCGGGTCGAAAAGCCCCTGCAACTGCTCGGCGATATCGCCGACACGGGGATCCAGATGGACCTCCTCGATGCTCAACTCGGCATGGCGCCAGACCACCTGCAACGGCTCGTCGAGGCTTTCCCAGTGCATGGAGGTGCGCAGGATGTCATGCCGGTCGATAACCGCTTGCAGCGCCTGGGCGAAATCGTTCAGGCGGGCGCGGCTGTCAAAGGCGAACTGCGATTGCAGCACATAGGGGTCGCCCTGCTCGGCGCTCAGGTGGTGGTAGAGAATGCCTTCCTGCAACGGTGCCAGCGGGTAGATATCCTGCACGTTCGCCGCACCACCGGGCACCGTGGCCACGACGCGGTCGAGGGTGGCCTGGTCCAGGCTGATCAGCGGCAGCATGTCGGGGGTGATGCGCCGGCAGTCCGCGGCAATCCCGTTGGCCGGAACCGCCAGGTCGCTGACCGCGCCCACCGACGCCGCCAGGGAGGCCAGGGTCGGTTGGCCGAAAAGCACGCGGACATCCGCCGCCAGGCCGACCTGGCGCATGCGCCCGATCAGGTTGACCGCCAGCAGCGAGTGGCCGCCGAGCTCGAAGAAATGGTCATGCCGACCGACGCGCTCGACCTTGAGCACATCGGCCCAGAGCCGCGCCAGGGTGATTTCGATATCGCCCTGGGGCGCTTCGTAGCCACGGCTGACCAGGGCCGTCAGATCCGGCGCCGGCAGTGCCCGACGGTCGATCTTGCCGTTGGCGGTCAGCGGAAAACTGTCCAGGGCGACATAGGCCGACGGCACCATGTAGTCCGGCAGTTGCGTTTGCAGGTAGGCGCGCAGGGTTTCGATTTCCAGCGTGGCGTCAGCCGAGCTGTAATAGGCCACCAGACGCTTGTCGCCGGGGTGGTCTTCGCGGGCCAGAACCACAGCCTCCTGGATCTCAGGGTGGCTGGCCAGGCGGGTTTCGATTTCCCCCAGTTCGATACGCAGGCCACGGATCTTCACCTGGTCGTCGTTACGCCCCAGGTAGTCGAGATTGCCGTCGACCAGCCAGCGCGCCAGGTCGCCGGTCTTGTACATCCGCGCCTCGGGTTCGCTGCTGAACGGGTCCTTGAGGAAGCGTTCGGCGGTCAGTGCCGCGCGGTTCAGGTAACCACGGGCCACGCTCGCGCCACCGATATAGAGTTCACCGGGCACGCCCAGCGGTACCGGACGCAGTTGTTCGTCGAGTAGATAGACCCGGGTATTGGCCACCGGTTTGCCGATATGCAGCGTCGCGGCGTGTTCGTCGATCAACCCGGAAGTCGCCACCACCGTGGTTTCGGTCGGGCCATAGTTGTTGATCAGGGCGAAGCGCTGGCCCTGGGGGAACTGCCGCAGGCGGTCGCCGCCGATCAGCAGGGTGCGCAGGGTCGGGTGCTGCAACGACTGGCTGAAGGCATATTCGGCAATCGGCGTCGGCAGGAAGCTGACGTCCAGGGGCTGCGCCAGCCACCAGGCCAGCAGGCCGTCGACATCTTCACTGCCGGCAGAAGCCGGCGGCAGGTGCAAGGTAGCGCCGACACACAGCGCCGGCCAGACTTCCCAGGCCATCGCGTCGAAGCCGAAGCCGGCGACACTGGAGGTCTGGCTGCCTGCTTCCAGGGCGAACGCCTGGCAGTGCCAGCTCACCAGATTGGACAGTTGACGGTGCTCGACCATCACGCCCTTCGGCTCACCGGTGGAGCCCGAGGTGTAGATCACATAAGCCAGGCTGGACGGTGTGGCGATATCCGGGTTGCTCCGCGGTTGCGCGTCGACACCCGCGGCGTGGCGGGATTCGGCGTCGAGCAGCAGCACTGGCACGTCCTGCACCGGCAGGCGTTCAAGCAGCTCGGCCTGGGTCAGCAGCACCCGTGGGGCGCTGTCGCGCAGCAGGTAGGCCAGGCGTTCCGCCGGGTGCGACGGATCGATCGGCACATAACCGGCGCCGGACTTGAGGATCGCCACCAGGCCGACCAGCATCTCGAGGCTGCGCCCCGCACTGATGGCGACGCGGTCATCAGGCTGTACGCCAAGGCCGCGCAGATGATGGGCCAGCTGGTTGGCCTGGCGATTCAGCTCGACATAGCTCAGGCCCTGGCCTTCATGGACCACCGCGAGGGCGTCGGGAGTCGCGAGAACCTGGGCTTCGAACTGCCGGGCAATGGTCAGGCCGGCGGGATAAGGCGCGGTGCTGCGGTTGAAGTCTTCCAGCAGCAGTTGGCGTTCGGCGGCCGGGACGACCGACAGCGCGGACAGCGGCGTCAGCGGCGCCTGCTCCAGGGCGTCGGCCAGATTGACCAGGGCCGTGTGCATGTAGTCGCAGATCCGTTGCGCGCCGATCGCCTCCGGAGCCAGGACACTCAGGGCGAAGTCTTCACCCAGGTCATCCACCGACAGGGTCAGCGGGTAGTTGCTGCGCTCCTCGCTGCCGAGGATCTCGATGCCTTGCCAGGCCTGCACGGCCTGTTCGGTAACCTGCTCCGAGGCACTGTGCCGGTAGTTGAGCAGGCCGCTGAACAGTGGTGTCGGTGCGGCCACGCCGCTGCAACGCTGGGCCAGGGCCAGTGACGCATATTCATGGCCGAGCAGCGCGGTCAGCCGCGCGTGGGTCGCCTTGACCCCGGCGCGTACGCCCTCCTCACCCACGGCAACCCGCAACGGCAAGGTGTTGATAAACATCCCCAGCGCCCGCTCGGAACCTTCGCCGCCCTGCATCCGGCCCATCAACACGGTGCCGAAGACCACGTCCGACTTGCCCGACAGCGCCCCCATCACCCGCGCCCAGGCCAGGTGGTGCAGGCTGGCGGCACTCACCCCCAACTGCCGGGCACGGGTCCTCAGGCGCAGGCTCAAGCTCGACGCCAGGACCTGCGAGGCTTCCTCGATCTGCTGGCCTTCGCCCTGCACTTCGCGCAGGCCGAACGGTAGCGTCGGTTCGTCGACATCCCCCAGCATGTCGCGGAAGAACACCTCGTGTTCCTCGCGGCTCAGGCCCAGGCGCGCCTGGGCCACATAGTTGCGATACGGCACCGGGCTGCCGAGCTGCTCGGCCTGCCCCAGCAGATACGCCTGGATTTCATGGCGGACCACTTCCAGGGTCGTATGGTCCAGGGCCATATGATGGAAGCGCAACATCGCCACCCAGCGCTGCCGGGCTTCATCCCGGGCAAACACCAGTTGCATCAGCGGCGCAAGGGTGACGTCCAGGCGCGAATGACGGCTGTCGAAACGCTCCTTGAGCTGGCCGGCGGCGTCACCGGCCCCAGAGTCCAGCTCCACGGCTTCGCATTGCAACCGAGCCTGGCGCCAGACCACCTGGACCGGCTCGTCCAGGCCTTCCCAGAGCACAGAGGTGCGCAGGGTGTCATGGCGGTCGATGACCTGTTGCAGCGCCTGGGCAAAATCGTCCAGCCGCTGACGCTCCTGCACCGTGAACATCATGTGCAGGACATAGGGGTCGCCGTCCACGGCTGACAGATGGTGGTAGAGAATGCCTTCCTGCAACGGCGCCAGCGGATAGATATCCTGCACGTTCGCCACGCCACCCGGCACGCTGGCGACAATACGGTCGATAGCGGCCTGGTCGAGATTGGCCAGCGGCAGCATATCCGGGGTGATACGCTCGCACCCTTCGCCAATCAGGTTGGCCGGCACGCTGATTTCACGGCCCCCGCCCACGGCGGCGGCCAGTGCGGCCAGGGTCGGCTGGCCGAACAGCACCTGGACATCGGCGCTCAGACCCGCTTGGCGCATGCGCCCGATCAGGCTGACCGCCAGCAACGAGTGGCCGCCCAGTTCGAAGAAGTGATCGTGACGCCCCACCTGCTCGACCTTGAGCAAGTCGGCCCAGATCTGCGCCAAGGCGATTTCGGTTTCGCCTTGAGGGGCTTCGTAGCCACGACGGACCAACGCATCGCTGTCCGGGGCCGGCAAGGCCTTGCGGTCCAGCTTGCCGTTGGGGGTCAACGGCAGCTTCTCCAGAACAACGTAGATACCCGGGACCATGTACTCCGGCAGCTTCTCCCGCAGATGCTGACGCAGGCTGTCGATCTCCACCGAGGTGTACCCGGTGGCCAGGGTGTAATAAGCCACCAGGCGTTTATCGCCCGGGATGTCTTCACGAGCGGTGACCACCGCGTCATGGACCGCCGGGTGTTTGGCCAGACGGGCGTCGATCTCGCCCAGTTCAATACGGAAGCCGCGGATTTTCACCTGGTCGTCGTTACGGCCGAGGTATTCGATATTGCCGTCCGCCAGGTAGCGACCCAGGTCGCCGGTGCGGTACATGCGGGCATTCGGCGTGCTTGCGAACGGGTCCTGGAGGAAGCGTTCGGCGGTGAGGTCGTCGCGGTTCAGGTAACCCCGCGCCACACCGGCGCCGCCGATGTAGATTTCACCCGGTACGCCCAATGGGACCGGTTGTTGCTGTTCATCCAGCAAGAAGAACTGGGTGTTGCCGACCGGTTTGCCGATATGCGGGGCGAAACCGTCTTCGCGGTCCATCGACACCCAGCTTGAGTAGGTGGTGGTTTCCGACGGGCCGTAGAGGTTGCAAAGACGTTGGACGCCAGTTTTTTCGAACAGGGATTCAACCAGGCCGCGCTTCAGCGCCTCACCGGCAACGTTGACCGTGTGCACCGACTCCGGCAAGCCATCCACTTCCAGCAAGGCCTTGAGGGCCGACGGTACGGTGTTGATCAGGCCGATATCGTGTTCGCCGTGTTGCAGTTCCAGGACGTTTTTCACCACCTCGATGCTGCCGCCGGAGGTCAAGGGCGCGAAGCACTCATAGACCGCCAGGTCGAAGTTCAGCGAGGTCGAGAACAACGTCTTATCCAACGCCGAACCCGATCCCTGTAGGAGCGAGCTTGCTCGCGATGGCGATGTTGGATTCACCGCCGTCATCGCCGGCAAGCCGGCTCCCACAGAGGTTGCGCCCGCATTGAAAGCGGCGTGGGCCCAGGTCAGGAAGTTCACGGTATTGCGGTGTTCGATCATCACGCCTTTAGGCAGGCCGGTCGAACCCGAGGTGTAGATCAGATAGGCCAGATGCGCCGAAGTCAGCCCCGGCACCTGCGGATTCTGGACGGATTCGTCCTGCCAGGTGTCCTGGTCGAGATTGATCACGGGCACCGAAACACCCGCCAAGAGATCTTGGGTAGCTGCCTGTGCCAAGACCGCCGCCGGAGCGCTGTCCTGCAACATGTAGGCAATCCGCTCCGCCGGGTAGGCCGGGTCCAGCGGCACATAACCGCCACCCGCCTTGAGAATCGCCAGCAGGCCGACGACCATCTCGGCACCACGTTCAACGCAGATCCCCACCCGCGAATCCGGCTGCACGCCCTGTTTACGCAGGGTGTGCGCCAGACGGTTGGCTTGCTCGTTAAGCTCGCGATAGCTCAGACGACGCTCGCCATGCACCACCGCCAGGGCCTGCGGCGTGCGCTCCACCTGCGCTTCAAACAACCCATGAACGGTCTGCGCCTGCGGATACTCCAGTGCCGTGTCGTTGAATCCCACCAGCAACTGCTCACGCTCGCTGGCCGGCAGGATCGACAGGCCTTGCAACGACGCTTGCGGCGTCTGCTCCAGAGCCTCCACCAAATGCTCCAGCGTCGTGTGCATATAGCCGCAAACCCGCTGCGCACCGATCGACGAGGCCACCAGGGCGGTCAGGTTGAAACCGTCGCCCAGGTCGTCGACGTTCAAGGTCAACGGGTAGTTGGTACGCTCTTCGCCACTGAGGGCATGGATACCGTGCCAGGCCTGCACGGCCCGCTCGGAAACACTGCCGACGGCGCTATGCCGGTAGTTGAGCAAGGCGCTGAACAATGGCGTCGGCGCGGCCACGCCGCTGCAACGTTGGGCCAATGCCAGGGACGCGTGTTCGTGGCCCAGCAACGCGGTCAACCGCGCGTGGGTCGCCTTGACCCCGGCGCGTACACCCTGCCCGCCCACGGCAACCCGTAGCGGCAAGGTATTGATAAACATCCCCAGTGCCCGGTCGGCACCCTCGCCGCCCTGCATCCGGCCCATCAACACAGTGCCGAACACCACATCCCGGCGCCCCGACACCTTGCCCAGTACCTGGGCCCAGGCCAGGTGCACCAGGCTGGCGACACTCACCCCCAACTGCCGGGCCTGAGCCCGCAGGCGCTGGTCCAACTGCGCATCCAGCGCCTGGACCGCTTCCTCGATATCGCTGCCATCGCCCTGTACATCCTGCAAACCGAACGGCAGGGTCGGTTCTTCCACTTCGCCGAGCATGTCGCGGAAAAACGCTTCGTGATCGGCCGGGCTGACACCCAGGCGCGCCTGGGCCACATAGTTGCGATATGGCACCGGCGCCGACAAGGCCTCGGTCTCACCGAGCAGCCAAGCCTGCATTTCATGCTGCACCACTTCCATCGCCATATGGTCCAGGGCCATATGGTGGAACAGCAGCATCGCGGTGATCCGCTGGTTGAGCGGATCTTCGGCATAGGCCAGACGCATCAGCGGTGCCTCGCTCACGTCCAGGCGGTAGTGACGCGGATCGAAGCGGCTGTGCAGTTGCGCACCGATATCGCCGGCGGCAGGGTCGAGTTCAAGCGCGTCAAGGTGCAGGCGCGCCTGGCGCCAGACCACCTGCACAGGTGAATCCAGGCCCTCCCAGACCACCCCGGTACGCAGGATGTCATGGCGGTCGATCACCATCTGCAAGGCCTGGACAAAGGCGCCCAGACGCTCGTGGTTGTCAAAGGCAAACTGGGTCTGCAACACGTAGGGGTCGCCGGCCCGGGCGGCCAAGTGGTGATAGAGAATCCCCTCCTGCAACGGCGCCAGCGGGTAGATATCCTGCACATTGGCAGTCCCGCCCGGCACCGTCGCCACCACCTGGTCGATCTGTGCCTGGGTCAGGTTGGCCAGCGGCAGCAGGTCCGGGGTGATCCGCTGGCAACCGTCAACAATCAGGTTGGCCGGTACGCTGATTTCGCGACCACCACCGACAGCGGCGGCCAGCGCCGCCAGGGTCGGCTGGCTGAACAGCACGCGCACGTCGGCACTCAGGCCCAATTGACGCATGCGCTCGATCAGGCTCACCGCCAGCAGCGAGTGCCCACCGAGTTCGAAGAAGTGGTCATGGCGTCCGACCCGTTCGACTTTCAGCAACTCGGACCAAAGCCGCGCCAGGGTGATTTCCAGCTCGCCCTCGGGGGCCTGGAACTCGCGACTGGCATAGGCGTCGGCGTCCGGTGCCGGCAAGGCCCGGCGATCCAGCTTGCCGTTGGCGGTCAGCGGGAACGACTCGAGGACGACAAAGGCACTGGGTACCATATATTCGGCCAGGGACGCCGCCAGCTCGCGACGCAGCTCCGGCACCGACAAGGTGCTGTCGGCCTCGGCAATCAGGTAGGCCACCAGACGTTTATGTCCGGGCTCATCCTGACGGGCCAGCACCACGGCTTCCTTGACGCCCGGGCAATCGGCCAGGCGTGCTTCGATCTCGCCCAGTTCGATACGGAAACCACGAATTTTCACCTGGTCGTCGTTACGCCCCAGGTACTCGACAACCCCGTCCGCGGTCCAGCGCGCCAGGTCGCCGGTGCGGTACAGCAGTGCTCCGGCCTCAGTGTTGAACGGGTCGGCGATGAACTGCGTGACGGTCAGTTCCGGGCGATTCAGATAACCCTTGGCTACGCCCTCCCCGCCGATATACAGCTCGCCGGCCACACCCACAGCCACCGGTTGGCGCAGGGCATCGAGGACGTAGACCTGGCTGTTGCCGATCGGCCGGCCGATGGGGATACCACCGTTGCCCACCGAGGTAATTTCGTAGGTCGTTGAGAAGGTGGTGGCTTCGGTCGGACCGTAGCCGTTGAGCAGATGTCGCGGCGCGCCCTCTTCCAATACCCGGGCGATCACCGCCGGGTCCAGCACGTCGCCGCCGACGATCAGGTAGCGCAAGCGGCCAAAGGCTTCCATCAGGCCGTCGGCATATTGATGGAACAGGCCGGCGGTCATCCACAGCACGCTGACCGACCGTGCCAGCAACAGCGCGCGGAACTCGTCCAGGGACAGCAACACCGACTGCTCCACCACAACCACGCAACCGCCATTGAGCAGTGGTGCCCAGACGTCCAGGGTGCTGGCATCAAAGGACGGGTTGGAAGCGAAGGCTACGCGGTCATCAGCGTTGAAATCGGCATAACCGTTGTTGACCACCAGGCGGCTGACGGCCCGGTGCGGCACCAGTACCCCTTTGGGCGTGCCGGTGGAGCCGGAGGTGTACATGATATAGGCCACCGACTCGGAGGACCCGGCCAGTGTCGGGTTCGGTACATCGGCGTCCAGTTCCAGGGTGTCCAGATCGACCCGCTGGATACCTTCGGGCACCGCGCTGCCGCTCAGGGTCAGGACCTGCCGCGCCGCGCTGTCGTTCAGCATGAAGGCCTGGCGTTCCGCCGGCGCATTGATATCCAGCGGCACATAGGCCGCGCCGCACTTGATAATCGCCAGTTGGCCGGCCAGCAGGTCGAAGGAGCGTGCCAGCAGCAACGCCACCCGTTCGCCCGGCTGTACGCCGAGGCCGATCAGGTGGCGGGCCAGGCCATTGGCCCGGCTGTTGAGTTGCTGGTAGGTCAGGCTCTGGCCATCCTGGACGGCAGCCACTGCGTCGGGCCGCACCGCCACTTGCAGTTCGAACAGGGCCTGCAGGCTGCTGTGCCGCGGATAGTCGCGCGCCGTGGCATTGAAGCCGTGCAGCACTTGTTGACGCTCGGCCGGCGGAAGGATTTCCAGGTGCTGCAAGGGTGTCTGTGGCTGTTGCTCCAAAGCCTCGACCAACCCACCGAGGGCCGCCAGCATATAGTTGCCGACGCGCTGCGCACCGATCTCCGCCAGGGCCTGGACCGCCAGGCTGAAGTCTTCGCCCAGGTCGTCCACCGACAGGGTGATCGGATAGGTGCTCTGTTCTTCACCGCCGAGGCTGTGCAAACCGGCCCAGGCCTGCAGGGTCTCGGCCGAAGCCACCGACTCGGCGGCGCTGTGGCGGTAGTTGAGCAGCGAACTGAACAAGGGCGCCGGCGCGGCCACGCCGCTGCAACGTTGGGCCAGGGCCAGGGAGGCGTGCTCGTGGCCGAGCAAGGCGGTCAGGCGCGCGTGGGTGGTCTTGACCCCTTCACGGACCCCGTGCCCCTCGAGTTTCACCCGCAACGGCAAGGTGTTGATAAACATGCCCAGGGCTCGATCGGCACCCTCGCCGCCCTGCATCCGGCCCATCAGCACGGTGCCGAAGACCACATCGGACTTGCCCGAAACGGCGCCCACCACCCGCGCCCACGCCAGGTGATGCAGGCTCGCGGCGCTGACCCCCAGCTGCCGGGCCTGGGCCCGCAGGCGCAGGCTCAAGGCGGCAGCGACCGGCACGCGAACTTCTTCGATCAGCGGGTCGCTGCCCGGGGTTTCGACCACGCCAAACGGCAACGTTGGCTCATCGACGTCCGCCAGCATGTCGCGGAAAAAACCTTCATGGGCATCGGCCCCGGCCCCCAGCCGGACCTGCGCCACATAGTTGCGATACGGCACCGCCTCGGGCAAGGCATGGCCTTCGCCGAGCAGGTAGGCCTGCATCTCGACCTGCACCAGCTCCAGCGCGGCATGGTCGATGGCGATGTGATGGAACAACAGGATCGCCACCCAGCGCGCATTGGCCCGGTCCTCGGCGCAGACCAGGCGCATCAGCGGGGCCTGGCGCAGGTCGAGGCGGTAATGCCGGGAATCGTAGCGTTCGCGCAACTGGGTTTCGATATCCCCGTCGGCGGCTGCCAGTTCAAGCTCTTCCACCGCCAGGGTGGCGTCGCGCAGCACCACCTGCACCGGCTCGTCGAGACCCTCCCAGACCATGGCGGTGCGCAGGATATCGTGACGCTCGATCACCGCTTGCAGGGCCTGGGCGAAATCGTCGAGGCGTTCGCGGTTATCGGCGCCGAACAGCGCCCGCAGCACATAGGGGTCACCCTGCCCGGCGGCCAGGTGATGATAGAGAATGCCTTCCTGCAGGGGCGCCAGCGGGTAGATATCCTGGACATTGCCGGCACCACCGGGCACCGCGTCGACGATACGGTCGATCGCCTCCTGGCTGAGGTCGGCCAGCGGCAGCATGTCCGCGGTAATCCGGAAGGCCGGGCTCAACCAGTCCCCGCCGTTTCGAGCCACCAGCTTGAGCAGTTCCGCCTTATGCACGCCGAGACTGTCGAGCACGGCGCTGTCAAGGCCCTCATCGTCACCGAGAATCACCAGATCGTCTTCTTCCTGTTGAAGACGGATCGCGTGCGTGGAAAGAACTGCCATCAATTCGCTGAAGTGCATCGAATAACCTGCTGTTTATCATTTCGGAGAGGGTGACAGCCCAAAGGCTCGGTGTCGGAGACAGCGTTTCGCGCGATAAAAGATCGGAGGGGCTTCGAAGCTCGAAGACAACACGGGAGTCCGGGCGCAGGCGTGATCGGGTCCGCAGCAACAAAGGGCTGCGGTCCACTGACACCAGCGAAACATCCCATTCGCCATGCTCCCCACAGGCCTCAAAAATTAGAGCATCCACGGGCGACTGTCTGTCATGGGAAGCCGGGACAAGGCGTGCTGAAAGCACGCCCTGCCGGGGGTTGCACAGGAGGGAGAAAAGAAAGGGGCGACGGCCCGACCGATTGCGAATCGGGCGGGCCGTGCCGGGGCTTCAGATACGGCGTTTGCGATTGAGCATCGGAATCTTCGTCTGCGGTACCTCCAGCCGTTGAATAGTGCCCACCGAGGCAGCCACCTGGATCAGCGTCGGCTGGCCGAAGAGCACCCGCACATCGGCTTCCAGATTGGCCTGGCGCATCCGCTCGATCAGGCTCACCGCCAGCAACGAGTGGCCGCCCAGTTCGAAGAAGTGGTCGTGGCGCCCCACCCGTTCGACCTTGAGCAAATCGGCCCAGAGTGCCGCCAACCGGACTTCCACTTCACCCACCGGGGCTTCGTAGACACGCGAGGCGTAGGCGCTGCTGTCCGGCACCGGCAGTGCCTTGCGGTCGAGCTTGCCGTTGGGAGTCAGCGGCAAGGCGTCGAGCTGCATATAGGCCGCCGGCAGCATATAGTCCGGCAGCAGTCCTTGCAGATAAGCCCGCAGGGTGCCGCTGTCCGGCACCACACCGACGTTGGCCAGGGTGAAATACGCCACCAGGCGGGTTTCACCCGGCACATCTTCACGGGCCATCACCACCGACTCCTGAACCTCGGGGTGTTTGGCCAGGCACGCTTCGATCTCGCCCAGTTCGATACGGAAACCACGGATCTTCACCTGGTCGTCGTTACGGCCCAGGTATTCGATATTGCCGTCCGCCAGGTAACGACCCAGGTCGCCGGTGCGGTACATCCGGGCATTTGGCGTGATGGCGAACGGGTCCTGGAGAAAGCGTTCGGCAGTCAGGTCATCACGGTTCAGGTAACCCCGGGCCACGCCGGCGCCGCCGATGTAGATTTCACCCGGAACACCCAGCGGAACGGGCTGTTGCTGCTCGTCCAGCAGGTAGAACCGGGTGTTGCCCACCGGTTTGCCGATATGCGGGGCAAAGCCGTCTTCGCGATCCATCGCCACCCAGCTTGAGTAGGTGGTGGTTTCCGAAGGGCCATAGAGGTTGCACAGGCGTTGGACGCCGGTCTTCTCGAACAGCGATTCCACCAGGCTGCGTTTAAGGGCTTCGCCCGCCACGTTGACCGTGTGCACCGATTTCGGCACGCCGCCCACTTCCAGCAGGGCCTTGAGCGCGGATGGAACGGTGTTGATCAAACCAATATCATGTTCGCCGTGTTGCAGTTCCAGGACGTTTTTCACTACGTCGATGCTGCCGCCCGAGGTCAGAGGGGCGAAGCACTCATAGACCGCCAGGTCGAAGTTCAGCGAGGTGGAGAACAATGTCTTGTTCAACGCCGAACCGTCGAAAGCCTTGTGGGCCCAGGTCAGGAAGTTGACGGTATTGCGGTGTTCGATCATCACGCCCTTGGGCAGACCGGTCGAACCCGAGGTGTAGATCAGATAGGCCAGATGCGCCGAAGTCAGCCCCGGCACCTGCGGATTCTGGGCGGACTCATCCTGCCAGGTGTCCTGGTCGAGATTGATCACGGGCACCGAAACGCCCGCTAACAGATTCCGGGTAGAGGTTTGGGCCAGGACCGCCGCCGGAGCGCTGTCCTGCAACATATAGGCAATCCGCTCCGCCGGATAAGCCGGGTCCAACGGTACATAACCGCCGCCTGCCTTGAGAATCGCCAGCAGCCCGACAACCATCTCAGCCCCACGCTCAACACAGATCCCCACCCGCGAATCCGGCCGCACACCCTGTTTACGTAGGGTGTGCGCCAGGCGGTTGGCCTGCTCATTGAGTTCGAGGTAGGTCAGGCGCTTCCCGCCATGCACCACCGCCAGGGCCTGCGGCGTACGCTGTACCTGCGCCTCGAACAACCCATGAATGGTCTGCGCCTGCGGATAATCCAGCACGGTAGCGTTGAGCCCGAACAACAACTGCTCACGCTCAGTCGCCGGCAACACCGACAGCCGTCCCAGCGGCACCTCCACGTTCTGCTCCAGCGCCCCCACCACACTCGCCAGCGCGACCTGCATATAACCGCAGACCCGTTGCGCATCGACGCCGGCAGTCGCCTGTACCGTCAGACTGAAGCCCACGTCGTTATCGTCCACCGAAAGCGTCAGCGGATAGTTGGTGCGCTCGCCGCCCCCCAGGCTTTCGATACCCTGCCAGGCATCCAGCGCCTGCTGGCTGACCTCACCGGCACCGTGCCGATAGTTGAGCAAGGCGCTGAACAGTGGCGTCGGCGCCGGCACCCCGCTGCAACGCTGGGCCAGGGCCAGGGACGCATGCTCATGGCCCAGCAGCGCCGTCAGCCGGCCATGGGCCGCCTTGAGCGCGGCCCGCGTGCCCATCTCGCCAAGGTCCAGGCGCAGCGGCAAGGTGTTGATAAACATCCCCAGCGCCCGATCCGCGCCCGCGCCGCCCTGCATCCGGCCCAGCAGCACGGTACCGAACACGACTTTCTCGCGTCGGCAGAGGCGGCCCAGCACCAAGCCCCAGGCCAGGTGCACCAGGCTTGCCGCGCTGACACCCGATTGCCGGGCACGGCCACGCAGGCGCTGGGACAGCTCAAGGTCCAGCGTCAGGTGGGCTTCGGCGATCGCCTGTTGGTCACCCCGCACTTCCTGCTGTTCGAACGGCAGGGTCGGCTCGTCGATATCGCCGAGCATCTCGCGGAAGAAGGTTTCGTGGGCCTCCTGGCTGACACCCAGGCGGGCCTGGGCCACATAGTTGCGATACGGCATGGCCGGCGCCAATGGCGTCGCCTGCCCACGCAGGCTGGCCTGCATTTCCTGCTGCACCACGGCTATCGTGGTGTGGTCGATGGCAATGTGATGGAACAGCAGCACGCCCACCCAGCGCTGGTTGAGCGTATCTTCGCTGACCGCCAGGTGCAGCAGCGGCGCCTGTTGCAGATTCAGGCGCAAGTGCGCCGGATCGAAGCGCTGCAGCAGTTGCGCCAGCGGTCCGGCGTCTCCCGGGGTCGACTCAAAGAACTCGACCATCAGCCGGGTCTGGCGCCAGACCACTTGCACCGGTGTCTCCAGCCCTTCCCAGACGATCGAGGTGCGCAACACATCGTGACGATCGATCACGCTTTGCAGCGCCCGGATAAAGTCATCCAGGCGTTGGCGGCTGTCGAAGCTGAACTGCGATTGCAGCACATAGGGATCACCTTCGCCGGCCGACAGGTGATGGAACAGGATGCCCTCCTGCAATGGCGCCAGCGGGTAGATATCCTGCACATTGGCGGCACCGCCAGGCACCGTTTCCACCACCCGGTCGATCTGTGCCTGGGTCAGGCTGACCAGTGGCAACAGGTCCGGGGTGATGTGTTCACAGCGTTCGGGGATCAGGTTGGCCGGCACCACGATTTCCGTGCTACCGCCCGCCGCCGCGGCCAATGCCGACAGGGTCGGTTGGCCGAACAGTACCCGCACATCGGCGCTCAGGCCGAACTGGCGCATGCGCTCGATCAGCGTCACGGCCAATAGCGAGTGACCGCCGAGTTCGAAGAAGTTGTCGTGCCGCCCTACGCGCTCGACCTTGAGCAGTTCCGCCCAGAGTTGCGCCAGTACGGTTTCGGCTTCCCCTTGTGGAGCCTCGTATTCACGGCTGATCAATGCGCCACCATCTGGCGCCGGCAACGCCTTGCGATTCAGCTTGCCGTTAGGCGTCAGTGGCAGTGCATCGAGCTGCACGTAGGCGGCTGGGACCATGTACTCCGGCAATGCGCCTTGCAGATGAGTGCGCAGGCTTTCGATTTCCAACATGGTTTCAGGCTGTTGCGCCGTGACGTAGGCCACGAGGCGTTTTTCGCCCGGGTTGTCCTCCCGAGCCAGGACTACGCTTTCCTTGACGCCAGGGTAAGCGGCCAGGCGCGCTTCGATTTCGCCCAGTTCGATCCGGAAACCACGGATCTTCACCTGGTCGTCGTTACGACCCAGGTATTCCACCGTGCCGTCCGGCAGATAGCGACCCAGGTCGCCGGTGCGGTACATGCGCCCGACGTTGAACGGATCATCGAGGAAACGCTCGGCGCTCAGTTCAGGGCGATTCAGGTAGCCGCGAGCCACCTGTACACCACCGATATACAACTCGCCGGCCACCCCCAGTGGCGCTGGCTGACGGTTGGCATCCAGCAGATAAATCCGCGTGTTCGCCACCGGTTTGCCAATCGGCGTGTTGTCTGGCGTCTCAGGCCCCGTGCAATCCCAGGCCGTCACATCCACCGCAGCTTCAGTCGGACCATAAAGGTTGAACAGGCCGACTTCCGGCAACTGCTGCTTGAAGCGTCGCACCAGATGCCCCGGAAGCGCTTCACCGCTGCACATGACTCGCAGCAAACCGCTACCCCCGGCCTCGCCATGAGCGAGGAACAGATCCAGCATCGACGGCACAAAGTGCAAGGTGGTGATCTTCTGCTCGCGAATCACTTCACGCAGATAGCCCGGGTCACGATGACCGCCCGGACGCGCCATCACCAGCCGTGCGCCGTTGAACAGCGGCCAGAAGAACTCCCAGACCGACACGTCGAAGCTGAATGGCGTCTTCTGCAACACACTGTCCGAGGCATCCAGACCGTATTCGTCCTGCATCCACAGCAAGCGGTTGACCACTCCACGGTGTTCGTTCATCACGCCTTTCGGCTGGCCGGTCGAACCGGAGGTGTAGATCACATAGGCCAAATGCTCGGGACGAACCTCGGTCCGAAGCGGATTGCTATCTGGTTGTGCGAGGAAACCTTCACGTTCGGCATACTCAGGATCGAGCAACAGTACCGGTACGTTGCTGGCTGGAAGTACCGCACGCAAAGCCTCTTGGCTGAGGACCACCGCCGGAGCGCAGTTCTCCAACATGTAGGTCAGACGATCAATCGGATAATCCGGGTCCAGTGGCACATACGCAGCGCCGGCCTTGAGAATCCCCATCAACCCCGCGACCATTTCCAGGCTACGATCGACACAGATCGCCACCCGATCATCCGGGCCGATGCCCAGGCCGATCAAACGGTGAGCAATGCGGTTGGCCTGACGGTTAAGCGCGTCATAAGTCAGGCTGCCCTTCTCGTCCACGACTGCTACTGCGTCGCCAGCGGTGGCCACGCGAGCTTCAAAGAGGCCATGCAAGGTCAGATCCTGCGGATAGTCGACCGCAGTGGCATTGAAGGCTTCCAACAACTGCCGACGTTCAGCCTCCGGCAGCACCGACAAGTCCTGCAATGGCGCCTGGGGCGTCTGCTCCAGGGCATCGACCAGGCTGTGCAAGGCCCGCTGCATATAGGCGCAGATTCGCTCAGCCGCAATCAGCGGAACAGTCTGGGCGGTCAACAGGAAGTCTTCACTCTGGTCATCGACGTTGAGGGTCAGCGGATAGTTGGTGCGTTCCTCACCGCCCAGGGCCTGCATGCCGTGCCAGGCCGTCAGCGCCTCGTCCGTCACGACAACGCTGCTGTGACGGTAGTTGAGCAAGGCGCTGAACAACGGCAGCGGCGCGCTGACAGCGCTGCAACGCTGGGCCAGCGCCAGGGACGCATGCTCATGGCCAAGCAACGCGGTCAGTTCGTCGTGGGTGGTCTTGACCCCTTCCCGTGCGCTGCGAGCGCCAAGGACCACCCGCAGCGGCAAGGTATTGATAAACATGCCCAAGGCGCGGTCGGCCCCTTCGCCACCCTGCATCCGGCCCATCAGCACCGTACCGAAGACCACATCGTCGCGGGCCGAAACCCGGCCCAGTACCTGGGCCCAGGCCAGGTGCACCAGGCTGGCGGCACTTACCCCAAGTTGACGGGCCTGGACTCGCAAACGGCGACCCAGCGCAACCCCAACAGGCAGACGGGCTTCATCGATACCTTGAACATCAGCCAGCTGCAAGCCAAACGGCAGGGTCGGTTCGTCGACATCCCCGAGCCGTTCGCGGAAGAAGCGCTCGTGCTCTTCCTGGCTCACGCCCAGGCGGGCCTGGGCGACATAGTTGCGATAGGGTACCGGCGCGCCCAGTTGCGCCTGCTGCCCCAGCAGATAGGCCTGCATCTCGTGCTGCACCACATCCATCGCGGTGTGGTCCATCGCCAGGTGATGAAACAGCAGCAAGGCCAGCCAACGCTGGTTTTGCGTATCCCAGGCCTGGATCAGCCGCAGCATCGGTGCCTGGCGAATATCCAGGCGGTAGTCCCGCGAGTCGAAACGCTGATGCAGCTGGCTCGCCACATCAACGCCCTGCGGGTCCGGTTCCAGGCTCTCGCGCACCAGCTGCGCCTGACGCCAGACCACCTGCACCGGCTCGTCGAGGCTTTCCCAGACCAGCGCGGTGCGCAGGATGTCATGGCGCTGGATCACGAACTGCAAGGCACTGGCAAATTCTTCCAGGCGCTCCAGGCTGTCGAAGGCGAACTGCGATTGCAGCACGTAGGGGTCGCCCTGCTCCGCGCTGAGGTGGTGATAGAGGATGCCGGCCTGCAACGGCGCCAGGGCATAGATATCCTGGACGTTGGCAACGCCCCCCGGCACCGTGGCGACGATCCGGTCGATGGCGGCCTGGTCCAGGTTCGCCAGCGGCAACAGTTCAGGGGTGATACGCGAGCAATCGAGGGTAATGCCATTGGCCGGCACGCGAATTTCACGACCACTGCCCACCGCCGCGGCCAGCGCGGCCAGGGTCGGCTGGCTGAACAGCACCCGCACATCGGCGCTCAGGCCGGCCTGGCGCATACGCTCGATCAGCGTCACCGCCAGCAATGAATGCCCGCCCAGCTCGAAGAAGTGGTCATGTCGACCGACCTGCTCGACCTTGAGCAGCTCGGACCACAACTGCGCCAGCAAGGTCTCGGTTGCTCCCTCGGGCGCCTCGTAGCCACGGCTGATCAGCGCCCGCTCGTCCGGCGCCGGCAGGGCCTTGCGATCCAGCTTGCCGTTGGCCGTCAGCGGCAGGCGCTCAAGGCGCACATAGGCCATGGGCACCATATATTCCGGCAACTGCCCGTGCAAATGCCCGCGCAACGCGTCGATCCGTTCCACCGCCCCGGCAAAGGCCGGGGTGAAATAGGCCACCAGACGCTTGTCGCCCGGGGTCTCTTCGCGGCACAGCACCACGGCCTCCTTGACCTCGGGATGTTCGGCCAGGCGCGCTTCGATCTCGCCCAGTTCGACCCGGAAGCCACGGATCTTCACCTGGTCGTCATTACGCCCCAGGTATTCCAGGTTGCCGTCGGCACGCCAGCGCGCCAGGTCGCCGGTGCGATACAAGCGCGCCTGCGGGTCGCTGTCGAACGGGTCGGCGACAAATTTTTCCCGGGTCAACTCATCCCGGTTCAGGTAACCCTTGGCCACGCCCAGGCCACCGATATACAACTCACCGATCACACCCAGGGGCACGGGCTGGGCCTGGGCATCGAGCACATAAAGACGACCGTTGCCCACCGGCCGGCCAATCGGCAGGCTGCCGCTGTCCGCCCGGGTGATTTCATAGGTTGCGGAAAAGGTCGTGGCTTCGGTCGGGCCGTAGCCGTTGAGCAGGTGCTCGGGAGCGGCGTTCGCCAGGACCCGGGCGATAACCGCCGGGTCCAGCACATCGCCGCCGACAATCAGATAGCGCAAACGCGAGAAGGCGTCGCCCAGGCCCGCGGCGTATTGATGGAACAGTCCGGCGGTCATCCACAGCACAGTTACCGACTGTTCCAGCAACAGGCGCTGGAAATTGTCCGGGGAGAGCAAGTCGACCTGGCCGATCACCACCACGCAGCCGCCATTGAGCAGTGGCGCCCAGACGTCGAGGGTACTGGCGTCGAATGCCGGGTTGGAGGCAAAGGCCACCCGATCCCGGGCATCGAAGTCGGCATAACCGTTGTTGATCACCAGGCGGCTGATGGCCCGATGCGGCACCAGAACACCCTTGGGGGTGCCGGTGGAGCCGGAGGTGTACATGATGTAGGCCACGCTTTCGCTGGACTGCGGTATCGCCAGGTCATCGCCGTCCAGGCGCTCCAGACTCAGATGATCGAGGTCCACACGTTGTACCTTGGTGACCAGCGGCACCTCGCGGCGAGTCAGCAGGACCCGGGCCTGGCTGTCCTCGATCATGAAACCCTGGCGCTCGACCGGGGCGTTGATATCCAGCGGCACATAGACCGCGCCGCACTTGAGCACCGCCAGTTGGCTGACCAGCAGCTCATGGGAGCGTTCCAGCAGGATCGCCACGCTGTCGCCCGGTTGTACACCGAGACCGCGCAGATGCCGGGCCAGGCGGTTGGCCCGGGTGTTGAGTTCGGCGTAGGTCAGCGACACGCCATCGTGGATCGCCGCGCAAGCCTCGGGACGCGCCCGCACCTGGGCTTCGAACAGGCCATGGACGGTTTGCGCCCGTGGGTAGTCGCGAGCACTGGCGTTGAACCCTACCAGCAGTTGCTCGCGCTCGGCGGCGGGCAGGATCGACAACTGCGCCAACGGCAAGGCCGGTGTTTGTTCCAGGGCCTCGACCAGGCTTTCCAGGGCGCTGAGCATATAGCCGCAGACCCGTTGTGCCCCGGTACCGGCCAAGGTACCGACGTGCAGGGCGAAGTCTTCGCCCAGATCGTCCACCGACAGGGTCAGCGGGTAGTTGGTGCGTTCTTCGCCACCAAGCATCTCGATGCCGTTCCAGGCCGGCAGGTCGCTGCTGCCACTCGCCAGGTGTCGATAGTTCAGCAGCGCGCTGAACAACGGGGTCGGCGCCGCCACGCCGCTGCAACGTTGCGCCAGGGTCAGCGGCGCATGTTCGTGACCGAGCAGAGCGGTAAGGCGTGAGTGGGTGGCCTTGACCCCTTCACGTACACCCAGCCCACCCAGTGCCACCCGCAGCGGCAAGGTATTGATAAACATCCCCAGCGCCCGGTCGGCGCCCTCGCCGCCTTGCAGGCGACCGAGCAGGACGGTACCGAACACCACTTCGTCCTTGCTCGAGACCGCACCGAGCACACGGGCCCAGGCCAGGTGGCAAAGGCTCGCGGCACTGACGCCCAATTGCCGGGCCTGGGTCCGCAGGCGGCGGCTGAGGCCGCTGTCCACGGCACAGCGGGCCTCTTCGATATCCTGGCCGTCGCCTTGCACATCCTGCAGGCCGAAGGGCAAGGTCGGCTCGTCGATATCGCCGAGCATTTCGCGGAAAAACTGCTCGTGCTCGGCCTGGCTCACACCGAGGCGCGATTGGGCCACATAGTTGCGGTACGGGATCGAGACCGGCAGTTGCGCCTGGCGATCCTGCATATGGGCTTCGATTTCGCCCACCAACGCCCCCAGGGAGGTGGCGTCGTTGACCAGGTGGTGGTACTGCAACAGGCCGATCCAGCGTTGGTTGGAAGGGTCCTGTGCATAGTCGAGCTGCAGCATCGGCGCCCGACGGATATCCAGGCGGGTCTGCGGAGAATCGAGGCGCCCGCGCAGTTGTCCGGCGGTATCACCGGCGAGCGGGTCCGGCGACACTTCGTTCAGCGCCAGGGTCGCCTGGCGCCAGACCACTTGCAGCGGCGTATCGAGGCCTTCCCAGACCACCGCAGTGCGCAGGATATCGTGGCGTGCAATCACTCCTTGCAGGGCCTGGGCGAAGGCGTCGAGCCGGTCGCGGCTGTCGAAGGCGAACAGCGCGTGTTGCAGATACGGGTCGACGTGGTCCACGGCCAGGTGATGGTGATAGAGGATGCCTTCCTGCAGCGGCGCCAACGGGTAGATATCCTGCACGTTCGCCGCGCCGCCCGGCACCTTAGCCACAACCCGGTCGATAGCGGCCTGGTCGAGAGTGACCAGGGGCAGCATGTCCGGGGTGAGGTGCGCGCAAGGGGTCGGGATGGCATTGGCCGGGACGACGATTTCACGCCCACCGCCCACGGCAGCAGCCAGGGCCGCAAGAGTCGGCTGGCCGAACAGCACGCGGACATCAGCGCTCAGGCCGGCCTGACGCATGCGTTCGATCAGGCTGACGGCCAGCAACGAATGGCCGCCCAGGTCGAAGAAATGGTCGTGGCGCCCGACCTGCTCGACATTGAGCAGCTGCATCCAGATCCGTGCCAGGGTGGTTTCGGTTTCGCCCTGGGGCGCTTCATAACCACGGCGGATCAGCGCATCGCCGTCCGGGGTCGGCAGGGCCTTGCGGTCGAGTTTGCCGTTCGGGGTCAGCGGCATTGCCTCAAGCAGCACGTAGATGGCGGGAACCATGTACTCCGGCAACTGCTCTTGCAGATGGCTGCGCAGAGATTCGATATCGACTGAAGTCTGCCCGGCCGCCAGGGTGTAATAGGCCACCAGGCGCTTGTCGCCCGGAATATCCTCGCGGGCCGTGACCACGGCTTCGTGGACGGTCGGGTGTTTGGCCAGGCGGGCGTCGATCTCGCCCAGTTCGATACGGAAACCGCGGATCTTCACCTGGTCGTCGTTACGGCCAAGGTATTCGATATTGCCGTCCGGCAGGTAACGGCCGAGGTCGCCGGTGCGATACATCCGCGCCGAGGCTTCCCGGCTGAACGGGTCGTTGAGGAAACGTTCGGCGGTCAGGTCTTCACGGTTCAGATAACCCCGTGCCACACCGGCGCCGCCGATGTAGATTTCACCCGGAACACCCAGCGGAACGGGCTGTTGCTGTTCATCCAGCAAGTAGAACTGGGTGTTGCCGACCGGTTTGCCGATATGCGGGGCGAAACCGTCTTCGCGGTCCATCGACACCCAACTTGAGTAGGTGGTGGTTTCCGACGGGCCGTAAAGGTTGCACAGGCGTTGGACGCCAGTCTTCTCGAACAGCGACTCCACCAGACTGCGTTTCAACGCTTCGCCGGCGACGTTGACCGTGTGGACCGATTCCGGCAAGCCATCGACTTCCAGCAACGCCTTGAGCGCCGATGGCACTGTGTTGATCAGGCCGATATCGTGCTCGCCCTGTTGCAACTCCAGAACGTTTTTCACCACCTCGATGCTGCCGCCTGAGATCAAGGGGGCGAAGCATTCGTACACCGCCAGGTCGAAGTTCAGCGAAGTCGAGAACAACGTTTTTTCCAACGCCGGACCGCCGAAAGCGGCATGGGCCCAGGTCAGGAAGTTCACGGTGTTGCGGTGTTCGATCATCACGCCCTTGGGCAGACCAGTCGAACCCGAGGTGTAGATCAAGTACGCCAGATGCGCCGACGTCAGCCCCGGCACCTCTGGATTCTGGACGGACTCGTCCTGCCAGGTGCCCTGATCGAGATTGATAACCGGCACCGAAATACCCGCCAGCAAATCACGGGTAGCCGCTTGTGCCAGGACCGCCGCCGGGGCGCTGTCCTGCAACATATAGGCAATCCGCTCCGCCGGGTAAGCCGGGTCCAGCGGCACATAACCGCCGCCCGCCTTGAGAATCGCCAGCAAGCCGACGACCATCTCGGCCCCGCGATCGACACAGATCCCGACCCGTGAATCCGGCTGCACACCCTGTTTACGCAAGGTATGCGCCAGACGGTTGGCTTGCTCGTTAAGCTCGCGATAAGTCAGGCGGCGCCCGCCATGCACCACGGCCAAGGCGTCCGGCGTACGCTGCACCTGCGCTTCGAACAAACCATGGACGGTCTGCGCCTGCGGATAAACCAGCAGCGTGTCGTTGAACGTCACCAGCAGTTGTTCAAGCTCGTCAGCCGGCAGAATCGACAGGCTGCTCAACGGAGCCTCGGGGTTCTGCTCCAGCGCCTGGAGCAGATGCTCCAGTGCCGCCTCCATATAGGCGCAGACCCGCATGGCGCCGACTTCGGCGTTGACCTGCACATTCAGGCTGAAACCCTCGCCCAGGTCATCGACGTTCAAGGTCAGCGGGTAGTTGGTGCGCTCTTCACCCCCGAGGGTCTCGATACCCTGCCAGGCCTGGGTGGCCTCTTCGGAAACACTGGCGACGGCACTGTGACGGTAGTTGAGCAAGGCGCTGAACAATGGCGTCGGCGCGGCCACGCCGCTGCAACGCTGGGCCAGGGCCAGGGACGCATGTTCGTGCCCCAGCAGCGTGGTCAGTCGCGCATGGGTCGCCTTGACCCCGGCACGCGCGCCCTGCCCGCCGATGGCAACCCGCAGCGGCAAGGTATTGATAAACATCCCCAGCGCCCGGTCGGCCCCCTCGCCGCCCTGCATCCGGCCCATCAACACGGTGCCGAAGACCACGTCCTGCTTGCCCGAAACCTTGCCCAATACCTGGGCCCAGGCCAGATGATGCAGGCTGGCGGCGCTCACGCCCAACTGCCGGGCACGAGCCCGAAGGCGCAGGCTCAGCGCCGGCGACAGCACGCGGGTGGCTTCCTCGATGGAATGACCGTCACCCTGCACATCCTGCAAACCGAACGGCAGTGTCGGCTCGTCGATATCGCCCAGCATCTCGCGGAAGAACGCTTCGTGTTCCTCCCGACGCCCACCCAGGCGCGCCTGGGCCACATAGTTGCGGTACGGCACCGGGCAGCCCAACTGCGCGGCCTGCCCCAGCAGGTGTGCCTGGATTTCATGACGGACCACTTCCAGGGCGGTGTGGTCCAGGGCCATATGATGGAAGCGCAGCATCGCCACCCAGCGCTGCTCGGCTTCATCTTCGGCAAACACCAGTTGCATCAGTGGCGCTCGGGTCACGTCCAGGCGCGAGTGACAGGTGTCGAAACGCTCCTTGAGCTGGCTGGCCACATCACCGGCACGCGGGTCAAGTTCCAGGGCCTCGCGGTGTAGGCGGGCCTGGCGCCAGACCACCTGGACCGGTTCTTCCAGGCCCTGCCAGAGCACGGCGGTGCGCAGGATGTCATGGCGATCGATAACCTGTTGCAACGCCAGGGCGAAAGCGTCCAGGCGCTGGCGATCCGGCACCGTGAACAGTGCATGGAGGACGTAGGGATCGCCGCTGCCGGCTGACAGATGGTGATAGAGAATGCCTTCCTGCAACGGCGCCAGCGGATAGATATCCTGCACATTCGCCGCGCCACCGGGCACGTTCGCGACAATTTGTTCGATGGCGGCCTGGTCGAGGTTGACCAGGGGCAGCATCTCCGGGGTGATGTGCTCGCAGCCTGCCGGAATGGCGTTGGCCGGAACGACGATTTCCCGCCCGCCGCCCACGGCAGTGGCCAGAGCGGCCAGGGTCGGCTGGCTGAACAGCGCCTGCACATCGACACTGAGCCCGGCCTGGCGCATATGGCCGATCAGGCTGACGGCCAGCAGCGAATGGCCGCCCAGTTCGAAGAAGTGATCATGGCGTCCGACCTGCTCGACCTTGAGCAGGTCGCTCCAGATCCGTGCAAGGGTGATTTCGGTTTCGCCTTGGGGCGCTTCGTAGCCACGACGGACCAGCGCATCGCTGTCCGGGGCTGGCAGGGCCTTGCGGTCGAGCTTGCCGTTGGGGGTCAGCGGCAGCTTGTCCAACACAACGTAGATGGCCGGGACCATGTACTCCGGCAGCTTTTCCTGCAGATGACGGCGCAGGCTGTCGATATCGACCGAGGTATGTCCATCGGCCAGGGTGTAATAGGCCACCAGACGCTTGTCGCCCGGAATATCTTCGCGGGCCGTGACCACGGCTTCGTGGACCGCCGGATGTTTGGCCAGGCGGGCATCGATCTCGCCCAGTTCGATACGGAAACCACGGATCTTCACCTGGTCGTCGTTACGGCCGAGGTACTCGATATTGCCGTCCGGCAGGTAACGGCCGAGGTCGCCGGTGCGATACATCCGCGCCGAGGCATCCTGGCTGAACGGGTCCTTGAGGAAGCGTTCGGCGGTGAGGTCGTCGCGGTTCAGGTAGCCTCGGGCTACACCGGCGCCACCAATGTAGATTTCACCCGGCACGCCCAGCGGAACGGGCTGTTGCTGCTCGTCCAGCAGGTAGAACTGGGTGTTGCCGACCGGCTTGCCGATATGCGGGGCGAAACCGTCTTCGCGGTCCATGGCCACCCAGCTTGAGTAGGTGGTGGTTTCCGACGGACCGTAGAGGTTGCAAAGACGTTGGACGCCAGTTTTTTCGAACAGGGATTCCACCAGGCTGCGCTTCAGCGCCTCACCTGCAACGTTGACCGTATGGACCGATTCCGGCAAGCCATCGACTTCCAGCAACGCCTTGAGTGCAGATGGAACGGTGTTGATCAAACCAATATCGTGTTCGCCGTGTTGCAGCTCCAGGACGTTTTTCACCACGTCGATGCTGCCGCCCGAGGTCAAGGGGGCAAAGCACTCGTAGACCGCGAGGTCGAAGTTCAGCGAGGTGGAGAACAAGGTCTTGTTCAACGCCTCATCACCGAAAGCGGCGTGAGCCCAGGTCAGGAAGTTCACGGTATTGCGGTGTTCGATCATCACGCCTTTGGGCAGACCGGTCGAACCCGAGGTGTAGATCAGGTAAGCCAGATGCGCGGAGGTCAGCCCTGGCACCTGCGGATTCTGGACGGATTCGTCCTGCCAGGTGTCCTGGTCGAGATTGATCACGGGCACCGTAACGCCCGCCAACAATGCCTGGGTAGCCGACTGAGCCAGCACCGCCGCCGGAGCGCTGTCCTGCAACATATAGGCAATCCGCTCCGCCGGATAAGCCGGGTCCAGCGGCACATAACCGCCGCCCGCCTTGAGAATCGCCAGCAACCCGACAACCATCTCGGCCCCACGCCCGACACAGATCCCGACCCGAGAATCCGGCTGCACACCCTGCTTGCGCAACGCATGGGCCAAACGGTTGGCCTGCTCGTTAAGCTCGCGATAGCTCAGGCGCTGTTCGCCATGCACCACCGCCAAAGCATCCGGCGTACGCTCAACCTGCGCCTCGAACAACCCGTGAATAGTCTGTTCCCGCGGATAATCCAGTGCCGTATCGTTGAACCCCACCAGCAACTGTTCGCGCTCATCGGCCGGCAGGATCGAGAGGCTGTTGAGCGCCGAAGTCGAAGCCCGCTCCAGGGCCTGGACCAACTGCTCCAACGCCGTCTGCATATACCCGCAGACCCGCTGCGCACCGATACCGGCAAGCGCCTGCACATTCAGGCTGAAACCTTCGCCCAGGTCATCCAGGGACAGGATCAGCGGATAGTTGGTGCGTTCTTCGCCCCCCAACACCTCGATCCCTTCCCACAGCTGCACCGCCTCCCCCGTCACCGCCTCAGCCGAACTGTGCCGGTAGTTGAGCAAGGTGCTGAACAACGGCGTCGGCGCGGCCACGCCGCTGCAACGCTGGGCCAGGGACAACGAGGCGTGCTCGTGGCCGAGCAACGCGGTCAGCCGCGCATGGGTCGCCTTGACCCCCGCCCGCACATCCTGCTCGCCCACGGCAACCCGCAGCGGCAAGGTATTGATAAACATCCCCAAGGCCCGGCGAACCCCTTCGCTGCCGCGCATCCGCCCCAGCAGCACGGTGCCGAACACCACATCGTTGCGCCCGCACAGGCGCCCGAGCACCTGGGCCCAGGCCAGGTGATGCAGGCTCGCCGCACTCACCCCCTGCTGCCGGGCCTGGGCCCGCAGGCGCCGGCTCAGCTCGACGGGCAGGGTCTGGGTCGCTTCTTCGACACCATGACCGTCGCCGCGCACATCCTGAATGCCGAACGGCAGGGTCGGCTCGTCGATATCACCGAGCATCTCGCGGAAAAACACTTCGTGCTGCTGGCTACTGACCCCGAGCCGGGCCTGGGCCACATAGTTGCGATACGGCACCGGCTCGCCCAGGGCCTGGGCCTGGCCGTACAGGTGCGCATGGATTTCCTGCTGCACCACTTCCAGGGCCGCGTGGTCGATGGCGATGTGATGGAACAGCAGCATTGCCACCCAGCGCTGGTTGGCCGCATCGTGGGCGAAGGCCAGGCGCAGCAAAGGCGCCTGACTGATATCGAGACGGTAGTGGCGCGGGTCGAAGCGTTGTCGTAGTTGCTCGCCAGCCGCGCCGGCAGCGGGGTCGATCTCGATTTCAGTGAGGACCAGCCGCGCCTGGCGCCAGACCACCTGCACCGGTTCGTCCAGGCCTTCCCAGACCACGCTGGTGCGCAGGATGTCGTGACGGTCAATCACCTGCTGCAAGGCCGTGGTGAACTCGTCGAAACGGGCACGGCTGGCAATCGCGAATTGCGCCTGCAGGACGTAGGGATCGCCCTGCTCGGCGGCGATATGGTGATAGAGGATGCCCTCCTGCAACGGTGCCAGCGGGTAGATGTCCTGCACATTGCCGACACCACCGGGGACGCTGGCGACGATATGCTCGATGGCCGCCTGGTCGAGCCGGACCAGGGGCAGCATGTCCGGGGTGATGCGCGCGCAGCCGGCAGGGATCGCCTGGGCCGGAATCTCCACTTCCCCGGCCTTGCCGCTGGAATACTCGCCGGCATTGATCAGTTCGATCAACGCCGCCTTGTTCTCGCGCAACATCGCCAGCACGGCGGGCTCGGTGAGGGACTGTCGCCTGCCGCTGACGACCAGTTGGTCGCCCTTGACGGCAAGTTGCACATCTTTCTCTTTCAGTATTGCCAACAGTTCGATCACGCTCACAGAACAATCTCCATTCTTTCCGTCGTTGCCGCGTATTCCGAGAGGGTGGGGTGTTCGAACAGGGTCCTGACATCGGCTTCCAGGCCTTCCTGGCGCATGCGCTCCATCAGGCTCACGGCGAGCAGCGAATGGCCGCCCAGTTCGAAGAAGTGGTCATGCCGACCGACCTGGGCGATACCCAGCAAGGTTTGCCAGATCTCGGCGATCAGGGTTTCCGTCTCGCCTTGCGGGGCTTCGTAGCCGCGACTGATCAGCGCGCCGCCGTCCGGAGCCGGCAGGGCCTTGCGGTCGAGCTTGCCGTTGGGGGTCAGCGGTAGTGCGTCGAGTCGTACGTAGGCCACCGGGACCATATAGGCCGGCAGTTGCCCCAGCAGCCAGCCACGCAGGCTGTCGATGGCCGGCTCGCTATCCGTGGACTGGACGGTGTAATAGGCCACCAGGCGTTTGTCGCCCGGCACGTCCTCGCGGGCCATGACCACGGCTTCCTGCACCGCCGGATGTTTGGCCAGGCGCGCTTCGATCTCGCCCAGTTCGATACGGAAACCACGGATCTTCACCTGGTCGTCGTTACGGCCCAGGTATTCGATATTGCCGTCCGCCAGATAACGACCCAGGTCGCCGGTGCGGTACATCCGTGCCGAGGCGTCCTGGCTGAACGGGTCCTGGAGGAAACGTTCGGCGGTGAGGTCGTCGCGATTGAGGTAACCCCGGGCCACACCGGCGCCACCGATGTAGATTTCACCCGGTACACCCAGCGGAACGGGCTGTTGCTGCTCATCCAGCAGGTAGAACTGGGTGTTGCCCACCGGTTTGCCGATATGCGGGGCAAAACCGTCTTCGCGATCCATCGCTACCCAACTTGAATAGGTGGTGGTTTCCGAAGGGCCATAGAGGTTGCACAGGCGTTGGACGCCGGTCTTCTCGAACAGCGATTCCACCAGACTGCGTTTCAGCGCCTCACCTGCAACGTTGACCGTGTGCACCGACTCCGGCAGGCCGTCGACTTCCAGCAAGGCCTTCAGGGCCGACGGCACAGTGTTGATCAGACCGATATCGTGTTCGCCGTGTTGCAGCTCCAGGACGTTTTTCACCACGTTGATACTGCCGCCCGAGGTCAGAGGGGCAAAGCACTCGTAGACCGCCAGGTCGAAGTTCAGCGAGGTGGAGAACAATGTCTTGTTCAACGCCGAACCGTCGAAAGCCTTGTGGGCCCAGGTCAGGAAGTTCACCGTGTTGCGGTGTTCGATCATCACGCCCTTGGGCAGACCGGTCGACCCCGAGGTGTAGATCAGGTACGCCAGGTGTGCCGACGTCAGCCCCGGCACCTCTGGATTCTGGACGGACTCGTCCTGCCAGGTGCCCTGATCGAGACTGATCACGGGCACCGAAACCCCTGCCAGCAAGTCACGGGTTGCGGCCTGCGCGAGTACGGCTGCCGGAGCACTGTCCTGCAACATATAGGCAATCCGCTCTACCGGATAAGCCGGATCCAGCGGCACATAACCACCGCCCGCCTTGAGGATCGCCAGCAAGCCGACGACCATCTCCGCCCCGCGCTCGACACAGATCCCGACCCGCGAATCCGGCCGCACACCTTGTTTACGCAAGGTATGCGCCAGGCGGTTGGCCTGTTCATTGAGTTCGCGATAACTCAGACGCTGTTCACCATGGACCACCGCCAAGGCATCCGGCGTACGTTCCACCTGCGCCTCGAACAACCCATGGATAGTCTGCTGCTGCGGATAATCCAGTGCCGTATCGTTAAGCCCGAACAACAACTGCTCACGCTCGGCGGCCGGCAGAATCGACAGGCTGTCGAGTGCCGTGGCCGGTGACTGTTCCAACGCCCCCACCAGACTTTCCAACGCTGTCTGCATATAGCTGCAAACGCGCCCGGCTCCGACGCTGCCGGTGACCAGCACCGTCAGCTTGAAACCGTCGCCCAGATCGTCGACGTTCAAGGTCAACGGATAGTTGGTGCGCTCCTCGCCACTGAGCACCTCGATACCACGCCAGGCCTCAAGGGCCTCGCCCGATTGTTCCGCCGCGGCACTGTGCCGGTAGTTGAGCAGTGCACTGAACAACGGCAACGGCGCGGCCACCCCGCTGCAACGCTGGGCCAGTACCAACGGCGCATGTTCGTGGCCGAGCAGCGCGGTGAGCCGGGCATGGGTCGCCCGGACCCCGTCCCGCGCGCCCTGCTCGCCCAGGTCCACCCGCAGCGGCAAGGTATTGATAAACATCCCCAGCGCCCGGTCGGCACCCTCGCCGCCCTGCATCCGGCCCATCAGCACGGTACCGAACACCACCGTGCGCTTGCTCGACACCTTGCCCAGTACCTGGGCCCAGGCCAGGTGCACCAGGCTGGCGGCGCTCACCCCCAGTTGACGGGCCTGGGCCCGCAGGCGCAGGTCCAGCCGGCTGTCCAGCGCCAGGCTGCTTTCCTCGATATCGCGACCGTCGCCCTGCACATCCAGCAGGCCGAACGGCAGGGTCGGCTCATCGATATCGCCCAACATCTCGCGGAAGAACCCTTCATGGGCCTCGCGGCTCACACCCAGGCGGGCCTGGGCCACATAGTTGCGATACGGCACGGCGGCACCGAGCTGGCCGGCCAGGCCGAGCAGGTGCGCCTGCATATCCTGGCGCACCACATCCATCGCGGTGTGGTCCAAGGCCATATGGTGGAACAACAGCATCGCCACCCAGCGCTGGTTCGGCGCGTCCTCGGCAAAGACCAGGCGCATCAGCGGCGCCTGGGTCAGGTCCAACCGCGAATGACGTGCGTCGAAGCGTTCATGCAACTGCTCGGCGACATCGCCCTCGGCCGGATCGAGTTCGACCTGCTCCAGATACAGCCGGGCCTGGCGCCAGACCACCTGCATCGGTGTCTCCAGCCCTTGCCAGAGCACGGCGGTACGCAGGATGTCATGGCGTTCGATAACGCTTTGCAAGGCGTCGATAAAGGCACTCAGGCGCTCGCGACCGGCCATCTCGAACAGGGTCTGCAAGACGTACGGATCGCCCTGCTCGGCCGCCAGGTGGTGATAAAGAATCCCCTCCTGCAACGGCGCCAACGGGTATATATCCTGCACATTGGCCACCCCGCCCGGCACGCTGGCGACAATACGGTCAATGGCGGCCTGGTCGAGATCGGCCAGGGGCAGCAGGTCCGGCGTGATCCGGGTGCAACCGGCCTGGATGGCATTGGCCGGGACCTTGATTTCAGAGCCCCCACCGACGGCCGCCGCCAATGCGGCCAGGGTCGGCTGGCCGAACAGCACGCGCACATCGGCGCTCAAGCCGGCCTGGCGCATCCGTTCGATCAGGCTGACGGCCAGCAGCGAATGCCCGCCCAGTTCGAAGAAGTGATCGTGACGCCCGACCCGCTCGACCTTGAGCACCTCGGCCCAGATCGCCGCCAGGGTGGTTTCGACCACGCCTTCGGGCGCCTCGTAGCCACGGCTGACCAGTGCCTGGGCATCCGGTGCCGGCAGGGCCTTGCGGTCCAGCTTGCCGTTGGGGGTCAGCGGCAGCACGTCGAGACGCACGTAGGCCGCGGGCACCATATAGTCCGGCAGACAGGCCTGCAGATGATTGCGCAGGCTTTCGATATCCAGCGTCTGCTGCGACTCGCCCTGGGTGAAATAGGCCACCAGGCGTTTCTCACCGTCGTCCTGCCGTGCCAGCAACACCGCTTCCTGTACCGCCGGGTGCGTGACCAGAGCGGCCTCGATTTCACCCAGTTCGATACGGAAACCACGGATCTTCACCTGACCGTCATTGCGGCCGAGGTACTCCAGGTTACCGTCCGCGTTCCAGCGACCGAGGTCACCGGTGCGGTACAACAGTGCACCCTCCCGGGCGCTGAACGGATCGGCGACAAACTGCGTGGCACTCAATTCCGCCCGGTTCAAATACCCCTTGGCCACGCCCTGCCCGCCGATATACAGCTCGCCGGGCACGCCCACCGCCACCGGTTGGCGACGTGCATCAAGCACGTAGACCTGGCTGTTGCCGATCGGTCGACCGATGGGAATACCGCCGCTGCCCACCGAGGTGATCTCGTAGGTCGCGGAAAAGGTCGTGGCTTCGGTCGGGCCATAGCCGTTGAGCAGATGTTGCGGCGCGCCTTGCGCCAGTACCCGGGCGATGACCGCCGGGTCCAGCACATCGCCACCGACAATCAGGTAGCGCAAGCGGGCGAAGACCTCCATCAGGCCGTCGGCATATTGATGGAACAGTCCGGCGGTCAGCCACAGCACGCTGACCGATTGCGCCAGCAGCAGCGCCCGGAACTCATCCTGGGACAGCAATACCGAGTGTTCGACCACCACCACGCAACCGCCATTGAGCAGCGGCGCCCAGACATCCAGGGTGCTGGCGTCGAAAGCCGGGTTGGAGGCGAAGGCCACGCGATCCCGTGCATTGAAGTCGGCGTAGCCGTTGTCGATTACCAGGCGGCCGATGGCCCGGTGCGGGACCAGCACACCCTTGGGCGTGCCGGTGGAGCCGGAGGTGTACATGATGTAGGCGACCGACTCGGCGGTTGCCGCTCGGTCCGGGTTGGCCGCCGGCTCTGCGTTGACAGACCGGGTGTCGAGGTCAAGACGCCGTACACCCTGGTCCAGGGTTTCAGCGCTGTAGGTCAGCACCAGCACGGCCTGGCTGTCCTGCACCATAAAGGCCTGGCGTTCGCGTGGGGCATTGATATCCAGCGGCACATAGACCGCCGCGCACTTGAGCACCGCCAGTTGGCTGACCACCAGATCGATGGAGCGCGGCAACAACAGCGCCACGCTCTCCCCAGGCTGCACGCCGAGTTCCAGCAGTTCCGCCGCCAGGCGATTGGCCTGCCGGTTCAACTCGCGGTAACTCAGGCTCGTCGCGTCATGCACCACCGCCGCGGCTTCAGGCGTGCGCTGTACCTGGGACTCGAACAGAGCGTGCACCGTCGTATGCCGTGGCGAATCGGTGGCGGTGGCGTTGAAACCGACCAACACCTGCTCACGCTCCGCCGGCGGCAAGATCGACAGGCTGTCCAGCGTCGCCGCCGGGGTCTGTTCCAGCGCCTGGACCAGTTGCGCCACCACCGCCTGCATATAACCGCACAGGCGTTGCGCACCCACCTCGGCGGTGACCAGCACCGACAACTTGAAGCCATCACCCAGGTCGTCGACGTTCAGGGTCAGCGGATAGTTGGTGCGCTCCTCGGCGCCGAAAGCTTCAATACCGCTCCAGGCCGCTTCATGCTCGGCCGAGGGGGCGGCCACCACACTGTGGCGGTAGTTGAGCAGCGCACTGAACAACGGTGCCGGCGCGGCCACGCCGCTGCAACGCTGGGCCAGCACCAACGGCGCATGTTCGTGCCCGAGCAACGCGGTCAGTTGGCCGTGGGTGGCCTTGAGTCCGGCGAGCACCGTCTGCGTACCGATATCGACCCGCAGCGGCAAGGTATTGATAAACATCCCCAACGCCCGGTCAGCACCCTCGCCCGCCTGCAGGCGGCCCAGCAGTACCGTGCCGAACACCACCTGCTCACGGCCCGAGACGCTGCCCAGCACCCGCGCCCAGGCCAGGTGCATCAGGCTCGCGGCACTGACCCCGGCCTGGCGGGCCTGGGCCCGCAGACGCAGGCTCAACTCGGGCGCCAGGGCCAGGCTGGCCTCTTCGATTTCACGTCCGCCGTCCTGCACATCCTGCAGGCCGAACGGCAGGGTCGGCTCGTCGATATCGCCCAGCACCCCACGGAAAAACGCCTCGTGCTGCGCCTGGCTGACACCCAGGCGCGCCTGGGCCACATAGTTGCGATACGGCATCGCTTCGCCCAGGGTATGGGCCTCGCCGAGCAAGTGCGCCTGGATCTCATGCTGGACCACGTCCAGCGCGGTGTGGTCGAGGGCCATATGATGGAACAGCAGCATCGCCAGCCAACGGTCAGCGGCCGCATCGTGGGTAAAGACAATGCGGATCAACGGCGCCTGGCGCACATCGAGGCGGTAGTGGCGCGGATTGAAACGCTGGTGCAGTTGCTCAGCCAGCGGACCGGCCGCCGGATCGAGGAACAGCTCGGTGACTTCCAGCGTGGCCCGCCGCAGGACCACCTGCAACGGTTCGTCGAGCCCTTCCCAGAGCACGGCGGTACGGAGGATGTCGTGACGGTCGATTACCCCTTGCAGGGCGTTGCTGAAATCCTCCAGCCGCGCGCGGTCCCGCAGGCCGAACAGCGCTTGCAGAACATAGGGGTCGCCCTGTTCGGCGCTGATATGGTGATAAAGGATGCCCGCCTGCAACGGTGCCAGCGGGTAGATATCCTGCACATTCCGTGCGCCGCCCGGCACGCTCGCCAGCACCTGGTCGATCTGCGCCTGGGTCAGCTTGATCAGCGGCAGCAGGTCCGGGGTGAGGTGTGCGCAGTCATCGGCAATCAGGTTGGCCGGCACCACGATTTCCGTGCCGCCGCCCACCGCCGCCGCCAGCGCGGCCAGGGTCGGCTGGCCGAACAGTACGCGCACATCGGCGCTCAGGCCGACCTGGCGCATGCGCTCGATCAGGCTGACCGCCAGCAACGAATGGCCGCCCAGTTCAAAGAAGTGGTCATGACGCCCGACCCGCTCGACCTTGAGCACATCGGCCCAGATCGATGCCAGCAGGGTTTCCACTTCGCCTTGCGGCGCCTGGTAATCGCCACGGGCCAGGGCGTCCGATTCCGGCACCGGCAGCGCCTTGCGGTCGACCTTGCCGTTCAGGGTCAGCGGCAATGCGTCCAGTTGCACATAGGCGCTGGGCACCATGTACTCCGGCAACAGGCCTTGCAGGTAGCCGCGCAGTGCTTCCACCGTGGCCGGCTCGCCGGTCGTGGTGATATAGGCCGCCAGGCGCTTGTCGCCGGGAACGTCCTCGCGGGCCAGCACGATGCATTCGCGCACCTGCGGATGGGTGCTCAGGCGCGCCTCGATTTCCCCGAGTTCGATCCGGAAACCGCGAATCTTTACCTGGTCGTCGTTACGCCCCAGGCATTCCAGCTGGCCATCGACCAACCAGCGGCCAAGGTCGCCGGTGCGATAGAGCAAGGCGCCGGGCTCGTTGCTGAACGGGTCGGCGATAAATTTCTCGGCGGTCAGGTCGGCGCGGTTGAGGTAACCCTGCGCCACACCCTTGCCACCGATGCAGATTTCACCGCTGACGCCCAGGGGCAGCAATTGCTGGCGGGCATCGAGGACATAGACCTGGGTATTGCCGATAGGACGGCCGATCGGCACGCTCTCGGCGTCTTCGGCCACCGCGGTCACGTGATAGGTGGTGGCGTAGGTGGTGGTTTCGGTCGGCCCGTAGCAATGCACCAGGCGCAGTTGCGGCGCCAGCGCCAACAGGCGGCGGAACGACGCCGGGTCGCTGCGCTCACCACCGCACAGAAGGATCCGCAAACCCTTGATGGCTTCCGGGATCAGTTGCACGTACTGGTTGAATACCGCCGTGGTGACAAACAGCACCGTGGCCCCGGAGCTGATCAGCAGCTCGCCGAAACGCGCCGGTTCGAGCAGCGTGTCATGGTCCACCACCAGCACCTGGCCGCCATTGAGCAAGGCGCCCCAGACATCCATGGTGCTGGCGTCGAACGCCGGGTTGGAGCTGAAGGCGATCCGATCCTGCTCGTTGAAGTCGGCATAACCGTTGTTGATCACCAGCCGCGTGATGGCCCGGTGCGGCACCACCACGCCCTTGGGCACCCCGGTGGAGCCGGAGGTGTACATGATGTAGGCCGGGGTTTCGCTCGATTGCGCCAATTGCCGGTCATCCGTCGGCAAGGCGTCCAGCACCATGGTGTCGAGATCGACCCGCGTCGCCGTACCGCTGGCCAGCGCAAAACCGCCCCGGGTCAGCAGGACCGCGGCCTGGCTGTCCTCAAGCATGAACTGCTGGCGCTCCAGCGGCGCCTTGGTGTCCAGCGGCACATAGACCGCCGCGCACTTGAGAATCGCCAACTGGCTGACCAGCAGGTCCAGGGAACGCTCCAGCAGGATCGCCACCCGTGCCCCTGGCTGCACGCCGAGACCGAACAGATAAACCGCCAACTGGTTGGCCCGCAGGTTCAATTGCGCGTAGCTCAGGACCCGGCCATGGTGCACGGCCGCCGTCGCGTGTGGCCGCAGGCGGACCTGGTCCTCGAACAGGCTGTGCACGGTCCGGGTCATCGGGTAATCGGCCGCCGTGGCATTGAAGTCCTGCAGCAATAGCCGCCGTTCGTCCTCCGGCAGCACCGCCAGGTCACGCACCGCGGAGTCCGGCGCGGACTCCAGGGCCTCGACCAGCTGGGTCAACGCCGTCTGCATATAACCGCAGACCCGCTGGCCATCGACCCCGGCCGCCACCTGCACGCTCAGCAGGAAGCCTTCGCCCTGGTCGTCCACCGACAAGGTGCAGGGGTAGTTGGTCCGCTCACGGACGCCAAGTACCTGGGTGTCCGCCCAATAATCGCCGCCGCTGGCTTCAAGGGCCGGGCTGTGCCGGTAGTTGAGCAACGCGCTGAACAGCGGCGACGAGGCCGCCACCGCGCTGCAACGCTGGGCCAGCACCAAGGGCGCATGCTCGTGGCCGAGCAGTGCGGTGAGTCGGGCGTGGGTCTGGCGCACCGCCTGGCGTACCGCGCAGGCACCGACCTCGACCCGCAACGGCAAGGTATTGATAAACATCCCGAGTGCACGATCGGCACCCAGGCCGCTTTGCATACGGCCCAACAGCACGGTACCGAAGACCACGTCCTCACGGCCGCTGACGCTGCCCAGCACCCGGGCCCAGGCCAGGTGATGCAGACTGGCGGCGCTCACCCCCAGTTGCCGGGCCTGGGTGCGCAGGCGTTGACACAGTTCAGCCGGAAGATCGCGGCGGACCTCCTTGACGCCCTGCCCGTCGCCCTGCACCTGCAGCAGGCCGAACGGCAAGGTCGGCTCGTCGACATCGCCGAGCATTTCGCGGAAGAACGCTTCATGTTGCTCGCGGCTCACCCCCAGGCGGGCCTGACCCACATAGTTGCGGTACGGCATCGCCGCCGGTAGTTGTCCGGCCGCGCCATGCAGATGGGCGAGCATCTCTTCGCTCATCACATCCAGGGCGGTGTGATCGAGGGCGATATGGTGGAACAGCAGGATCGCGACCCAGCGCTGGTTGGCCGAATCCTGGGCAAAAGCCAGGTGCATCAGCGGCGCCTGGCCAAGGTCCAGGCGGCACTCGCGGGGATCGAAGCGACGCTGCAACTGGCCGAGGATATCGCCCGCGGCCGGGTCCAGCGCGATCTGTTCCAGCGGCAGTTCGACGTGGCGCAGGACCACTTGCTGCGGTTCTTCCAGAGCTTGCCAGACCAGCGCCGTGCGCAGGATGTCATGGCGATCGATCACCGCCTGCAAGGCTTCGGCGAAACCGCGCAGCTGTGCCAGGTCCTGCAGGGCGAAAGTTGCTTGCAACAGGTACGGATCGCCCGTTTCAGCAGCGATATGGTGATAAAGAATGCCTTCCTGCAACGGCGCCAGCGGGTAGATATCCTGCACGTTGCCGGTGCCACCGGGCACGCCGGCGACAATGCGGTCGATACAGGCCTGGTCCAGAGTGGTCAGGGTCAGCATGTCCGGGGTGATGCGTTCGCAGCCGGCGGGAATACCGTTGGCCGGCACCACGATCTCGATCCCGCCGCCCACGGCCGCCGCCAGCGCCGCCAGGGTCGGCTGGCCGAACAGCACGCGGACGTCGGCACTCAGGCCGGCCTGGCGCATGCGCTCGATCAACTTGACCGCCAGCAGCGAATGGCCGCCGAGTTCGAAGAAATGGTCCTGGCGACCGACCCGTTCCACACCCAGCACTTCGCACCAGAGCGCGGCCAGGGTGGTTTCGGTGTCGCCGAGCGGCGCCTGGTAGTCGCGGCTGACGAAGGCATCGGCCGAAGGCTCCGGCAGCGCACGACGGTCCAGCTTGCCGTTAGGTGAAACCGGGAGTTTTTCCAGGTGCACATAGGCCGCCGGAATCATGTAGTCCGGCAGCAGCGCCTGCAAATGCAGACGCATCTGGTCGGCTTCGGGCGCCACCTGTCCGGCCTGCACGCTGAAATACGCCACCAGGCGTTTTTCCCCCGGGCGGTCTTCGCGGGCCAGCACCGCCGTGTCCCGCAGGCCCGGGTACTGGCCGAGGCGCGCTTCGATTTCACCCAGTTCGATACGGAAACCACGGATCTTGATCTGGTCGTCGTTGCGGCCCAGGTAGTCGATCTGGCCATCGGCCTGCCAGCAACCCAGGTCGCCGGTCTTGTACAGCCGCGCCCCCGGGTTGGCGGCAAACGGATCGCGGATAAAACGTTCGGCGGTCAGTTCATCGCGGTTCAGGTAGCCGCGGGCAACACAGGCACCGCCGATGTAGAGCTCCCCCGCCACCCCCACCGGCACCGGCCGGAATTGTTCGTCGAGCAGGTAGACACGGGTATTGGCCACCGGCCGACCGATGCTCGGCAAGGTCGGCCAGCTCTGCGGATCGCCCATCAGGGTCAGCGCCGTGACCACGTGGGACTCGGTCGGACCATAGTGGTTGTGCAGCCGCGCGTCATCCAGGCGCTCGAAGAAACGCCGCATCGGTTCGGTGATCCGCAACTGTTCACCGGCGGTGATCACGTCCTGCAACGCACACTCGGGTTGCTCGACTTCGGCGACCATGGCTTCGGCCAGGGCTTGCAGGGCGATGCACGGCATATACAGGCGTTCGATGTGCTGCTCGCGGATATGCTGGAACAGGCGACGGAAATCCAGGCGGATATCGCCATGGATCAGCGACAGTTCGCCGCCGGCACACAAGGTGCTGAAGACTTCCTGGAAGGCCACGTCGAAGCCCAGGGCGGCAAACTGCAAGGTCCGTTGTCCGGGCCGGCCGTGCTCGACGGTCTGGGCGATCTGCCAGTGCATCAGGTTGACCAGCGGCCCGTGGGGCATGGCCACGCCCTTGGGCTGGCCGGTGGAGCCCGAGGTATAGATCAGGTACGCCAGGTGTTGCGCATTCAGCCCCTCGATCTGCGGATTGTGCCGGGGCGCGGCGTCGATGCCGCTCTCGATCCGCGCTTCGCTTTCCAGCAACAACACCGGCATCAGCGCCTGGGGGAAGCGTTCGCGCAAGCCGCGCTGGGTCAGCAGTACCTTCGGTGCACTGTCCTCCAGCATATAGGCCAGGCGTTCGGCCGGGTACGACGGGTCCAGCGGCACATAACCGGCACCGGCCTTGAGAATGCCCACCAGGCCGGCGATCATTTCCAGGCTGCGCTCCACACAGATCGCCACCCGGTCGTCGGCGCCGATGCCCTCGGCGATCAGCCGATGGGCAATCTGGTTGGCCCACTGGTTCAGTTCGCCGTAGCTCAGACGCTGGCCTTCATAGGTGACGGCCACCGCGTCGGGCCGGGTCGCCGCGTGGGACTCGAACATCTGGTGCAGCAGCAGGTCCGTCGGATAGATGCAATCGAAGGCGTTGAAGTCTTCCTGCAACTGGCGGCGCTCGCTGGCCGGTAACCAGTCGAGGCTGTGCAACGGCGCTTCGGGCTGTTGCTCCAGGGCCTCGGTCAGTTGCTCCAGCACGGTATGCATATAACCGGCGATCCGTTTGGCACCGACCCCGGCCACGGCCTGGACGGTCAGGCCAAAGGACTCGCCGAGGTCGTCCACCGACAACGACAACGGATAGTTGGTCCGTTCCTCGCCGCCAAGCACCTCGACCCCGGCCCAGGTCCGGGCCTGGCCGGCGTCCTGCGGCGCCTGGGCGCCCACGGCGACATGCCGGTAGTTCATCAGGGCGCTGAACAACGGCGTCGGTGCCGCCACGCCACTGCATCCCTGGGCCAATGACAACGGCGCATGTTCATGGCCGAGCAAGGCCGCCAGCCGCGCGTGGGTGGTCCGCACCGCCGCCTGGACCCCCTGCTCGCCCGCGGCCACCCGCAGCGGCAAGGTATTGATAAACATGCCCAGGGCCCGTTCGGCGCCCTGGCCACTGTGCAGGCGGCCCATCAGCACGGTGCCGAAGACCACGTCGCGACGTCCGGACAAGCGCGCCACCACCTGACCCCAGGCCAGATGGTGCAGGCTGGCGTTGCTCACCCCGAGGCGTCGGGCCTGGGCCCGCAGGCGCTGGCCCAGGTCCGGGTCCACCGGCAACAGCGCTTCCTCGACGCCGCTGCCGTCGCCCTGCACATCCTGCAGGCCGAAGGGCAAAGTGGGCTCGTCGACATCACCGAGCATTTCGCGGAAGAACGCCTCGTGCTGCTCGCGACTCACTCCCAGGCGGGCCTGGGCCACATGGTTGCGGTACGGGACCGAAGCTTCCAGTTCGGCGCCGCGGCCCCGGCTGAATGCCTCGATCTCCTTGCCCAGCAGGGCCAGGGAGGTGGCGTCATCGATCAGGTGATGGAACAGCAACACCGCGACCCAGCCGCCGTTGTCGGCGTCTTCGGCATAATGCAGGCGCATCATCGGTGCCTGACGCAAATCCAGGCGAATCCGTCGAGGATCGAAATGCTCTTGTAATTGGGCGGCCACATCACCTTGGTCCGGATGTGGCAGGAAGGCTTCGACCCGTAGCCGCGCCTCGCGCCAGACCACCTGGACCGGCTCATCGAGTTCTTCCCAGACCACCGCGGTGCGCAGGATATCGTGACGGTCGATCACCGCCTGCAAGGACTCGGCAAAACCCAGCAACTGTTCAAAGGTGTCGACCCGCAGCAGGGCCTGCAACAGGTACGGATCGCCCTCGTCGCTCGAAAGATGGTGATAGAGGATGCCTTCCTGCAGAGGCACCAGCGCGTAGATGTCCTGCACATTGCCGACACCGCCCGGGACACCGGCCACCACGCGGTCGATCTGGGCCTGGGTAAGTTGAGCCAGGGGCAACATGTCCGGCGTGATGTGCTGGCAGCCGGAGGGGATCGCATTGGCCGGCACGACAATCTCGCCGCCCTTGCCGCTGGCGGCCGCCAATGCGGCCAGGGTCGGCTGGCCGAACAGCACGCGGACATCGGCGCTCAGGCCGACCTGGCGCATGCGCTCGATGAGTTTCACCGCCAGCAACGAATGCCCGCCCAGTTCGAAGAACTGATCATGCCGACCGATCTGCTCGACACCAAGCAACTCGGCCCACAGCCTGGCCAGGGTGGTTTCCACCGGACCTTCGGGGGCCTGGTATTCGCGTCGGGCATAGGCTTCGGCCGCCGGCACCGGGAGTGCCTTGCGGTCCAGCTTGCCATTGGCGGTCAGCGGGAAGGCTTCAAGGCTGACAAAGGCACTTGGCAGCATGTACTCGGCCAGCGCCAGACGCAGTTGATCACGCAGTTGCGCGGCGTCCAGTTCGACGCCGGCCTTGCCGATGACATAGGCCACCAGGCGCTTGTCGCCCGGTTCGTCCTCGCGCACCAGCACAACGGCGTCACGCACACCCTCGCAGGCGGCCAGCTGCGCTTCGATCTCGCCCAGTTCGATACGGAAACCGCGAATCTTCACCTGTTCGTCGTTACGACCCAGGTATTCCAGGCTGCCATCGGCCAGCCAGCGCCCCAGGTCACCGGAGCGGTACATGCGGGCCCCCGGGGTCGCGTCAAACGGATCGTCGAGGAAGCGCGAAGCGTTCAGCTCGTCGCGATTGAGATAACCCCGGGCCACGCCCGCGCCACCGACGTACAGCTCCCCCACCACGCCGGGCGGCAACGGATAGCCGTAGCCGTCGAGCAGATACAGGCGCAGGTCGGGAATACGCTTGCCGATCGGGCTTACGCCCACCCGTTGGGCGTCTTCGGCCTGCAGCGGGTAGTAGGTCACATGCACCGTGGTCTCGGTGATGCCATACATGTTTACCAGTTGCGTGGCACTGTTCAGTTCCCGGGCGTACCAGGGTTTGAGCATCGCCGTGTCCAGCGCTTCACCGCCGAAAATCACCTGGCGCAACACGTGCGCCTGCGGCTTCTCGCCCTGGGCAGCGATCAATTGGCGGAAAGCGCTCGGGGTCTGGTTGAGGACTGTTACACCGGCGCTGCAGAGCAGCTTGTAGCAGTCTTCGGGAGAACGGCTGACCAGTTGTGGCACGATCAGCAAACGACCGCCATGCAGCAGCGCGCCCCAGATTTCCCAGACCGAGAAGTCGAAGGCGAACGAGTGAAACAGCGCCCAGACGTCCGTTTCATTGAAGCCGAACCAGGCGTCGGTGGCCGAGAACAGCCGCGCGACGTTGCGATGCTCAACCATCACGCCCTTGGGCAGGCCGGTGGAGCCGGAGGTGTAGATCACATAGGCCAGGTGCGTGGGGTTCACCACCACCTGCGGATTACGCACGGACTCGTCCCGCAGATCCGCATCGTCGAGATTGATGACCGGCACCTGCACTGCCGGCAAGGCTTCCTGCACCGCGTGCTGGCTGAGCAAGGCCACCGGGGCGCTGTCACCGAGGGTGTAGGCCAGGCGCTCGCGAGGGTAAGCCGGGTCCAGCGGCACATAACCGGCGCCGGATTTGAGGATCCCCAGCAAGCCGATGATCATCGCCGGACCGCGCTCGACACAGATCGCCACCCGATCGTCCGGGCGTACACCCAGGGCCAACAGGCGATGGGCAACCTGGTTGGCACGGGCGTTGAGCTCGCCGTAGCTCAGGCTTTCACCCTGGTACACCAACGCCACGGCCTCCGGCCGCTCGACAGCGCGGGCCTCGAACTGCTGGTGAATGGTGCGGTCTTCGGCGAAGTGTTGTGGCTCGGCATTCCAAGCCTGCAACTGCGCGGTTTCGCTGGCATTGAGCAGGGAGAACCCGCGAACCGGCAACTGTGCATCCGCCAGCCCCTGGTCCAGCACATGCTGCAGGCGCTCGGCCATGGACTCGATCTCGCCCGCCTGGAAATACGCCTCGTTGTAGATGTAGTGCAGCCGGGATTCACTATCGTAAGCATTGGTCCGCAGATGGATCGCCAGCGGTGTCTGTTCGTGATTGTTCGAACACTTCACCGCACGGGCGCTCGCCGGTCCGAAGCGCAGCAGGGAGTTGTGTTGCTCGTAGGAGAAGGTCAGGTCGAACAGCTGCGTACGCTCGGTACGGCGCAACTCCAGCAGGCGGTTGAGATCGCTGACCGGGAAACGTTGGTTGCGGTAATCCTGCTTGAGCGCCCGACCGATGCCCTGGACCAGTTCGGCGAACGGCAGATCGGCGCTGAACTGCAAACGCACCGGGCTGAGCTGGGCAAACAGCCCCAGGGTCTTCTTGAAGCTGGCGTTGGAGCGGTTGAGGATCGGCAAGCCGATCACCAGCTCATCGCGCTGCTGGGTCCGAGTGAAGTAGACGTACAGTGCGGCCAGCAGGACGTGGAAACGCGAGGCCTGCAGCTTGCCGGCCAGGTCGTCGATACGATTCTCCAGGCCCCGGGCAAAACCGCGGGCGAAATGGCTGCTGCGGCTCGGGCCTTCAGCCTGGGCCTGGCGATAGCGCGGGAGCAGCAAGCGCTCGGGGATATCGCGGTATTTTTCCAACCAATAGGCCTGGTCGCGAACGAAACGCGGCGACTGGCGATAGTCGCGATCGTCTTCAATGAAATCGACATAGGACGGCGCCGACAGATCAGGCGTGCGCTGATCGTGCAGGGCGTTGTAGATCTGGCAGAGGGAAGCAAAAAGCTCGTCGATGCCCCAACCGTCGAGCACGATATGGTGGGCGTGGATGACAAGGTAGAAGCGCTGCGCTTCGAGCTTGAGCAAATGCAGTCGGAACAGCGGGCCGCCATCGAGCTTGAAGGCCCGTTCGAACTGACGCTGCATCCAGCTCGCGGCAGCCTGGCGCGGGTCCGCCTGTGCTTGCAGGTCCAGCGGTGCCACCCATACCGGCAGTGTCGCGGCGAAGGCCTGCAACGGCACGCCCTGCTCGTCACGCTGCTCGAGCAGGACCATGCGCAGGGCATCGTGTTTATCGATCAACAGGTTCACGGCCTGCTGGAACACCTCGGGGTCGAGGTGCCCGTCAATCTCCAGGTAGCCGCCAATGTTGTACAACGGCGAGTCGCCCTGGGTCATCTGGTCCAGCCAGATATTGCGTTGGGCAGCGGTCAGGGCAAGTGCCATACATTTCTTCTCGCAAAGGGTCAGCCTCGCCACGCGCAAAAGGCGGCGACAACTGGAAATTGAGTCAGGTCCAGGGGCCGGCCGACCTCGCTCAGCTTCGCGAAGGGCCGGTCCTGGAAAAGTTAAACAGCGCTGGAAATCAGGCGCGCTTGCCCTGCACCGAGCAATTCACGTCGGAGACGATCTTCCCGTCCACCAACTTGATGATGCGGTCGGCCAACTGGAAGTACTGGTCATCGTGGGTGATGATCAGCACCGTCTTGCCGCGACGCTTGAGGTCCGGCAGCAGTTCCTCGTAGAAGAAGCGCTTGAACGGCGGGTCCTGGTCGGCGGCCCATTCGTCGAGCAGGTAGATCGGCCGGTCTTCCATGTAGGCGCAGACCAGCGCCAGGCGTTTCTGCTGACCGTAGGACAGGGCCTTGGTGGTGGAATAACCGAGCCCTTCGATCTTGATCTTGTCTTCCAGGCCGAGGGTCGCCAGGTACTTCTGCGCCAGTTCGGTGCTGGCGTCCTCTTCTTCGTCGGGACCGATCAGCCGGTTGAACAGATGGAAGTCGGAGAACACCGCGGAGAACAGGTCACGGTAGTCGCTGCGTGACTCTTCGTTGATCAGCTTGTCGTCGAGCAGAACCTGCCCGCCCTGTGGGATGTACAGGCCGCAGATAACCTTGGCCAGGGTGCTCTTGCCGCAGCCGTTACCACCAACGATGTAGATCAGTTCGCCGGCACGCACCGTCAGGTCGATGGGTCCCAGGCCGAACCCGGTGCCGGTGAGCGGGTCCTGATAGTTCATGTGCACGTCGCGCAACTGGATGCTGTCCCAGGACTTCTTGTGATCCAGGCGCAGCACATTGGCGGATTCGCTGGCGAGGGCTTCCGGCTCCGGGTGCGGGCCGTTGATCGAGAAACCGAAATCCGCCAGGCGGCTGCCGGCGATGCGGCCCTGGGCCAGCAACGGCATGGCGCCGATCAGCAGCGAAAGCGGGCCCATGATGTACAGCACCACCAGCACGCTGGCGGTCATGGTATTGGTATCGATCACCCCGAGCATGGGCGCGACGAACAGCAGGCAACCGATCAGCAGCGACAAGGTCAGCTGGCCGACGTTGTCGGCGGCGGTGTACCAGAGCCGTTCGATAAAGTTGTAGCGCGCCACCTGGGTCGAGGACTCCTGGATAGCCGAGCGGCTGAACCAGCGGCGCCGGATGCCGTTGAGCTTGAGTTCCTTGAGACCGAACACCAGGGCGTGGGTGTATTCGTTGAACGAGGTGAACTCGTCACGCACTTTGTGCGAGAAGGAGATACCGCCCAGGAAAAAGAACAGGTACAGCGCCACCCCGACCACCATCAGGCCGACGGTTACCGCGAACACCACCCAGGACAGGTAGGCCAGGTAGGCGATGCCGAACAGCAGCACCGCCAACTCCACCAGCACCGACGGCATGATCACCAGGGTACTGTTGAGTTGCGGAATATCGCTGGTCAGCATCGTCAGAACGTTGGGTGCCCCGCGGCGGTCGATCTCTTCCAGGGGCGTGGCGAGGATCTTGCGGCACAGGGCAATCCGCAGGCGGGTCATGATGCGCATGCTGGCGTAGGCCGGAAACAACGCGGCACCGTTGCGGAACAACAGCGACACCGCACTCAGGCCGACGAACCAGTACAACGACTGCAACTGGAAGCTTTCCTCATGAATCGCCTCGTTGATCACCTTGATCACCGCGATGGACGCCACCCCGCTGATGATCCCGGTCAACAGGGTCATCAGCGTCAGCCAGGGATGATTGCGCCACAGCAGACGCATGACCGAGCCAGGTTTGGCCTTCTTCTCTTGCTCGTTTTTCATTGGTTGCTGTCCTTGAATGCATTAGCCCGCGCAATGGCCGGTCGTTGAAAGTCCAGGGTCACTCGATTGCGATCACTCAGGTCGGTTGCCAGACGTCATCCCGGGCAGTCATTTCGCCCATGGCGACGACGATCAGACGGGGTTCTTCGTAGGGATCCCGGGCATGGGCGGCGAGCATGTTGTCGAGCATCACCACATCGCCCTTGCGCCAGTCGAAGCGCACCGCACAGGCCTCGTAGGCTTCGCCGATCAAGGCCATGACCGAGTCCTCGATGTCCGAGCCGTCGCCATAGCTGACCAGCCGTGGCAGGCGGTCGGCGCCGAACATGTCGAGCAGGTCCTCGCGCATTTCCTCGCCCAGGCAGAACGGGTGGTGCAGCTGCACCTGGTTGAAGAAGCAGCGCTCACCGGTGAACGGGTGGCTGATCACCGCCGGGCACTGGGTGCGAATCTGCAGGGTGTCGCTGTCGAGCCATTCGAAGTCGGTGCCCTGCTCGCGGCAACGCTGTTCGACGACGCTGCGTTCAGGGGTGCCGAAGAACGATTCCCAGCTCGGCTCGACGCCGGCGGTAAAGGTACGGCTGTACATCAGGCCCTTGCTTTCGAAACGCGCGACCACCTCGGCCGGCAGACGCTGGAGCACCTGGCGAATGTCCGCCAGCGGCGTCGCGCCACCGACCCGTGACGGCTGCTCGCAGAAGAACCATTGCTTGCGCGGCCAGCTTTCCAGGTGCGAGCTCTCGTTGTGATAGAGGATCATCTCGCGCTCGGGATAAGGCGTGGAGCGATAGACATTGCGCCCGCCTTCTTTCTTCGGCAGGTCGCCATAAGTGCCGTGCAACCCGGGCGACAGCGCCTCGGCAAAGGCCTCGAAAGCCGCCACCGAGCCCAGCTCGAAACCACGGAACAGCACCGCGCCGTGACGGCACAGCAACGCCTCGATCGCCTCGCGTTGCGCACTCGCCCACAACACCGGATCCAGGCCAGGCGCGGCCGGTTCGATCACCACGGGCAAACTGCTGTCGGCTGCCAGCAGGGACAAACGTACCGATGGATCCCCCGCCCGGTCGGGCCAGGCCGGCGCATCCGCCAGCGGTTCTTCGGTGAAAACAGGCGAAACGTTAGCTTGAAGACTCATGAACAAACTCCTGGACCACAGCCCCTCACATCCACGTTGTACGGGGCAAGATCAACAGGCTCCGCCGCCGCGCAAGGATAAAAACACCGATGGCGGGGGGCTGTCTGTCACCGCAAACCGGGACAGCGGTGACCCGGGCCGCGGATGCATCGCGATCACCGTCGGCACGCGTTTGTCCCCATTTCCCGCGACAGACGCAGGCCCGCGGTCGGTGCTGAAATGCGGCAACTGCGGATCGTGCCGGCTCTTCGAATGGATCCTCCAGGCCGCAGGGATGTCTCGAGTGCAACGTCTTTCGCCACGGCGAAAAGACGTTGCACCTGTTATTACACAGGAGCGTTAGTCATGCCGATCAAGAACACTGGCGAATCGGTTAACACCCCGCCAGCCCCTCTCACGCCCGGTGCCTTCCTGCATGAGATATTCAGTGCCCGGGCCCGTGAATTTCCCGAGCGAACGGCGGTGTCCGACGCCACTCGGACATTGAGTTATGCCCAGCTCGAGGCGCTGTCGTCGAAGCTGGCCGCACGTTTGCGTCACGAAGGCGTCAAGGATGGCGTGCGTGTGGGCATGTACCTGCCGCGCAGCGCCGACCTGATCATCAGCCTGCTCGGCATCCTCAAGGCCGGCGGCACCTATGTCCCGGTCGACCCGCAATACCCGGGCAAACGCGTTGAGCACATCGTCCGTGACAGCGGCCTGGGCCTGGTGATCGGCGATGCCGCGAACCTGCCGAAAAGCCCGTCCCTGCGTGTGCTGTCCCTCGAGCAGTTGCTGTCCGCGCCCGCGCTGGAACTGAGCGTTGACGGCAGCCGCCGCGACCCGGACCAGGCCAGCGCCTACGTCATCTACACCTCCGGTTCCACCGGTGAGCCCAAGGGCGTACTGGTTTCCCACGGCAACGTCAGCCGCCTGCTGGAAAGCACACAACGGACCTACGGCTTCAACGCCCAGGACGTCTGGTCGATGTTCCACTCCATCGGCTTCGATTTCTCGGTCTGGGAAATCTGGGGCGCCCTGGCCCACGGCGGCCAGGTCAGCGTGGTACCGTATGACGTCTCGCGCTCGCCTGCCGCCCTGCGCCAATGGCTGTCCGACCAGCGCGTGACCGTGCTCAGTCAGACCCCGTCGGCCTTCCGTGGCCTCGACGAGGCCGATCGCGGCGCGACCGCGCCCCTGGCCCTGCGTTATGTGGTCTTCGGTGGCGAAGCGCTGCCGGCCACCGTGCTGCGTCCCTGGGTTGAACGCCATGGCGACCAGAAACCGGCCCTGATCAACATGTACGGGATTACCGAAGCGACGGTGCACAGCACCTTCAAGCGCGTACTCGGCCAGGATCTGGAAAGCAGCGCAATGGTCTCCATCGGCAACCCCCTGGACGGCTGGCAGTTGCATCTGCTCGACGCCAACCAGGTCGCGGTGCCCCAGGGCACGGCCGGCGAGCTGTACATCGAAGGCGCCGGCGTGGCCCAGGGTTACCTGAATCGCAGCGAGCTCAACGCCAAGCGTTTCATCCAGTTGCCCGGCACCTCGATCCGCGCCTACCGCACCGGCGACCTGCTGATCCTCGACAATGACGGTGAGTACCGTTATGCCGGCCGTTGCGACGAACAGCTGAAGATCAGCGGTTTCCGTATCGAGCCGGGCGAGATCGAAGCCTGCCTGCAAACCAGCCCGAGCGTCTCTGCCGCCCATGTCGGCGCCCATGACTACGGCGATGGCGACCTGCGCCTGGTGGCCTATGTGGTCCCGACCCAGAGCCTCGGCGCCTGGACCGAGCAGACCCGCAGCGAAGTGGCCGCCCTGGTGGCCGCCAGCCTGCCGGACTACATGCGTCCCTCGGCCTACCTGGCGCTGACCCAACTGCCAGTGACCGCTCACGGCAAGATCGACAAGAAACAGCTGCCCTCGCCGACCGCCGGCGTCACCCCGTCGCACTCGGTGGACGCCCAGGGTCTCAGCGAACCGGAGCAGCTCGTACTCAAGGTCTGGAGCGAAGACCTGGGCCTGAAGAACATCGGCCTGAATGACGACTTCTTCGATTTCGGCGGCACCTCCCTGGCCTTGATCCGCTCCCTGAGCAAGCTCAAAAGCCATTACCAGATCAACATCGATCCCGGTGTCCTGGCCGACGGCGCAACCGCCAAGGTCCTCGCCGACTACATCTCGCGCATCGTTGCACCCGGGCAGTTCGTGCTCAAGGTGTGGGGTGAAGACCTGGGCCTGAAGAACATCGGCCTGAACGATGACTTCTTCGATTTCGGCGGCACCTCCCTGGCCCTGATCCGCTCCCTGAGCAAGCTCAAAAGCCATTACCAGATCAACATCGATCCGGCTGTCCTGGCCGACGGCGCCACCGCCAAAGCGCTGGCCGATTACATCTCCCGCACTCTTGTTCAAGCCCATTGACCGAAAAGGAAAAGCCCGTGAGCAAAAAATTCGCCTTGACCCCGGAAGAGCGTGCCTCGTTCGAAAAGAACGGTTTTATCGGTCCGTTCGACGCCTACTCGCCGGAAGAAATGAAAGAAACCTGGAGACGTACCCGCCTGCGCCTGCTCGACCGTAGCGCCGCGGCCTACCAGGACCTGGACGCCATCTCCGCCGGTACCAACATCGCCAACTACGACCGCCACCTGGATGACGAATTCCTCGCCAACCACATCTGCCGCGCGCAGATCTGCGACCGCGTCGAAAGCATCCTCGGCCCGGATGTGCTGTGCTGGCGCACCGAGTTCTTCCCTAAATACCCGGGTGATGAAGGTACCGACTGGCACCAGGCCGACACCTTTGCCAACGCTTCCGGCAAACCGCAGATCCTCTGGCCGGACGCCGAAGAGTTCGGTGGCACCATCACCGTCTGGACCGCGTTCACCGACGCCAACATCGCCAATGGTTGCCTGCAGTTCATTCCTGGCACCCAGAACAGCATGAACTACGACGAAACCAAGCGCATGAGCTACGACCCCGAAGCCAACAACAGCGAGGTGGTCAAGGACGGCGTACGTCGCGGTTTCTTTGGTTACGACTATCGCCAGTTGCAGATAGACAAGGACTGGAAGCCCGACGAGGCAGCGGCCGTACCGATGCAGATGAAAGCCGGCCAGTTCATTATTTTCTGGTCGACCCTGATGCACGCCTCCTACCCCCACAGCGGCGAAACAGAAGAAATGCGTATGGGCTTCGCCTCGCGTTATGTGCCGTCGCACGTACAGATCTACCCGGACTCGGACCATATCGAAGAGTACGGCGGTCGCATCAGCCTGGAGAAATACGGCGCGGTACAGGTGATCGGTGAAAAGACACCGGAATACAACCGTCTCGTGACCCATACCACCCGCGGCAAGAAATTCGAAGCGGTCTGACCCACAGCGGCCAGGCGACAGTTGGCCTGGCAATGTGCCTACAGGAGTTGAAATCCATGACTATTTCCACCGACGCAGCGATGCGCCTGTGCGAGACCGTGAGGATGCTTAGGCACCTTGCCATCCATTTGCCCGATCCCATGTGCCTGAGTTTTCTCGCCCCGGACAACGGCCTGCTCCCCGAGCAGGCTTCCCCCAGCGTGAGAGCCACGGAACGGGCGATCAACGCCGCCTTTGCGCGGATCGGCGTGCGCACCGTGCAATACCTGCACGGTGGCGAGGCACAGCTGTCGTCCTTCGAGTTTTTTATCAGCCGGAAAATCTGCCAGGCGCTCGACTACCGCTACGACCACTTCGACGATACCGAAGAGGCCAAGGCGTTCGGGCGACTGCTCAAGCATTTCGAATTCAGCGGTGCCGTGCCGGAAGTCGAGACACTGCACCTGACCACCCGCGACAACGTTTCCCTGTCGGTGCATGCGAGCACCAACCGGGAACGTCCGGCGATTGTCCTGGCCCTGCCCTGCGGCATGCCCTTCGATCTTTGCCGCGACTGGTTCAACGTCCTCAGCGAGCGCTTCTTCGTGGTCACCTGGGAGACCCGCGGCCTGTTCGGCTCCTGCGCGTCCTTCGACCAGGTCGCGGTGGACACCGAAGCCCAGGTCGCCGACCTGATCAGCGTGATGAATCACTACCAACTGCCGACGGCGCACCTGATGGGCATCTGTGGCGGTGCGGTGATCGCCCTCAGCGCGGCCGCCGCCCACGACAACCGGGTCACCTCCCTGAGCCTGTGGCACGGCGACTACAACCTGGGCGACAACAACCTGCGCACCACCCATCAGCAGAACTTCGAATGGCTGATGGAAGCGGCGGCCTTTGACCGCCAGGAAGCCACCGACCTGCAGGCGATGTTCCTCGACCAGGCGACGCTGGCCACCACGCCGGAGCCGATCGCCCATGTGGTGCTCTACCCCTACGTCAACCCGGAACTGTTCTATCGTTATGCGCGCCTGAACGATGCCTTGAACAAGACCGAGCTGGCGTCGCGGCTGGCCCGCATCAACGTGCCGACCCTGGTGGTGGCCGGCGACGCGGATGAAACCACGCATATTGGCGGCTCACGCTATATCGCCGCGTCGATCGACGATGCCACCCTGCATGTCGAGCACAACGGCAGCCACCTGGCGTTCTTCGCCTCCACCCAGTACTCGAAACAGACCGCTTTCCGCTTCCTCGAAGAAACCCTCCAGCCTGTGGTCGCCTGACCGTCCAGAAGAGTGTCCCAGGACAGCCGGTAGAGACCGCCTTGACCCGCATCGCGCAGAAGCGATGCCTGGGTCAAATGGCCCGCCATGTGGAATTTGTCGATTGAGGTTTCTACCGAGGCGCAATGAGTACGGCCCGCAAGCCGGGCCTCTACAGTTTGTGGTTTTACAACAACCGTACTCTACCTGCGGAGCGGCCCGATCACTCGGCCCGCTCCTGTCGACCTCAGGTATCCATGTGTTTTTCACGATGGAACTCAAGATAGAGCACGGTACGGTGTGCCCGCGAAGCATTGACCGCGAAGTGGTCGAGGGAGCCGTCGAAGATCACCAGGTTGCCATTGGTGCTCTGGTTGAAGCTGCCGTTGACGTTGAGGTAGGCATAGTTCTGGGTGGCCGGCGCGTCGATGGTCAACTGCATGTGCAGCAGGCCTTCTTCCCAGGTGCCGGTGTGTGAGTGCGTACCGAGGAACACATTGGGCTCCATGCGCAGCAAGGCGCACAGCTTGATCCCGGGAATCTGTTTCAACAGCTCGATGGTCCCCGGCATGGCGGCCTGGGCATAGGGGATCGGTGTGTCGTAGGCCACCAGGCCGTACTGGGTCCACTCGGGCATGACGTCCATGTCGTCGCCCCAACCCCAGAGCCAGCCATACTCGCCGCCAGCCTCCATATGGGCGGCCACTTCATCGACGATCTCGGTGATCGACTTGCCGACGCGGTTGATGGTCAGGGTCGGGGCATCGAGGGCGAGAAACTCTTCACGGATCACTTCCCAGTTGTCGGCAAGGTGCTTGAGCTTGGGAAAGCGCTTGGGTTCATAAAACGACGGACGCATAGGTCCTCCTTTATCGATTGTTGTCGGCTCGGATGGCGGTGCGGCGCAGTCCTGTCGAATCCGGGACGTTGCGCGGGAGCTTGCAAAGGTTGACCCAGGGGACCTGGCCTGTCTGTCACGGGAATCCGGTACAACCCACAAGGGCACCCCATCGCACAGGGGTGCCCCCACCCGCTTGTCACAGAGCGTCGGCCGGGGCCGTATCGCCGCTGCGCAGGGGCGCCGCTTCAGCCGGCGCACCCTCCAGGCGACGCATCGGCCCGTAGATCAGGACCGTCAGGGACAGCAACGCAAAGAATGCCCCTGCCACCACAAACAACATGCCCACGCCACGTCCCGCACCCACCCCGATCCAGTGGCCGATCGACTCTGCATAGGCACCGCCAGGCAGCAACGCTGGCTGGAACCAGTGATCCACCAGCAGACCGCCGACGAAGATCACCAGGCTCGTGGTGGCAATGGTCAACATGCTGATCAGGGCAAACACGCTGGCGCGATTGCCGGTGGGGATCTTGCGCATCCACAACGAGTTCACGCTGGCATCGGCGACACTCGCCGCGGTGATCGCGACAAAGGCCAGGGCACAATAGGCAACGGCATGGGAGACCGCGCCCATGGCAATGACGCAGATCGACAACAGCAGGTCGGCCACCGCCACCAGCACCATCAAGCGCCGCGGGTTGCCCATGGAAATCAGCAACCCGGCGCCCGACAATCCGCCCAGCGCCGCCCAGGTGTAGGCCAGGCCCAGGGTCTGGCTGCCCAGGGTGGACAACAGCAACGGCGTCATCATCAGCGTTGCCAATGACAACAGCGCGTTGCGCAGCATGGTGTAGAACAGCAAGCCGGCCATCACGTGGCTGGCGGCAAAAAACTTCAGCGCCGCGGTGATATTGTTCAGCGAGCCGCGCAAGACCGAGCTCTTGCCGACAGCATCGGCGCGCTCCGGTGCCGGCCGCACATGGGAAAACGCCTTGATCACCAGCAAGGTCCCCGAACAGAAGGTGATCAGGTCCACCGCCAGAATCGGCACAAACCCGGCCCTGGCCATGATCGCCCCGGCCAGCAACGGCGCCACCAGCGCCGAAGCGTTCTTGCTGATGCCCATCAGGCCCGAGGCCCGGGTGAACTTTTCCGGGGAGACGATCGAATTGACCGCAGCCTGATAGGCCGGCTTGCGGAACGCCGAGACGATCGAGGCCATGCAGTTGAAGATGTACAGGTGCAGCGGCTCCAGCCGGTCGAACCAGAGCAGGCCCATGACGCCGAACAGCAGCAGCGCCAGGCTGACGTCGCAACAGACAATGATCAGCCGGTGGCTGACCCGGTCGGCCAGCCCGCCGGCCAAGGGCAGGAACACCACCGCCGGCAAGGTCGCCGCCAGCACCACATTGGCAAACGCCACCGCCGAGCCGGTATGGGAGTAGACCCAGACGCCGAGGGCGAACTCCATCAGCGCCGTGCCGACGATCGCCAGGGACTCACCGCACCACAGAAAATAGAAACTTCGCCCCAGGTCGAAGGCCGGCAGACGGCGCTTGCGGCTCATGGGCGCACATCGCGCAGCGTGAACACCGACTTCACCCGCTGCCCCAGTCGCCAGGCCAGGGAGTAGGCCACCGCTCCCAGCACCAGCGGCGCCAGGCGGGAAAACAGATAGGTACGCAGTACCCGCCTGGCGATCGGCGAGCGGATATCGCCACTGACATGCAAGGGCGTCGGAAAGGTCGCGGCCACCGTCGCGCCAAATGCGTCATCCATCGATTGCACCGCATGCCACCAGTACACCGGGATATACAGCGCATCGCCCGGCTCCACCACCGTGCGCAACGCCTGCAGGCCACGGGTGCCGGGGAAACGCCGGGTATCGATGTCGTACAGGTAGCCGGCTTCTTCGACGACCGGCTGCAGCGCCCGCCAACTGGTCTCGTCCGGCGGCAGCAGAAGGACCTCCTTGGCCCCGACGACTTGAGCCATGAAGGTCTCGTCGACGACATGGAAATGCCAGTCGGTGTAGGAATTGCGGTACAGGAAACTGCGATGGGAGGGGTAGTGCCGGGACTTGGACAGCTGCGGCATGAACGGCAGGCCGCCGACATCATCCTTCATCTGCTCGATGGCCGAGCCTTCGGAAAAACGACAACTGTCGGCCACCAGGGGGTCACTCCCCTGGCCCAACTCATCGAGAAACTCGTGAAACGGCATTTCCCGGTAAACCGTGCCCGCATACTCGGTCAACGCCGCCTTGACCTCGGGGTTCGACCAGCCGATGACCTCCGAGACGATCTTTGAGCGCACCACCACCGGGTTGTTGCGCGAATGCGTCTTGAAGTAATCCAGGCGTTGCCATTTCTCGAACGCCGGCCAGTGGCGCACGGCATTTTTCACCAGGCAGGGACGGTTGTGGTTGACGTAGCGACGGGTGAATTCCTCCCGGGAAATCGTCAACGCATCGATCACCTCGACAGGTCCCGCCTGGGGGTGATTGGGAAACCGCGACAGACTCCAGAACTTCGACTCAGGGCGATCCACTTCGGCGATCAATGACATTGTGCGACCCTCGCAAGAACACTCAGGGCCGTTGATATAACAGACTCGCGCGCGCGGTCCCAAACGCGCCGATGGCCCCCGCACGGGGTTGTCCCTGCTTCCCATGACAGACATCGCCCAGTGGATGCTCTAGTTTTTTCCCACGCTTTTCCTTCGTCCCGCCGACAGGCAGTTGTCCTTACTCCTACGCACCACTGCGCTTCGAGCGGAGACGAACCCACTGATTCTGCAAACAGGTGCTCCGAAATGGATTCGTCGACCGACAAGCTGTCCGCGCAAGCCTGCGCGTCCCACGAACTGGCCTCGGTCCAGCAGGGCATCTGGCTCGATCAGATCGCACACCCTGATCTGCCCTACTACAACATCGGCATGTCCCTGGAGATCAAGGGCGAAGTCAACATCCCGTTGTTCGAGAAGGCCATTGAAATGGTCGCCAACCGCAATGACACCCTGCGCCTGAGCTTCAGCCACGAGGGTGGCACCGGCCGTCAGCGGGTCCTGCCCGAGGTCAAGGTCAAGCTGGAAGTGGTGGAGTTCTCCGAGGCCGACGACGATGCCGGACTGGCCATGGCCTACCTGCGCGATGCCTTCCGTCAACCCTTCGAATCGCTGACCGGACAACTCTGGGAAGCGCGCCTGGTGCGTTGCGGGCCGCAGCGCCATTACTGGCTCAACCGCTACCACCACCTGGTGACCGACGGTATCGGCGTGGCCTTGATCGGCCATGCCGTGGGCGCCGCCTACAACGGTCTGCTGGCCGGCAACGAAGAGGTTGCCGAAGGCCATTCCTACCTGTCGTTCCTTGAAGAGGACCGGGCTTACCTGCAGTCCTCGCGCTACGAGCGCGACCGCCAGTTCTGGCAGGACACCTACGCGCAATTGCCACCGTCGCTGCTGCAACGCCGGGCCGACTTCAAGGCCGGCAAAGCCAACGAACTGGCCCCCAGCGAGCAGGTCCAGGCCATGCTGCCGCGTGCCCTGTACAACGCCCTGACGCAGTTCGCCAGCGAACGCAGCCTGTCGGTGGCCCATGTGCTGATCAGCGTCGTCAGCACCTATTTCTGCCGCACCGTGGGCGTCGATGAAATCGTCATCGGCATGCCCGTGCACAACCGCACCACCGCTCGCCAGAAAGCCACCGCCGGGATGTTCTCCTCGGTCAGCCCGATTCGCCTGGCGGTGGATCCCCAGGGCTCGCTGCTGGACCTGATGAACGCCGCCGGCGGGCAACTGCGCCGCTGCTACCGCCACCAGCGCTTCCCCATCGCCGAGCTCAACCGCACCCTGCGCCTGGCGCAGAGCGGACGCCGGCAACTGTTCGACGTTTCGCTGTCGTTCGAAAGCCTGGACGGCGACGATCAGTTCGGTGGCACCTCATCGCGGGTGATCACCATGGACAACGGCTACGAGCAGACGCCGATGGCGATCTTTGTCCGCGACTACCACCCGTTCGAAGACGTCCACCTCGACTTCAACTTCAACACCGCCTATTACAGCCTCGAAGAAGCCCAGCGCCTGCAACAGCGCATGTTCGCGATGCTCGAAGCGGTGCTGGAACAGCATGACACGCCGGTGGCGCACTTTCCGCTGATGGCCGAAGATGAACGCCAGCGCCTGCAGGTGGAATTCAACGCCACCGCCCGCGAGTATCCCCGCGATGTGCTGATCCACCAGTTGATCGAACAGCAGGCCGCCCAACGTCCGGACGCCTGCGCCGTACGCGGCGATGGCGGGCCCTTGCTCAGCTACGCGCAACTCAACCGCCGGGCCAACCAGCTCGCCCATCGCCTGATCGAGCTGGGCGTGGAGCCGGACAGCCGGGTGGCCGTCAGCCTGCGCCGTGGCCCGGAAATGGTCGTCGCGCTGCTGGGGATTCTCAAGGCCGGCGGCGCCTATGTACCGATCGATCCGGACCTGCCGAGCGCCCGCCAGGCCTACATGCTGGGCGACAGCACCCCGCGCGCGGTGCTCACCACCCATGAATTGCTCGACGGCCTGGCATCCTTGAACGTGCCGGTGCTGGTGCTCGACGATACCAACGACAGCGCGCAACTGGCCGCGCAACCCGCCTACAACCCGGACACCCAGGCCCTCGGCCTGCTGCCGACGCACCTGGCCTACGTGCTCTACACCTCGGGTTCCACCGGCACGCCGAAAGGGGTGATGAACGAACACCTGGGCGTGGTCAACCGCCTGCTCTGGGCCCGCGACGAATATGCCGTCGACGCCAATGACCGGGTACTGCAAAAAACCCCGTTCGGTTTCGACGTGTCGGTCTGGGAGTTCTTCCTGCCGCTGCTCGCCGGTGCCGAACTGGTCATGGCCCGCCCGGGCGGCCACCAGGAGCCGGACTACCTGGCCCAGGTGATGCGCGACAACCGCATCACCTTGCTGCACTTCGTGCCGTCGATGCTCGACCTGTTCCTCGAACACCGCGCGGCCCGTGATTTCCCTACCCTGCGTCGGGTGCTGTGCAGCGGCGAAGCCCTGCCCCGTGGCCTGCAACGGCGCTTCGAACAACAACTGCCGGGGGTCGAGCTGCATAACCTGTATGGCCCGACCGAAGCGGCCATCGACGTTACCGCCTGGCAGTGCCGTCCCACCGATCCGGGCGAAAGCGTGCCGATCGGCCGGCCGATTGCCAATATCCAGATGCATGTGCTGGATGCCCTGGGCCAGGTGCAGCCCCTGGGCGTGGCCGGGGAACTGCATATCGGCGGCATCGGTGTCGCCCGCGGTTACCTGAACCAGCCGGAACTGAGCGCCGAACGTTTTGTCGCCGACCCGTTTTCCAGCGATCCGCAGGCACGCCTGTACAAGACCGGCGACCTCGGTCGCTGGCTGGCCAACGGTGCCCTGGAGTACCTGGGCCGCAATGACTTCCAGGTGAAAATTCGCGGCCTGCGTATCGAGATCGGCGAAGTCGAAGCCGCCCTGGCCCTGTGTGCCGGTGTTCGTGAAGTGGTGGTGATGGCCCGCGAGGACGATCCGAGCCAACCGGACAGCAAACGCCTGGTCGCCTATCTGTGCGGCGAACCGGCACCGGCCGAACAACTGCGGGTCGAATTGCTCAAGCACCTGCCCGAGTACATGGTGCCCAGTGCCTTTGTGCACCTGGACAACCTGCCACTCACCTCCAACGGCAAGCTCGACCGCCGCGCCCTGCCCGCCCCTGGCGTGGAATCCCTGGCCAGCAAGGCCTATGAAGCACCGCAAGGCAATACCGAAGTCGCCATCGCCGAACTCTGGAAAAGCCTGCTCGGCCTGGATCAGGTCGGTCGTCACGACGGCTTCCTCGAACTGGGCGGCCACTCGCTGCTCACCGTGCAACTGCAAGCCCGCCTGCACCAGGACCTTGGCGTCGAGATCGACTTGCGCACCCTGTTCGGCCTGACGTCCCTGCGCAGCCTGGCCGAGTGCGTGGACCAGGCGGTCCGGTCGTCGGTCCAGACCATTGAAGCGGTCTCCCGCGACCAGGATCTGCCATTGTCCCTGGCCCAGCAACGCCTGTGGTTCCTCGACCAGCTGGACCATGCCGCCAGTGTCGCCTATCACATGCCGGCGGCCCTGCGCCTGCGTGGCCAGCTCGACCGCAATGCCTTGCAGCATGCCCTGGACCGCATTGTCGCCCGTCACGAAAGCCTGCGTACCACCTTCGAACGCCACGAAGGTGAAGTCCGCCAGCGCTTCGCCGCCCCTGATATCGGCTTTGCCCTGGGTGAGCACGACCTGCGTCTGCTGCCCGACGCAAGCCGCGAACAGGAGGTCGAGCAACTGACCCGGACCGAGGCCCTCAAGCCTTTCGACCTGAGCCAGGGCCCACTGATTCGCGGGCACCTGCTGCAGCTGGCCGAAGACGAGCATATCCTGCTGGTCACCCAGCACCACATCGTCTCCGATGGCTGGTCGGTGGCCGTACTGATCGGCGAGTTCAACCGCCTGTATGCCGCCTTCAGCCAGGGCCTCGATGACCCATTGCCGCCGCTGGCCCTGCAATACGCCGACTACGCGGTCTGGCAACAACAGCACCTGCAAGGCGAACGCCTGCAAACCCAGACCCGTTTCTGGAGCGAGCACCTCGGCGGCGCACCAGGCCTGCTGGAGCTGCCCACCGATCACCCACGGCCACAGGTGCAAAGTTACCTCGGCGCCACCCTGGCACTGGAACTGCCGACGGGGCTGAGTGCCAGGCTGCGCCTGTTCAGCCAGCAGCAGGGCCTGACCCCGTTCATGACCCTGCTGGCGGCCTGGTCGATCCTGCTGTCACGCCTGAGCAACCAGGCGCAAGTGGTCGTCGGTACCCCGGTGGCCAACCGTCCGCGCCAGGAAACCGAGGCGCTGATCGGCTTCTTCGTCAACACCCTGGCCCTGCGCGTCGACGTCCAGGCCGACAGTCGCGTCGACCAGTTGCTGGCGCAGATCAAGGCCACCACCCTCGACGCCTACAGCCATCAGGACCTGCCGTTCGAGCAGGTGGTCGAAGCCCTGCAACCGGAGCGCAGCCTTGGCCACAGTCCGTTGTTCCAGGCCATGCTGGTGCTCGGCAACACCCCCCGTGACCAGGCCCTGGCCCTGCCCGGCCTGGCACTGACCCCACTGCCCCAGGTCACCGGCACCACCCAGTTCGACCTGAGCCTGTCGCTCAACGACGACGGTGAAAGCATTCACGGCCAGTTCGAATACGCCACCGATCTGTTCGACGAAAGCACCATCGCCCGCTGGAGCCGTCATCTGCTGCACCTGCTTGACGCCCTGCTCGAGGATGCCTCGCAACCGCTGGCAAGCCTGCCATTGCTGGATCACCAACAGCGCCGCGAACTGCTCGGCAATTTCAACCCGGCCCTGGTGCCGTTCCCTGAAGGCCTGCTGTTGCAGGAAGTTTTCGAACAGCAGGTCAAGGCACGTCCCGAGGCGATTGCCGTTCAGGCCGAAGGTATCGCCCTCAGCTATGCCCAACTCAACGCCCGGGCCAACCGTATCGCCCATCGCCTGATCGCCGCCGGCCTGAACCCGGATGAGCGCGTGGCCCTGCTGGTGGAACGCAGCCCGGAAATGATCGTCGGTATCCTCGCCATCCTCAAGGCCGGCGGCGCCTACGTGCCGCTCGACCCGAACTACCCGCAGGACCGCCTGCAACACATGCTCGACGACAGTTCTCCACGGGTACTGTTGAGCCAGGGCAACCTGGCCGAACAGCTGCCGCCGCTGTCGATCCCCCAGCTGCGGCTGGAAGACACCCCGGGCAACGACGCCAACCCGCGGATCAGTGGCCTGACCTCACGGCACCTGGCCTATGTGATGTACACCTCCGGCTCCACCGGCAAGCCGAAAGGGGTCATGCTCGAACACCGTTCGGTGTGCAACCAGATCGGTGCCCTGCAAGAGCGCTACGGCCTCAATCCGCAGGACCGCGTCCTGCAATTCGCCACCATGACCTTCGACATGTCGGTGGAAGAAATCTTCGGCGCGCTGCTGTCCGGTGCCACCCTGGTGCTGCGCAGCGATGCCTGGATCGCCGGCACCGCGGCCTTTGCCGCCCTGTGCGAGCAGTACGCGATCACCGTGGCCAACCTGCCGACGGTGTTCTGGCAACAGGTCAGCCGCGACGCCGATGTGGCGCTGCCGACCTCCCTGCGCCAATTCATGATCGGCGGCGAAGCCGTGGGCAAGCAGGCCGTGGCCCAGTGGTTCGAACGTGAGGGCCATCGCCCGGCACTGTTCAACGCCTATGGTCCGACCGAAGCCACGGTCAACGCCTCGATCCGCCTGATGGAGCGTGACAACGAAGATTTCCGCTCCATCGGCAAGCCGGTGCGCAATACCCAATTGCATGTACTGGATGCCGCCGGCCAGCTGGCGCCGCTGGGTGTGGCCGGAGAACTGCATATCGGTGGCGTGGGCGTGGCCCGTGGCTATCTCAACCGTGCCGAACTGAGTGCCGAGCGCTTTATCGCCGACCCGTTCACCACCGACCCCGACGCCCGCCTGTACAAGACCGGCGACCTTGGTCGCTGGCGCGCCGATGGCACCCTGGAATACCTGGGCCGTAACGACGACCAGGTGAAGATTCGTGGTTTCCGTGTCGAACTGGGTGAAATCGAAGCCGTGCTCGCCGCCTGCGCCGGTGTCCGCGAAGCCGTGGTGGTGGCCCGGGAAAGCAAACCCGGCCAGTCCGACAGCAAACGCCTGATCGCCTACCTGTGCGGTGAACCGGTAGCGGTTGAACAACTGCGTGCCGCCTTGCTCGAAGCCCTGCCGGATTACATGGTGCCGAGTGCCTATGTGCACCTGGAAGCCATGCCCTTGACGCCCAACGGCAAGCTGGACCGTCTGTCCCTGCCCGCGCCGGGACAGGACGCCTTCGCCAGCCGTGCCTACGAGGCACCGCGCGGCGAGATCGAACAGATTGTCGCGGCTGTCTGGCAGGACCTGCTGGGCATCGAGCAGGTCGGCCGTCATGACCGTTTCTTCGAGCTCGGCGGCCACTCGCTATTGGCCGTCAGCCTGATCGACCGCCTGCGCCAGCACGGTCTCAACGCCAGCGTGCGCACCGTGTTCACCGCCCCCAGCGTGCGGGAAATGGCCCAGGCCATCAGCCGCGACGGCCAGGCCCTGTTCCAGGCCCCGGCCAACCGTATCCCGGCCGATTGCGCCCGGTTGACCCCGGAGATGTTGCCGCTGGTGGCACTGAGCGCCGCCCAGTTGGAACGGATCGTCGCCGCCGTTCCCGGGGGTGCCGCCAATATCCAGGACATCTACCCGCTGGCGCCACTGCAGCAAGGCATCCTCTTCCATCACTTGCTGGGCCACGAGGGCGACGCCTACCTGGTGCGCTCACTGATCGAGTTTGATGATCGCCAGCGCCTCGATACCTTTATCGAAGCCTTGCAAACAGTGATCGACCGTCATGACATCCTGCGCAGCGCAGTGCACTGGGTCGGCCAGCCCCAAGCGGTGCAAGTGGTCCATCGCCGGGCCCAACTGCCGATCCAGACCCTCACCCTGACACCGGACGAAGACCCGCGCCGCCAGCTGGAGCGCCTGAGCGATCCACGCCACTTGCGCCTGGACCTGCAACAGGCACCGCTGATGCGTGCCTGCATCGCCCGCGATCCGCACTCCGAGCGCTGGCTGCTGGCCCTGCTCGACCACCATATGATCAGCGACCACGTGTCCCTCGGGATCGTGCTCGAGGAAATCCGCGCCCTGATGCTGGGTCAGGCAACCGAGCTGCCGGCCCCGCAACCCTATCGCGAGTTTGTCGCGCAGATCCTCGCCACGCCGGCCGAGGTCCACGAAGCCTACTTCAGCCGCCGTCTGGCCACTGTCGATGAGCCTACCGCGCCATTTGGCATACTGGATGTCCAGGGCGACGGTGCCCGGGTAACGGAAACCAGCGTGCGCCTCGATCCGGCCCTGAGCCACAAGGTCCGCGCCCGTGCGCAAGCCGCCGGGGTTACACCGGCAGTGTTGTTCCATATTGCCTGGGCCCAGGTGCTCGGACGCTGCACCGACCGCGAAGATGTGGTGTTCGGCACCGTGGTCGCCGGGCGTCTGCAGGGCTCGGCCGGGGCTGATCGCGCCCTCGGGGTGTTTATCAATACCCTGCCGGTGCGGGTGCAACTGGCCCAGCTCGGTGTCGCCGCGCTGGTGGACGAGACTTATCGCGACCTCAGTGAAATGCTGGTCCACGAACAGGCCTCCCTGGCCCTGGCCCAACGTTGCAGCGGGGTGGCCGCAGGCCTGCCGCTGTTCACCAGCCTGTTCAACTATCGTCATTCGAGCGATGGCGGCTCCCTGGCCAACCAGGATCAGGTACTGGCCTGGGACGGCGTGCGCTTCCTGAGCAACGAAGCGCGCACCAACTACCCGATTGAAGTGGCGGTTGCGGATGAGGGTGTCGATTTCTCCCTGACCGCCCAGGCCATCGAAGGCATCGACCCGCACCGTATCGCCGCCTATCTTGGTCAGGCCGTTGCCGAGCTGGTCGAGGCGCTTGAGCAAGACCCGGCACGTCTGGCCAGCAGCCTGGACGTCGTGCCCGAAGCCGAGCGGCAACTGCTGCTCAACAGCTTCAACAACACCGCTACCGCGTTTGCCCCCGCAGAGCCGATCCATGCCCTGTTCGAAACCCAGGTCCGCGCTAACCCCGAGGCCGTGGCCCTGGTCTGTGAAGACCGCCAACTGAGCTATCGCCAGCTCAACCGTCGTGCCAACCACCTGGCCCGGCAACTGCTGGCCCTCGGTGTACGGCCGGACGAACGCGTGGCCATCTGCGCCGAACGCAGCCTGGACATGATTGTCGGCCTGCTGGGTGTGCTCAAGGCCGGTGCGGCCTATGTACCCATCGACCCGGCGCACCCTGCCGACCGCATGGCCTTCATGCTGCAGGACAGCCAGCCGCGGGCGCTGTTGACTCAGACAGCGCTCACGCTACCGGCTGGCGATACGCCGCTGTTGCTGCTCGATACCGCCGAGTCGCTACGTGCCACTGACGATGAGGCTTTCGATGCCAACCCGACGGTTCCAGGCCTGACGCCGGAAAACCTGGCCTATGTCATCTACACCTCCGGTTCCACCGGCCAGTCCAAGGGCGTGATGGTCGAGCACCGTTCGGTGTTCAACTTCTGGAACGTGCTGACCCGCACCACCCACCAGCATTGCCCGACGCCAGCTACCGTGGCGCTTAACGCCGGGTTCTTCTTCGACATGTCGATCAAGGGCATCTCGCAGCTGTTCTCCGGCCACAAGCTGGTGATCATCCCGCAACTGATCCGCGCCAGTGGCGGCGAGCTGCTGGACTTCCTTGAACAGCACCGGGTGCATGCCTTCGACTCGACCCCGTCGCAGCTCGATACCCTGCTCTCCGCCGGCCTGCTGGAACGCAGCAGCTACCAGCCGATCAGCGTGCTGCTGGGTGGCGAAGCGATCAACGCCAGCACCTGGGAAAAGCTGCGCAACTGCCCGACCATCCGCTTCTACAACATGTACGGCCCGACCGAATGCACGGTCGACGCCACCATCGACCTGATCCGTGACCTCGGTGAAAAACCGAGCATCGGCCGGCCGATTGCCAATGTCCAGGTGTATGTCCTCGATGCCCGTGGCGAACCCGCACCGCTGGGCGTGGCCGGGGAAATCCATATCGGCGGTGCCGGTGTGGCCCGTGGTTACCTCAATCGCGACGAACTGAGCGCGGAACGTTTTATCGCCGACCGTTTCTCCGACGCCCCGCATGCCCGCCTCTACAAAACCGGTGACCTTGGCCGCTGGCTGGCCGACGGCACCCTGGAGTACCTGGGCCGTAACGACTTCCAGGTGAAGATCCGCGGTTTTCGTATCGAACTGGGTGAAATCGAAAATGTGCTGCTGAACTGTGCCGGCGTCACCGAGGCCGTGGTCATCGCCCGAGAAGACCAGCGCCTGGTGGCCTACCTGTGCGGCAAGCCGGCGTCCGCCGAACAGCTGCGCAGCGAGCTGCTCAAACACCTGCCCGAGTACATGGTGCCGAGCGCCTTCGTCCATCTGGACGCCCTGCCGCTGACCGCCAACGGCAAGCTCGACCGCCGCGCCCTGCCCGCTCCTGGCCTGGAATCCCTGGCCAGCAAGATCTACGAGGCACCGCAAGGCGACACTGAAGTCGCCATCGCCGGGATCTGGAAAAGCCTGCTCGGCCTGGATCAGGTCGGCCGTCACGACGGCTTCCTCGAACTCGGCGGCCACTCGCTGCTCACCGTGCAACTGCAAGCCCGCCTGCACCAGGACCTCAGGGCCGAGATCGATCTGCGCAGCCTGTTCGGCCTGAGTTCCCTGCAAGCCCTGGCCGAGTGCGTGGACCAGGCGGCCCAGTCGCGGGTCCAGCCGATTGAAGCGGTATCCCGCAACCAGGACCTGCCACTGTCCCTGGCCCAGCAACGCCTGTGGTTCCTCGACCAGCTGGACCATGCCGCCAGCGTCGCCTACCACATGCCGGCCTCCCTGCGCCTGCGTGGCCAGCTCGACCGCACCGCCTTGCAACGTGCCCTGGACCGCATCGTCGCCCGGCATGAAAGCCTGCGCACGACCTTCGAACGGCAGGACGGCAAAGTCCGTCAGCGCTTCGCCGCTGAAGACATCGGCTTTACCCTGGCCGAGCACGACCTCCGCGCCCTGGCAGGCGAAGCCCGTGAACTGGCGGTCGAACAACTGGGCCAGGCCGAAGTCCACGCAGCCTTCGACCTGAACCAGGGTCCGCTGGTCCGCGGACGCCTGCTGCAACTGGCCGAAGACGAGCATATCCTGCTGGTCACCCAGCACCATATCGTCTCCGATGGCTGGTCCGTGGCGGTGCTGATCGGCGAGTTCAACCGCCTGTATAGCGCCTTCAGCCAGGGTCTCGACGATCCGCTGCCACCGCTGGCCCTGCAATACGCCGACTATGCCAACTGGCAACAACAGCACCTGCAAGGCGAACGCCTGCAGGCCCAGACCCGTTTCTGGAGCGAACACCTGAGCGGTGCGCCCGGCCTGCTGGAACTGCCGAGCGATCATCCACGGCCACACGTGCAGAGTTATATCGGTGCGACCTTGCCGCTGGAACTCCCCGTTGCACTGAGTGCCAAGCTGCGCCAGTTCAGCCAGCAACAGGGCCTGACCCCGTTCATGACCCTGCTGGGGGCCTGGTCGATCCTGCTGTCGCGCTTGAGCAACCAGGCGCAAGTCGTGGTCGGTACTCCGGTGGCCAACCGCCCACGCCAGGAAACCGAAGCGCTGATCGGCTTCTTCGTCAACACCCTGGCCCTGCGGGTCGATGTCCAGGCCCACCACCGCGTCGACCAGTTGCTGGCGCAGATCAAGGCCACCACCCTCGACGCCTACAGCCATCAGGACTTGCCTTTCGAACAGGTGGTCGAAGCCCTGCAACCGGAGCGCAGCCTGGGCCATAGCCCGCTGTTCCAGGCGATGCTGGTGCTCGGCAATACCCCTCACGACCAGGTTCTGGCCCTGCCCGGCCTGGAACTGACCCCACTACCTCAAGTCACCGGCACCACCCAGTTCGACCTGAGCCTGTCGCTCAACGACGACGGTGAAAGCATCCGTGGCCAGTTCGAATACGCCACCGATCTGTTCGACGAAAGCACCATCGTCCGCTGGAGCCGCCATCTGCTGCACCTGCTCGACGCCCTGCTCGGCGATGCCGGACAACCGCTGGCGAGCCTGCCATGGCTCGACGCAGATCAACGCGAGCAACTGCTGACGACCTTCAATCCAGCGCAAACGCCCCTGGACGAACAGCCGCAGCGTCTGCCCCAGCGTGTCTTCGAGGCCCAGGCGGCACTCACCCCGCACGCGGTGGCACTGGTCTGCGCCGGACAAACCCTCGATTACGCCGAGCTCAATGCCCGGGCCAACCGTATCGCCCACCGCCTGATCGCTCTCGGCGTGCGCCCTGACGACACCGTCGGCCTTTGCGTCCGCCGCAGTCCGGAGATGGTCATCGGCCTGCTCGGTATCCTCAAGGCCGGTGCTGCCTACGTGCCACTGGACCCGCAATACCCGGCGCAACGCCTGGCCCATATGCTCGCCGACAGCGCGCCACGGGCCCTGGTGTTCCAGCAAGGGCTGGACGAACTGCCGCTGCCCGCGGGCCTGGCGACCCTTGAACTGAACGACCCGACGCTGCTCGACGTAGCGGATCACAACCCGCAGGTGCCGGCGCTGAACTTCAGCCATCTGGCCTATGTGATCTACACCTCGGGCTCCACCGGCCTGCCCAAGGGCGTGATGGTCGAACATCGCGGCCTGCGCAACCTGCTCGACTGGTACCTCGAGGACCTGGCGCTGCATGCCGGGGACGCAGTGCTGCTGGCCTCCTCCTACAACTTCGACCTGACCCAGAAGAATATCCTTGCGCCGCTGATGGTCGGCGCGGCGCTGCACCTGGCCGAGGAACCGTTCAACCCCGCGGCCATCGTCGCGCAGATCGCCGAGGCCGGCGTCACCCACATCAACCTGTCACCGAGTGCCTTCCACGCCCTGGTGGACGCTGACCCACAACAGGCCCTGGCCTGCCTGAAACGCGTGGTCCTGGGGGGCGAGCCGATCCAGATCGCCATGCTGGAAAAACTCGCCCTGCCACGCCCGGCGGTGATCAACAGCTACGGCCCCACCGAGTGCAGCGACGTTGTCGCCTGGCACACGGCGGACACGGACCTGGCGACCTACCAGGAGCGTTCGATCCCGATTGGCCGGCCGATCCGTAATATGCAACTGCATGTGCTGGACAACCACGGTCAATTGCTGCCCGTGGGGGTCCGTGGCGAGATCCATATCGGCGGCGTCGGCGTTGCCCGCGGCTACCTCAATCTGCCGCAACTGAGTGCCGAGCGTTTTATCAGCGACCCGTTCTCCGCACTGGCCAACGCCCGCCTGTACAAGACCGGCGACGTCGGCCGCTGGCTGCCCGACGGCACCCTGGAATACCTCGGGCGCAATGACGACCAGGTGAAGATCCGTGGCCTGCGGGTCGAACTGGGGGAAATCGAGGCGGCCCTCGCCGCCCTGCCAGGTGTTCGCGAGGCGGCAGTCATTGCCCGCGAGCAGCAGGCCGGACAAGCCGACAGCAAGCGCCTGATCGCCTACCTCTGTGGCGAACCGGCCAGCGCCGAGCAATTGCGCGCCGAATTGCTGACCCGCCTGCCCAGCCATATGGTGCCGAGCGCCTTTGTGGTGCTGGATGTCCTGCCCTTGACCGCCAACGGCAAGCTCGACCGTCGGGCCCTGCCGGAGCCGGGCCAGGACGCCTACGCCAGCCGTACCTACGAGGCCCCTCAGGGCCCCGTGGAACAAGTTATCGCCACGATCTGGGAGCAATTGCTCGGTCTGGAACGTGTCGGTCGCCATGACGGTTTCTTCGAGCTCGGCGGCCACTCGCTGATGGCCGTCAGCCTGATCGAACGCCTGCGCGAACAAGGCCTGAACGCCGATGTGCGGCGGGTCTTCAGTGCCCCGAGCCTGCGCGAGCTGGCCCTGGCCGTGGGCCAGGCCAGTGAAGCGCTGTTCCAGGCACCGGCCAACCGGATTCCGGTCGATTGCACCCAACTGACCCCGGACATGCTGCCGCTGGTGACCCTGAACACCACGCAATTGGAGCGGATCGTTGCCGCCGTACCCGGCGGGGCCGCCAATATCCAGGATATCTACCCGCTGGCACCGCTGCAGGAAGGCATTCTCTTCCATCATCTGCTCGGCCATGAAGGTGACGCCTATCTGGTGCGTTCGATGCTCGAGTTCGACGACCGCCAGCACCTCGACGCCTTTATCAACGCCTTGCAGAAGGTGATCGACCGCCATGACATCCTGCGCACGGCCGTGCACTGGGATGGCCTGCCCCAGGCGGTGCAAGTGGTGCAACGCCTGGCGCGCCTGCCGGTGCACAGTGTCACCCTCGACAGCGACAAGGACCCGCTGGAGCAGTTGCGCAACCTCAACGATCCACGGCAACTGCGCCTGGACCTGCGTCAGGCGCCGCTGATGCGTGCCTGTATCGCCCGCGATCCGCACTCCGAGCGCTGGTTGCTGGCGTTGCTCAACCACCATATGGCCAGCGACCATGTGACCCTGGAAATCGTCCTGGAAGAAATCCACGCGATCCTCCACGGACAGGGCGACAGCCTGCCGGTGCCACAACCCTATCGCGACTTTATCGCCCAGACCCAGGCCACTCCGGCTGAAGTCCATGAAGCCTACTTCCGCCGCCGCCTGGCCGATGTCGATACACCGACCGCGCCGTTCGACCTGCTGGAAGTCCAGGGCGACGGCAACCACATCGAAGAAGCCGAGGTGCACCTGAGCAGCGAGCTCAGCCGGCGTATCCGGGCCCAGGCCCGCGAACGCGGAATGACCCCGGCGGTGCTGTTCCATGTAGCCTGGGCCCAGGTCCTGGCCCGCTGCACCGGCCGCGACGACGTGGTCTTCGGCACCGTGGTCGCCGGTCGCCTGCAAGGTTCGGCGGGTGCCGAACGGGCCCTCGGAGTCTTTATCAATACCCTGCCGGTGCGGGTGCAACTGGCCGCGCAAGGGGCCCATGAGCTGGTCCTGGCGACTCACCGCGACCTCGGCGAGCTGCTTGCCCACGAACAGGCATCCCTGGCCCTGGCCCAACGTTGCAGTGGCGTGGCCAAGGCCCTGCCGCTGTTCACCAGCCTGCTCAACTACCGCCACCAGAGCGATGACAGCCAGTTGCAATGGCCGGGCATGCGCATGCTCGACAGCGCCGAGCGGACCAACTACCCGCTGACCCTGTCGGTCAACGACTACGGCGACGACCTCGGCCTGTTGGTGCAAAGCGTGCGGCCGGTGGACCCGCAACGCCTCTGCGCCCTGATGCAGCGTGCCCTGGAGCAACTGACCCAGGCGCTGATGTACACGCCGAAAATCCCCCTCACGCAACTCGATGTGCTGCCGCCCGCGGAGCGCACCCTGTTGCTCGAAACCTTCAACCAGAATCGCCTGGACTACCCGACGGACGCCTGCATCCAGCAACTGTTCGAAGAGCAGGTGTGCTGGACGCCGGAAGCCATCGCCCTGGTCGATGCCCAGGGCAGCCTCGACTATGCCGGACTCAATGCCCGCGCCAACCACCTGGCCCAACAGCTGATCGCGGCCGGCACCCAGCCAGGTGACCTGATCGCCATCTGTGTCGAACGCGGCGCGGCGATGATCGTCAGCATCCTCGCCATTCTCAAGGCCGGTGCCGCCTATGTGCCGCTGGACCCGACCTACCCGACCGAACGCCTCGTCGCGATTGTCGAGGATGCCCAACCGCGCTTGCTGCTGGCCGATCCGCTCGGACGCGCGGCGGTGGGCGAACTGACTGGCACGACCCGCTACCTGGCGCTCGAACAGGCCGATACGCTGACGCCGGCAGCCAACCTGGAAAATCCACGGTTCGCCGCCGGCGCCCTGACCTCGGCGCACCTGGCCTATGTGATCTACACCTCCGGCTCCACCGGCAAGCCCAAGGGCGTGATGATCGAGCACCGCAACCTGGTGTCCTCGACTTTGGCCCGCTGCGCCGTCTACGCACCGAACGAAGACCGGCGCTTCCTGCTGCTCTCCTCGATTGCCTTCGACAGCTCGGTGGCGGGGATTTTCGGTACCCTGGTCAGCGGCGGCACCTTGTGCATCCCGGATGCCGAGACCGCCCGCGATCCCGAAGCCGTTGCCCGCTTCATCGATGCCAAGGCGATTACCACCCTGCTCTGCGTGCCGTCCCTGGGCCGCCTGGTGCTGGGCAGCCTGGCCAGCGGCAAGGGTCACGCCAGCCTGCGCGAGATGATTGTCGCCGGCGAAGCCTGCCCGCCGCTGCTGGTGCAGGAATGCGCCAGCTTCGAACCGGCCATCACCCTGTACAACGAATACGGTCCCACCGAAGGCACGGTCTGGGCCACGGTGCACCGCTGCTCCGGTGATGAACAGGGCACGGTGCCGATCGGCCAGGCCATTCCCAATACCCGCCTGTACCTGCTCGATCCGCAAGGCCAGCCGGTGCCCCTGGGGGTTTCGGGTGAGCTGTATATCGGTGGCGAAGGGATTGCCCGTGGCTACCTGAACCGGCCGCAATTGAACGCCGAGCACTTCCTCGCCGACCCGTTCGGCCTCAGCGACGACGCACGGATGTACCGCACCGGCGACCTGGTGCGGATGCGTCCCGACGGGGTGCTCGAGTTCCTCGGCCGTAACGACCAGCAGGTGAAGATCCGCGGCTTCCGTATCGAACCCGGTGAAATCGAAGCGCTGATGCTGACCCTGCCGGGTGTCCGCGAGGCGGCGGTGATCGCTCGCGAGGATGTTCCGGGCAGCACCCGTCTGGTGGCCTATCTGAGCGTCGAGCCGCACCTGGCCGGACGCAATGCCAGCCATACATTGCGGCCTTACCTCAGCTCGCAACTGCCGGACTACATGGTGCCGTCGGCCTTCGTGCTGGTCGAGCAACTGCCGCTGAGCCCCAACGGCAAGCTCGACCGTCGCGCCCTGCCGGCCCCTGCCGCCGAAGACTTCGCCCACCGCGAGTACGAAGCGCCCAACGATGAGACCGAAACCCTGCTGGCGGCGATCTGGGCCGACCTGCTGGGCCTCGAACGCATCGGCCGGCATGACGACTTCTTCGAACTCGGCGGCCATTCGCTGCTGGCGGTGCAGGTCACTCTCCGGGCCCGCGAGACCTTCGGTGTCGAAGTGCCCCTGAGGGGCCTGTTCGAACACCCGTCGCTGCAGGCCCTGGCCGACCTGGTCACCACCCTGCAACTGGCGCAGTACGAGTCGGACGAACTGCTGGACCTGCAACAAGAAATGGCTTCGCTGTCTGAAAGCGAACTGCTCGCTATCGTCTCCAAGGATGCTTGATAAATTGAACTCACATAACGATAGTCTCGACCAGTTGAAACGTGCCGCCATGCTGCGCCTGCTCAAGCAGCGCGGCGCCACGCGGACCGTCGATACCACCTCGGACGACATGGTTGCCGTGGACCGCGACGGTCCGTTGGCGCTGTCGTTCGCCCAGCAACGCCTGTGGTTCCTCGATCAGCTGGACCCGACGGCCAGCGCCGCCTACCACATGCCGGCGGCACTGGTGCTGCGCGGCAGCCTTGACCACAACGCACTGAAGGCCGCCCTCGATCAACTGGTGGCCCGCCATGAAAGCCTGCGTACCACCTTCCGCCGTGACGGCGAGCAGCCGGTGCAAATCATCGCGCCGGCCAACTGCGGCTTCAGCCTGGCGGAGCACGATCTGCGCCACCTCTCCGTCGAGCTGGCGGCAGAACAGGCCGCCCGGTTGAGCGAACGCGAAGCCACGACGCCCTTCGACCTGCTGAACGGGCCGCTGATCCGTGGCAGCCTGCTGCGCCTGGCCGACGATGAACACCGCCTGCTGATCACCCAGCACCACATCATCTCCGACGGCTGGTCCATCGGCGTGCTGGTCAAGGAGTTCGCCGCGCTGTACCAGGCCTTCAGCACCGGCCAGGCCGATCCCCTGCCGGCCCTGGCCCTGCAATACGCCGACTACGCGGCCTGGCAACGCCGGCACCTGGAAGGCGAACGCCTGAGCCAGCACGTCGAGTTCTGGCGCAGTCACCTGGCCGGCGCCCCGGCCTTGCTTGCGTTGCCCACCGACCGGCCACGTCCGGCGGTGCAGAGCTACCGTGGCGAGACCCTGAGCTTCGATTTGCCCGTGGCCCTGTCCGCTGCCATCACGCGTTTCGCCCAGTCCCGCGCCGCGACCCCGTTCATGACCCTGATGGCCGCCTGGGCGGTCCTGCTGGGCCGGATCAGTGGCCAGCAGGACGTGGTGATCGGCACCGTGACCGCCAACCGCGACCGCCAGGACGTGCAGGCGTTGATCGGTTTTTTCGTCAACACCCTGGCCCTGCGGGTGCGCCTGGACGCCAACCCGACCCTCGACCAGGTGCTGCAACAGGTCAAGGAACTGCTGCTGGAGTCCGCCAGCCGCCAGGACACCCCGTTCGAGCAAGTGGTCGAGGCCCTCAAGCCACCTCGCAGCGCCAGCTACAGTCCGGTGTTCCAGACCATGCTCTACACCAACGCCGGGGGTGCCGGCGGGCAGTTGCAATTGCCGGGATTGAACCTGGAGTTCCTGCCGTCGCACAAGGACAACACCCAGCACGACCTGTCGTTACATATCGACGAAGGCGGCGCGAGCCTGTCCTGCAGCCTGTCGTATTCCACCGCCCTGTTCGACGCCAGTACCGTCGAACGCCTGGCGGCGCGCTTCGAACGCCTGCTGCGGTGCTTCACCGAAGCCCCGCAAACCCGACTCGGCGCCCTGGAACTGGACGCCGCCCTGGCGCTACCCGAGGTCAGCGCGCTGGTGCCGGTCCCGGCACGGCTGCCGCTGTCTTATCACCAGGAACGGGTCTGGTTCGTCGACACCTTCGAAACCGGCTACCTGTACGAGGCCAACCCGGTCTATCACAACGTCGCGCTGCTGCTGGAGATCTTCGGCGAACTGCAGGTCCCGGCCCTGCAAACCGCCCTCGACGGGCTGCTGGCCCGCCACGCCATCCTGCGCTGCCGGGTACATTCCGACGGCGCCAGTGCCTGGCAGAGCTTTGACGGTCCGGCGAGCCTGGTGCTGGAACAGCTCCAGGGTACTCCGGGCAACCTGACGGCCCTGGCCCTGGCCGAAACCCGCCGTCCCCTGGACATGAACGGCGGCAGCCTGGTGCGTGCCAGCCTGATTCGCGCGGACGAGAAAAATGCCGTGCTGGCCCTGGCCGTGCACCACTTGCTGGCCGACCGCACGTCGATGCAATTGATCAAGCGCGACCTGCTGGCCCTCTATGAAGCCGCCTGCGCCGAGCGCGAAGCCACGCTGCCGGCGCTGTCCCTGGGTTACGGCGACTTCGCCGCCTGGCAGCGCCAGTTGCCGGCCGCCGTGCGCGAAAACCTGCGGGCCTACTGGAGCTATCAACTGCGCGGCAAGCTGCAAGCTCTGGAGCTGCCACTCAACCGCCCACGGGCGGCGGTGCATGTCTTCAGCGAAGCCACCCATGAGTTCGTTATCGAGGCGGCGCTGGTCAAGCGCCTCGGCGAGCTGGCCCGGGAAGTCGGCGTCAGTACCGACAGCCTGGCGCTGAGCGCCTTCACCGCCCTGCTGCGGCGCTATGCCGGGCACGACGAGTTGGTCATCGGCACTACGGCAGCCTGCCGCGAACCGGCCCTGCAAGACGTGGTCGGCCCGCTGGACAACCTGCTGGTGATCCGCGGTACCTGCGACAGCGACACCACTCTGCAAACCCTGCTGGAACAGACCGCCGGTACCCTGGCCGATGCGCGCCGCCATCGCCACATGCAGTTCGACCAGTTGGTACTGGCCCTCAATCCGGCCAAGGACATGAGCCGCACCGCGCTGTTCGACGTGCTGTTCAACTTCCAGCAGGTCAGTGACAGCCGCACCTTGATCGCCGGGCTTGCGGTCAACAGCCTGGAAACCAACCTGGGCTACGGCAAGAACGACCTGCACCTGTTGATCAGTGCTGGCGAGCAACACTGGAATGGTCACCTGGCCTACAACGCCGACTTCTTCGACCCTGAATTTATCCAGCAACTGATGCGTCACTACGTGCGCCTGTTGCAGGCCTTTGTCGACACCCCGCAACAGCGTGTCGACGACGTCGCCCTGCTGGATGCGGCCGAGCGCCAGCGGCAGGTCCTCGACTTCAACAATACCGAAGCCGCCTGGCCCGACAGCCTGACCCTGCACCAAATCTTCGAGGAACAGGCACGCCTGACTCCGGACAATATCGCCGTCAACCTCGGCGAGGAACACCTGAGCTATCGCCAACTCAACGAACAGGCCAACCGCCTGGCCCACAATCTGCGCGACGCCGGTGTGCAACCGCAGGAACTGGTGGCCCTTGTCCTGGAGCGCTCGCTGGCGATGATCGTCGCCACCCTGGCGGTGCTCAAGGCCGGCGCCGCCTATGTGCCGATCGATCCCGCCTCGCCGGCTGAACGTATCGCCTATGTGTTGCGCGACAGCGGTACCAGCAAGGCCATCGCCGGCCAGGACATCAGCCCCGCGCTGCTGGCGCTCGGCATTGAAGTCTTCGCGCCCGAATCGACCCATGCGGCGCCCCACAACGCCCGGTATTCGGCCAACCTGCCCAACCTCAACGCCCCGGATCATCTCTGCTATGTGATCTACACCTCGGGCTCCACCGGCGAACCCAAGGGTGCGCTGCTGGAACACCGCAACGTCGTGCGGCTGATGCACAACAATCGCTCGGAATTCGCCTTCAATGCCGAGGATGTCTGGTCGCTGTTCCACTCCAACGCCTTCGACTTCTCGGTCTGGGAGATGTACGGCGCCCTGCTCCATGGCGGCCGCCTGAGCCTGGTCCCCGAAGCCCTGCGCCGCGATCCGGCGGAGCTGCTGGGTTTCCTCGAACGCGAACAGGTGACGGTGCTCAACCAGACCCCGTCGGCCTTCCTGCAGCTCAGCGGCGCCGCCCTGGCCCGCAGCGATGTGCGCCTGGAACACCTGCGTTATGTGATCTTCGGCGGTGAAAGCCTGGAGCTGGGCAAGCTCGACGCCTTCCATCAAGCCTTCGCCCATGTGGCGCTGGTAAACATGTACGGCATCACCGAAACCTGCGTGCACGTGACCTACAAGGCCATCGCGGCGGCGGATATCGCTGCCGGTATCTCCAATGTCGGCCGACCGATCCCGACCACCGTGGCCTATGTCCTCGACGCCCAGCAGCGCCTGCTGCCCATCGGCGTGGCCGGGGAAATCTGTGTCGGCGGCCTGGGGGTCGGTCGCGGTTACCTGAACCGTGAGCAGCTGACCGCCGAACGTTTTATCGCCGACCCGCTGCGTCCCGGTGAGCGCCTGTATCGCTCCGGGGACCTGGGCAAGTTGCTGGACAACGGCGAGATCATTCACCTGGGTCGGATGGACGCCCAGGTGAAGATTCGCGGTTTCCGTATCGAGCTGGGGGAAATCGAGGCCAAGCTGCTGGCCTGTGACGGCGTGCGCGAGGCCCGGGTCCTGGCTCGCGATGACGTGGGCCAGGGCAAGCGCCTGATCGCCTACCTGATCGCCAAGCCGTCGGTCCGCCTGGAAATCGCGGCCTTGCGCAAACAACTGGGCGCCACCCTGCCCGACTATATGATCCCCAGCGCCTTTGTCAGCCTGGCGGCCTACCCGCTGACCGGCAACGGCAAGCTGGACCAGGACGCGCTGCCGGCGCCGGACCTGGATGCCATGTCCGAGCGCGGCTACACCGCACCGGAAGGCGCCACCGAACTGGCCCTGGCGCAGATATTCCAGGAACTGCTGGGCCTGGAACGCGTGGGCCGGCATGACGGCTTCTTCGAACTCGGCGGCCACTCCCTGCTGGCCGCGCAACTGGTTTCCCGGGTACGTCAGCAACTGGGCGGCGAGATGATGCTGCGCCAGCTGTTCAGCCACCCGACCGTGGCCGAACTGGCGCGGGTGGTCGGCGGCCTGCAAGCGACCGGGACCGACAGCATCGAGCCGGTCGAGCGCAGCGCGCCCTTGGCGCTGTCGTTCTCCCAGCAACGCCTGTGGTTCCTCGACCAGCTCGATCCCGGCGCCAGCAGTGCCTATCACATGCCGATGTCGCTGCTGTTGCGCGGCAATCTCGACCACGTCGCACTCAAGGCCGCCCTCGACCGCCTGGTGGCGCGTCACGAAAGCCTGCGCACCACCTTCGAACGCCACGGCGAACAGCCGGTGCAGATTATCGCCCCGGCGGACTGCGGTTTCGCCCTGGCCGAGCAGGACTTGCGCACGCTGTCCTACGAGCAGGCCAGCCTCAGCGCCTCGCGCATTGGCAACAGCGAAGCCACGGCGCCCTTCGACCTACGCCAGGGTCCGCTGATTCGCGGGCGCCTGCTGCGCCTCGCGGATGACGAACACATCCTGCTGATCACCCAGCACCACATCATCTCCGACGGTTGGTCGGTGGGGGTGCTGGTCAAGGAGTTCGCCGCCCTTTACCAGGCCTTCAACCAGCAGCAGGAAGACCCGCTGCCGATCCTGTCGATCCAGTATGCCGACTACGCCGCGTGGCAGCGCCGCACCTTCACCGGCGAGCGCCTGGCCGAACAGGCCGAGTTCTGGCGTGGGCACCTGGGCGGCGCCCCGGCGCTGCTGTCCCTGCCCACCGACCGGCCACGCCCCGCAGTGCAGAGCTACCGTGGCGGCGACGTACCGGTACAGATCGATGCGGCGCTGTACCAACGCCTGGAGCACTTCTGCCAGGCCCACAACATCACCCTGTTCATGGGCCTGCTCAGTGCCTGGTCGGTGCTGATGGCGCGCCTGGGCAACGAGCGCGACGTGGTGATCGGCGTACCGACCGCCAACCGCGGCCGGACCGAAACCGAAAACCTGATCGGTTTCTTCGTCAACACCCTGGCCCTGCGCGTCGACCTCGGGCAGGACCCGAGCGTGGCGCAACTGCTGGAGCAGGTCCGCCAGACCACCCTGGCGGCCCACGAACACCAGGACATTCCGTTCGAGCAAGTGATCGAGGCCTTGCAGCCGCCACGCTCCCTGAGCCACAACCCGTTATGCCAGGTCGCCCTGTCGCTGGACAATACCCCGGCTGGCGTCGAACTGAGCCTGCCGGGCCTGAGCCTGGTGCCCGTGGCCCAGGCCCATGAAACCGCGCAATTCGACCTGATGCTGACCCTCGGCAGCAGCAACGGTACCCTGGCCGGGGTGATCGAGTACGCCAGCGACCTGTTCGACCGCGCCACCGTCGAACGCTTCGCCCAGCACTTCCAGATCCTGCTGGAAGCGATGATCGAAGATGTTGCGCAACCGGTACTCGGCCTGCCATTGCTCACCCCCGCGCAACGCCAGGCCTCGCCGGCGCTGCTACCGCCGAAAGCGACATTCGCTGTCGAGCAACTGATTCACCAGCGTTTCGAAACCCAGGCGGCCAATCACCCGCAGCGCACCGCCCTGGTCTTCGGCGAGCAGAGCCTGAGCTACCAGGCCCTCAACCGCCGCGCCAACGGCATTGCCCGCGCCCTGCTCGCCCAGGGGGTGCGCCCGGATGATCGGGTGGCGATCCTCTCCCTGCGCGGCGTCGACATGCTCTGCGCAGTGCTGGCCGTGCTCAAGGCCGGTGCCGCCTACGTGCCGCTGGACCCGGCCTACCCGGCCGAACGCCTCGCCTACCTGCTGGACGACAGCGCACCGGTGGCGTTGCTCGCACAGACGGCCTGCCTCGATGCCCTGCTGGCGCATAACGTGCCGGTGCTGAAACTCGACGAGTTGAACCGCGAAGACGCCGCCGCTGACAGCAACCTGGACCTCAACCCGCGGGCCGACGAACTGGGCCTGACGCCGCAGCACCTGGCCTACGTCATCTACACCTCGGGTTCCACCGGTTTGCCCAAGGGCGTGCTGGTGGAGCACGGCAATGTCGCGCGGCTGTTCGACACCACCGCCGAGTTGTTCGACTTCGACCACAGCGACACCTGGACGCTGTTCCACTCCTTCGCCTTCGACTTCTCGGTCTGGGAAATCTGGGGCGCCCTGAGTTACGGCGGCAAGCTGGTGATCGTGCCGAGTGACGTGGCCCGTTCGCCGGATGACTTCTATGCCCTGGTCTGCCAGCAGCAGGTCAGCGTGCTGAACCAGACGCCGAGTGCCTTCCGCCAGTTTATCGAGGCGCGCGGCCGCAGCGAGGCAGAACACAGCCTGCGCGAAGTCATCTTCGGCGGCGAGGCCCTGGACTTTCGCAGCCTGCGGCCGTGGACCGCGAGTACCCCGCTGTCGCGCACCCGCCTGGTGAACATGTACGGCATCACCGAGATCACCGTGCACGCCACCTACTACCCGGTCAGCCAGGCCGAGATCGACACCGCCGCACCGAGCCTGATCGGCCCGGCACTGCCGGACCTGTGCCTGCGCATCCTCGATGACTACCAGCAACCGGTGCCGGTGGGCGTCAATGGCGAGATCTATATCGGTGGCGCCGGGGTCGCCCGGCATTACCTGAACCGTGACGCGCTGAACGCCGAACGCTTTATCGCCGACCCTTACTCCGATGTGCCGGGTGCCCGCCTGTATCGCACCGGCGACGTCGCCCGTTACCGCACCGATGGCGGCGTGGTCTACGTCGGCCGCAACGACTCGCAGATCAAGATCCGCGGTTTCCGTATCGAACTGGGTGAAATCGAGGCGCAACTGCTGGCCTGTGCCGAAGTCCGCGAAGCCCTGGTGATCGTCCGTGAGGACCAACCCGGCGACAAACGCCTGGTGGCCTACCTGATCGCCGAAGACGGCAGCGCTCCCGAGTCCTCGGCCCTGCGCGGCCAACTGGCCGGCGTGCTGGCCGAACATATGCTGCCGAGCGCCTTCGTGACCCTCGCGGCCTGGCCGTTGACCACCAACGGCAAGCTCGACCGTACGGCCCTGCCGGCACCGGACCTGTCCGCCGCCGTCAGCCGCCACTACGAAGCACCGCTGGGGGCGATCGAAACCACCCTGGCCTCTGCCTGGCAGGAATTGCTCGGCGTTGAGCGGGTCGGTCGCCAGGATCACTTCTTCGAACTCGGCGGTCACTCCTTCCTGGTGATCAGCCTGATCGAACGCCTGCGCCAGGCCGGTCTGCAACTGGATGTGCGCACCGTGTTCTCGGCGCCAACCCTGCAGGCCATGGCCACCGTCCTCGCCGGCGGCAGCCGTGCCGAACGGGTGGTCCCGGCCAACCTGATCCCGGCCGATTGCACCGCGCTGACCCCGCAGATGCTGCCGCTGGTGACGCTGAGCCCGCAGGAGATCGAACAAATCGTCGCCGATGTTCCGGGCGGTGCCGCCAACGTGCAGGACATCTACCCGCTGTCGTCCTTGCAGGAAGGCATCCTCTTCCACCACCTGTTGCAGTCCGAAGGCGACGCCTATCTGATGCGCACCGTGGTGACCTTTACCACTCGCACGCTGCTGGACAACTTCCTCGCCGCCGTGCAGGTGGTGATCAACCGCCATGACATCCTGCGCACCGCCCTGCGCTGGCACGGCCTGCCGCAACCGGTGCAGGTGGTTCACCGCCGGGCCCAACTGCCGGTGATCAACCTGGAGACAGCACCCGGTGAAGACGCCCTGGAGACGTTACGCCAGCGTACCGACACCCATCATCTGCGCCTGGATCTGCAACAGGCACCGCTGATCGCCGCGCATATCACCTACGATGCCCGGCGCGAACAGTGGCTGCTGGCATTGCTCGACCACCACCTGGTCAGCGACAACGTCACCTTGCGCCTGATCATGCTGGAGATCCAGGCGGTGCTGGCCGGCCAGGCCGACAGCCTGCCGCCGTCGCAGCCCTACCGCAATTTCATCGCCCAGGCCGCCAGCGTTTCCCAAGCCGAGCATGAGGCCTACTTCCGCCGCCTGCTGGCCGATGTCGATGCCACCACCGCGCCTTATGGCGTGCTCGATGTTCGCGGCAACGGCGCCGGGATCCAGCGTGCGGTGCAGCACTTGAGCGAAGATCTCAGTGCCCGGGTCTATCGCACCGCGCGCGCCCAGGGCGTACCGACCTCGGTGCTGTTCCATGCGGCCTGGGGCCTGGTGGTCGCGGCCACCAGCGGGCGCGACGACGGGATCTTCGGTACCGTGTTGTCCGGGCGCTCCCAGGGCACCACCGGTGCCGACCATGCGCTGGGAATGTTCATCAACACCCTGCCGATGCGTATTCGCCTGCAACACCACAGCGTGGGCGATATTGTCCAGGACGCCTACCAGCAGCTCAGTGAACTCCTGACCCACGAGCAGGCGCCGTTGGCCCTGGCCCAGCGTTGCAGTGCGGTGGATGCGTCGTTGCCGTTGTTCACGGTGATCCTCAATTGCCGTCACGGTGACCTGGTGAATGCCTCCGGGGAGAACGTCGAGGACATGAGCGAGCATGAAGGTATCCACTTCATCGCCTCTGAAACCCGCACCAACTACCCGATCGAGATTGCCGTAGCGAACGTGGCCAGCGGTTTCTCCCTGACCGCGCAATCCATCAGTGGTATCGACCCGCACCGCATCGCCGCCTATCTTGGCCAGGCCGTTGCCGAGCTGGTCGAGGCGCTTGAGCAAGACCCGGCACGTCTGGCCAGCAGCCTGGACGTCGTGCCCGAAGCCGAGCGGCAACTGCTGCTCAACAGCTTCAACAACACCGCTACCGCGTTCGCGCCGGCAGAGCCGATCCATGCCCTGTTCGAAAGCCAGGTCCGTGCCAATCCCGACGCCGTGGCCCTGGTCTGCGAAGACCGGCAACTGAGCTATCGCCAGCTCAACCGCCGCGCCAACCATCTGGCCCGGCAACTGCTGGCCCTCGGTGTACGGCCGGACGAACGCGTGGCCATCTGCGCCGAACGCAGCCTGGACATGATTGTCGGTCTGCTGGGTGTGCTCAAGGCCGGCGGTGCCTATGTACCCATCGACCCGGCGCATCCTGCCGACCGCATGGCCTTCATGTTGCAGGACAGCCAACCACGCGCTCTGCTAACTCAAACAGCCCTCACCCTGCCGGCTGGCGACACGCCGCTGTTGCTGCTCGATACCGCCGAGTCGCTACGTGCCGCTGACGATGAGGCTTTCGATGCCAACCCGACGGTTCCAGGCCTGACGCCGGAAAACCTGGCCTATGTCATCTACACCTCCGGTTCCACCGGCCAGTCCAAGGGTGTGATGGTCGAGCACCGTTCGGTGTTCAACTTCTGGAACGTGCTGACCCGCACCACCCACCAGCATTGCCCGACGCCAGCTACCGTGGCGCTTAACGCCGGGTTCTTCTTCGACATGTCGATCAAGGGCATCTCGCAGCTGTTCTCCGGCCACAAGCTGGTGATCATCCCGCAACTGATCCGCGCCAGTGGCGGCGAGCTGCTGGACTTCCTTGAACAGCACCGGGTGCATGCCTTCGACTCGACCCCGTCGCAGCTCGATACCCTGCTCTCCGCCGGCCTGCTGGAACGCAGCAGCTACCAGCCGATCAGCGTGCTGCTGGGTGGCGAAGCGATCAACGCCAGCACCTGGGAAAAGCTGCGCAACTGCCCGACCATCCGCTTCTACAACATGTACGGCCCGACCGAATGCACGGTCGACGCCACCATCGACCTGATCCGTGACCTCGGTGAAAAACCGAGCATCGGCCGGCCGATTGCCAACGTCCAGGTGCATGTCCTCGATACCCGTGGCGAACCTGCACCGCTGGGCGTGACCGGGGAAATCCATATCGGCGGTGCCGGTGTGGCCCGTGGTTACCTCAATCGCGACGAACTGAGCGCGGAACGTTTTATCGCCGACCGTTTCTCCGACGCCCCGCATGCCCGCCTCTACAAAACTGGTGACCTTGGCCGCTGGCTGGCCGACGGCACCCTGGAGTACCTGGGCCGTAACGACTTCCAGGTGAAGATCCGCGGTTTCCGTATCGAGCTGGGTGAAGTCGAAAACGCCCTGCTGGCCGTCCCGGGTCTGCGCGAAGCGATCGTCATCTCCCGCGACGACAGCCAGGGTGATTCGGAGAACCAGCGCCTGGTCGCCTATGTCTGTGGCGAGCCGGTTCCGGCCGAACACCTGCGCAGCGAGCTGCTCAAGCACCTGCCCGAGTACATGGTGCCGAGCGCCTTCGTCCATCTGGACGCCCTGCCGCTGACCGCCAACGGCAAGCTCGACCGCCGTGCCCTGCCCGCCCCCGGCCAGGACGCCCTGGCCAGCAAGGCCTACGAGGCGCCGCAAGGCGATACCGAACTGGCCATCGCCGAGATCTGGAAAGGCTTGCTGCACCTGGATCAGGTCGGGCGCAACGACGGTTTCCTCGAACTGGGCGGCCATTCGCTGCTGGCCGTGCAGTTGCTATCGCGGCTGCGGCGCAAGCTCGGCGCGCGAATCACCCTGCGCGAGCTGTTCGACGCACCGACCGTGCGGGGCCTGGCCTCACTGGTCAACGCCTCGGCACCGAGCGAAGCGCAATCGATTCCCCTGGCCAACCGCTCGGGCCGCCTGCCGTTGTCGTTCTCCCAGCAACGCCTGTGGTTCCTCGATCACCTGGATCACGCCGCCGGCGCCGCCTACCACTTGCCGACGGCATTGCGCCTGACCGGCACGCTGGACAAGGCCGCCTTGCACGCCACCCTGGATCGCCTGGTGGCACGCCACGAAACCCTGCGCACGCGCTTTGAACTGGTGGACGGCGAACCGCTGCAGAAAATCGCTCCGGCCGATACCCGCTTCCCGCTGGCACAAGAGGACCTGCGCGAATTGCCGAGTGATGAACGCGCGGCGACCCTGGTCCGCCTCGGTCAGGACAGTGCGACACAGTTGTTCGACCTGAACCAGGGGCCATTGCTGCGTGGTTTGCTGCTGCAAATGGCCGACGAAGAGCACGTGCTGTTGATCACCCTGCATCACATCGTCTCCGACGGCTGGTCCAACAGTGTCCTGGCCCATGAGGTGAGCGTGCTGTACACCGCGTTCAGCCAAGGCCAAAAGGACCCGTTGCCGGCACTGGCCCTGCAATACGTGGACTACGCCGCCTGGCAGCGCCAGTCCCTCGACGGCCCGGCGCTGCAAGCCCAGGTCGACTTCTGGCGCCAGCATCTGGAAGGTGCGCCGAGCCTGCTGAACCTGCCCCTGGATCGTCCGCGTCCGGCCATCCAGAGTTATGCCGGTGGGATCGTCAACTGCGCCTTCTCGCCGGCCTTGAGCGCCGACCTGCGCGCCTTCAGCCAGGCCCAGGGCAGCACGCTGTTCATGGTCCTGCTGGCCGGCTGGTCGGTGCTGATGAGTCATCTGAGTGGCCAGAACGATGTGGTGGTCGGTACCCCGGTGGCCAACCGTCAACGTCCGGAACTGGAGCCGTTGATCGGTTTCTTCGCCAACACCCTGGCGCTGCGCGTTGCCAGCGGAGCCGACACCCGTGTCGCCGAGTTGCTCGTGCGGATCAAGGACCTGACACTGGCGGCCTACAGCCATCAGGACCTGCCGTTCGAGCAGGTGGTCAGTGCCTTGCAGCCGACCCGCAGCATGAGCCACAGCCCGTTGTTCCAGGTGATGCTGAGCCTGGACAATACGCCGCCGGCACCGCTGCAACTGCCCGGCCTGCAGGTCGAGTCCCTGGACAGCGCGCACCGCACCACCCAGTTCGACCTGTCGTTGTCGCTGGTGGACACCGCCGATCACATCGGCGGCAGCCTGCAATACGCCAGCGACCTGTTCGACACCGCGACGGTGGAGGCCATCGCCGGGCTGTTTGCCAAGGTCCTGGAAAACCTGGTGGCCGGCGCGCAACAGACGATCGGCCAGGTGCTGGAGAACACCCCGACACTACCGCGTGCGGCCCATGCCGAGGCAGTCCCCGCCGCCGCTGAAGAACAGCCATCCGAGGCTCTGCCTTACGAAGCACCCCAGGGCGATACCGAAATCGCCATCGCCAACCTCTGGAAGGACCTGTTCAAGCTGGAGAACGTCAGCCGGCATGACGACTTCTTCAGCCTCGGCGGTATTTCGCTGATGGCGGTGCAGATGGCCTCGCGCTTGCGCAAGGTGCTCGGCAAGCCGATTGCCGTGCGCGATCTGTTCGTCGAACCGACCATCGCCGGTTTCGCCCGGACCCTGGACGGCCAGACGCGCCCCGGTCAGCACAGCAATCTGGTGCCGGTACGCCGTACCGGCTCGCAACGGCCGCTGTTCCTGGTCCACCCCCTGGGCGGCGAAGTGCAATATGTCCGCGACCTGGCCCCGGTGCTCGACCCACAGGTGCCGCTCTACGGCCTGGCCGCCAGTGGCCTGGTCGCCGGCGAAACACCCTTGTTCGAAGTGCCGGCCATGGCCGCGCGTTACCTGGCGGCGATTCGCCAGATCCAGCCGCAAGGGCCTTACCGCCTCGCCGGCTGGTCGGCCGGCGGCCTGATCGCCTATGAAATGGCCCGTCAGCTGCAAGCCGGCGGCGAGCAGTTGGAGTTCCTCGGCATCATCGACGCCTCGGCCCGCCCTGAACAGGCCGCGCCGGAGTCCTTGAGCGAAGGGCAATTCCTGATGGCCTGGCTGCCCGGGCAGGTCGACCCGGATGTGCGCCGACAACTGACCGAGCTGGCCCAAGAAGAAGCCATCGAGGCGATGCTGGCCCTGTGCATGAGCCACCGGCTGCTGCCGGAGGAGCTGCCCCAGGACGTCGATGCCGGCTTGTTGCGCAGCCACCTCGCGGTGGCCTATGCGACGCGCCTGGCCGTCGGCGCCTATGTCAGCCCGGCCATCCCGCTCAAGGTCACGCTGTTTACCGCCAGCGGGCAGGAACGCAGCGACCCGCTGCTGGGCTGGGGGGCGTTGCTCGGGACCCCGCCAAGCGTCACAGCGCTGCCCGGAACCCACAACACACTGGTCAAGGCCCCTTATGTCAGTGCGCTGGGCCAGGCGATTTCCCAGGCGCTGAAGGCAGGTGAAGTGTCATGAATCTCAGACAGGAGCGCTTTTCATTCTCAAAATGTCAGCGTCAACTAAACAGCGCCGGCTCCGCGGCGTAGGATGTCCCTGTTTTCCACTACAGACTTTTCCTACTTAACTGAGCTTAATTATCACTACTGACTGAATCGTTTTTGTGAAGGGATTCACGGGTGATACCTGAACTTCCAGGTATCAAGGCTAGAAATGGTTTGAGCGTCCCGGGGGGGGCGGACGGACTTCGTACTCCCCGACGACAGGATTGCAAGCTACTTCTGATATGCAGGATCAGCATATGAACCAACAGACGAATGCCAAAGATGTAGAGAAAAGCCACATTTACCTGGAGCTGGGGAAACTGGTTTCCAGCGTCGGCAATGAAACATTCCTGACGAACATGCACCAACTGATCAACGCTTCGGTGGCGGTCAGCCGGGTTGAACTGAGCGAATGGACCGTCGACGACGCCCAATCGGCGGTTGTCGATGTCCAGTTGCTGGGCTACGCCGGTCTTGAGTTGAGCCCGCAGATGCAAGCGGTCTGCCCAACCAATGCCAAGCACCGCAACGACCATCCCTTGGTCAAGCGCGTGCTGGAAGTGGAAGACGCCCTGCTGATCCACCTCAATGCCCGGATGAAAAACGAGAAGGACAATAACTGCCTCGGCACATCCCATCAGTGCAGCCTGATTTCGCGCAAGGCCAATCGTTGCTGTGTGATTTCGCTGCACCGCCCACGGGTGGATCGCGACTTCACCCTGCAAGAGCTGTCCTTTCTGAAATACCTCTCCGAGACCTTGTTGCCCCTGACGGAGCGACATGCCCGTGCCCATCGCCAATCCAGCGCAAAAAGCCCGAGTGGGTCCAGCCCACGCAACCTGGTTGCCCTGGAACAGACGCAGTTGCAGCGCGAGTTCAACGAGCGTCTGAGTGCTTGCGAGGTCACGCTCTCGGTGCGGGAAAAAGAGGTCTGCCTGGGGCTGCTGGCCGGCGGCACCGTACCTGAGATCGCAGAAAAACTCTGCGTCAAGAACAGTTCCATCGAAACCTACCTCAAGCGTTCCGCGGCCAAGCTGGGTGTCAGCGGGCGACATGGGTTGGCCAAGTGGATGATAGGAGCATAATGAACAAATCCCTGAGCCCCTGGGTGGCCATGGCCTTTGCCCTGAGCGGCTGCTCGCTGATCCCGGACTACCAGCGCCCCGCCGCGCCAGTCGCCGCACAATACCCGCAGACACCCGCCTACGCCCCGGCTCTCTCCGGGACGATGGCCGCGGACGTGGGCTGGCGTGAGCTGTTCCGCGATCCGACGCTGCAACAACTGATCGAAAGCGCGCTGCTGAACAATCGCGACCTGCGTGTGGCGGCCCTCAATGTCCAGGCCTACCAGGCGCAATACCAGATCCAGCGCGCCGACCTGTTCCCGGCGATCAGCGCCAACGGCAGCGGCACCCGCCAGCGCCTGCCGGCCAGTCTCACGCAAACCGGCAGCGCGGTGACCAGCAGCACCTATTCGGCAACACTGGGGATCAGTTCCTATGAACTGGACCTGTTCGGACGCATCCGCGCCCTCAGTGACCAGGCCTCGTTGACCTATCTGTCCAGCGAAGAAGCCCGGCGCAGCACCCAGTTGAGCCTGGTGGCCAGTGTCGCCAACGCCTACCTGACCTGGCGCGCCGACCAGGAACTGCTGGCCTTGACCCAGGACACCCTCAGCTCCTACGAGAAGAGCCTGCGCCTGACCGAACGCAGCCAGCAAGTCGGCACCACCTCGTCCCTGGCCCTGGCCCAGTCGCGCACCTCGGTGGAAAGCGCCAGGACCAGCCTGGCGACCTTTCAGCGCCAGGTCGCCCAGGACCTCAACAGCCTGACCTTGCTGGTGGGCACCGCGGTCGCGGACACCCCGTCCAGCCGCCCACTGGCCTCCGACTGGCTCGCCGAAGTACCGGCCGGCCTGCCTTCGGACCTGCTGCAACGGCGTCCGGACATCCTCCAGGCCGAATATCAGTTGCAGTCGGCCAATGCCAGCATCGGGGCCGCCCGCGCGGCGTTTTTCCCGAGCATCACCCTGACCGCCAACGCCGGGACTTCCAGCAATGAACTGTCCGGGCTGTTCAAGGGCGGCTCGGGAGGCTGGCTGTTTCAACCGCAGATCAATATCCCGATTTTCAACGCCGGCAGCCTGCAGGCGAGCCTGGATTACTCGAAGATCCAGAAGGACATCCGCGTTTCGCAGTACGAGAAATCGATCCAGACCGCCTTCCAGGAAGTTTCCGATGGCCTGGCGGCACGCCAGACCTACAAGAACCAATTGAAAGCGCAGAACGATCTGGTACAGGCCAACCAGGAGTATTACCGCCTGGCGGAACGCCGCTATCGTATCGGCGTCGACAACAGCCTGACCTTTCTCGATGCCCAGCGCTCATTGTTCAGCGCCCAGCAGAGCCTGATCACCGATCGACTGTCGCAACTGACCGCCGAGGTCAATCTCTACAAGGCCCTCGGTGGGGGTTGGACGCAGCGGACACAAAAAACCTTGTAACCTTGTGAGGTCACTGATGATGGGCACATTCGAACCTGGTTCACATGTACGCCTGCGCTCGGGCGGCAAGATAATGGTGGTCAAGCACGGCTCAACGGCCGCCCATCTCCCGGAGACCCTGCTGGTGTTGTGCGAGTACCGGGCCAAGAATCGGTTGGTGCAGGGTTTCTATTCTGCGCGGGACCTGATTCTGGCGCCCAGGGAAGCGGTGCCCAATCAAGGCTGAACACGGTCCTGTAGGAGCAGGGCTTGCCCGCGAAACTTTTGGCGGCCTCAAGTACGCCTTCGCGGGCAAGCCCTGCTCCTACAAGGTTGTGGCGTTCTCAAGATCTCATTAACTGGCCGGCATCGGTGCAGCGGCGCTCGGCACCACTTTGCGGGTCTGGGCCGCACCGGTGCTGGCAACAAAATCCCCCTGACGCAACAACACCAGCGCAATCAGCGACACCACCCCCGTGCCGACATAGAAGTACCAGGGCGAAGTAATGTCCCCGGTCAACTTGATCAGCCAGGTGGAAATCAGCGGCGCGCTGCCACCGAATACCGCCACCGGAATGTTGTACGCCACCGCGATACCGGTGGAACGGATGCGCGTGGGCAGCAGTTCGCTCATCAGTGCGTAGGTCGACGAGGCATACAGCCCGAACAGGATCGCCACCGCCATCAGCGGCCAGAAAAACGAGGCCGCCGTGGCCGTCGGCGCCGACTTGAACAGCCAGAACATCGCCAGGGTCGCCAGGGTCCCCACCACCAGCAGAAACGGCTTGCGCCCGTAGCGGTCGGTGAACGCCCCGCCGAACGGCATGACAAAGGCCGCCGAGAAGCTGGCGGTAAAGACGTAGAGCAGGGTCGTGCCGCTGTCGAACTTGAGAATGCTCGACATGTAGGTCGAGGCAAAGGTCAGTACCAGGTAGAAGATCGAGCTGTGCAGGGTGATGATAAAGAACACCAGGGCAATCGCCCGTTTCCACTGCCAGACTTCCCGCAGTGGCGCCTTCGAGGTCTGCCCGGCCTGCAACAAGGCGATAAACTCGGGGCTGTCTTCCAGCTTCAGGCGAATGTACATCGAGATCAGGCCCAGGGGCGCCGCCATCAAAAAGGGAATGCGCCAACCCCAGTCCTGCATCAGCTCTGCGCCCAGGGTCCAGGTCATGCCGTTGGCCACCGCGCCACCGAGCAACAGGCCAAGCACCGCCGTGACCATCAGCCAGCAAGTGGCAAAGCCTCGCCGTCCTGGCCCCGCGTACTCGGAAATAAAGCTGGTGATGGTGCCGATCTCGCCGCCGGCGGAAAAACCCTGCACGCAACGAATCAGCACCAGCAGGATCGGCGCGGCAATCCCCAAGGTTGCATAGGTCGGCAACAACCCCAGCAGGCAGGTGGAACCGGCCATCATCACCAGCACCGTGATCAGGGTCTTGCGTCGACCGATCTTGTCCGCCAGCGGGCCGAAGAACAGTCCGCCCAACGGCCGGATGAAAAAGCTCAGGGCAAAGGCGGCGAAACTGGCGAGCAGGCTGGTGGTGGGGTCGTCGGAGACGAAGAACGACCGGCCGATATAGACGGCGAGAAAGCCGTAGACGCCGTAGTCGTACCATTCGATCAGGTGGCCGGAAGTTGCACCGATAAACGCCCGGCGTCGTTGCCGGGCCGGGTCTGTGTGTTGCATTCCCATGGAAGGGACTCCTGTCTGATGGCTATCCGTAAAAGGGTTGTTCAGGGAACGAGGGTGTCATTGGCGCTGTGCTTCAACCACAGGCGCAGTTCGGTCTTGAGGACCTTGCCATAGCTGTTTCTTGGCAGATCGCTGCGAAAGACATACTTCTTCGGCTTCTTGAACGAGGCCATGCGCTCGACGAACCAGGCATTGAGCGACGACTCGTCAAGCGTCCCGGCGATGCGCGCGACGACGAACGCTACCACCGATTCACCCCAGTGGGCATCCGTTTCGCCGACCACACAGACTTCAAAGACCCCCGGGTGCTGTGCCAGCACTTCCTCGACTTCCCGGGGATAGATGTTGCTGCCGCCGGAAATGATCACATCCTTGGAGCGGTCGGTGAGCGTCAGGTAACCGGCCTCGTCGACAAAGCCCACGTCACCGGTCAGCAGCCAGCCTTCCACCAGGGTCTGGCGCGTTGCGGCCTCGTTGCGCCAGTAACCTTGCATGACGGTGGGCCCGCGCACGGCGATTTCGCCCATCTGACCAACCGGCAGCGGCCGGTGTCCGGGATCGAGGATGCGGATTTCCACGCAGGACTGGGCGCGGCCCACGGACGCGGTCAGCGTCGCCCATTCGGGGTGTTTGCGATCGGCAATCACCTGGCGGGACAAGGCACTGATGGTCATCGGGCTCTCGCCCTGGCCATAGATCTGCACCAGTCGTGGCCCGAAAGTAACGAGGGCCTCCTTCAGGTCCGCCTGGTACATGGGAGCGCCACCATAGACAATCGTCTTGATGCCCTCCCCGCTATAACCTTGACGGCGGGCCTGCTCGACCATGCGCTTGAGCATGGTGGGCGCCGTGAACAGACTGACATTGCCCAGCCAGTTCGCCAGGCCGAACAGCTCGTCGGCCCTGAAGCCACGGGACTCAGGGACCACATGGCGCGCGCCACGGCGCACGTGGATAAAGTTGTAGAGACCGGCACCATGGGACATCGGCGCCGCATAGACCACGGCATCCTCGGCACTGACCGGGTCCACATCCAGCGGATAGCACAGCGACATGGCCATCAGGTTGCCATGGCTCAGCATCACGCCCTTGGATCGACCGGTGGTGCCGGAGGTGTAGAACAACCAGGCCAGGTCATCGGCATGACGCAGACAAGGGGTATCCAGCGCCGTCGAAGCCACCGGCTCGAACTCGCCCATGTCTTCCCGATCCAGCTCTCGGCAACCCGGCAGCGGGATATCGGGCGCGAACACCTCGCCACCGTCAGTGAAAATCAGCCGGGCCTGGGCGTTCTCGACGATCCAGCTGACCTCGACAGGGTGCAGCTTGCAGTTGATCGGCACCGCCACGGCGCCGACCCACCAGATGGCGTAGAGCAGCTCGAGGTATTCACAGCAGTTCAGCATGAACAGGGCGACACGATCACCAGGGACGATCCCGTGCTCGTTGACCAGATACGCGGCCCGGTGCCGAACCAGGGCCACAAAGGCCCCATAGTTGGCGACTTGCCTCAGCCCCTCGAACAAGGCGGGTTGCTCCGGACAACGCAAGGCGGTGTCTTCCAGCCAGTTGGCGATATTCATGCTCAGCTCCTGCGTGCCTGAAGAACCGAAGCGTAGTTGGCGACCGCCATGCCACCCATATTGAATACCAGACCGAACTCGGGATTCTGGGCCGCGAGGCCAATCGGTTCGCCGGTCAGTTGCCGAAATGCCAGGGCATGCATCGAGACCCCGGTCGCGCCCACCGGGTGTCCCTTGGCCTTGAGTCCGCCGGACAGGTTCACCGGCAGCCGCCCACCCGGGCGCACGGTGCCGTCATCCAGGGCCCGATGCCCTTCGCCCCGGGGCGCCAGGCCCATGGCTTCGTAGATCAGCAGCTCGGCGATGGTGAAGCAGTCATGGACTTCGGCAAAGCCGAGGTCGCCGAGGGTCACACTGGCGCTGCGCAGGGCCGAGTGGATCGCCCGCTGCGGCCCTTCGAAGGCGAGGATGTCACGGCGGGCGATCGGCAGAAGATCATTGACCTGGGCGGTAGAGCGGATCCGCACCTCGCGGCGGAACTGCTGCGCGCGCCGGGACGAGGCCAGCACAATGGCCGCCGCGCCGTCGCTGATCAGCGAACAATCGGTCAGGCGCAGCGACGGCGCGACATAGGGATTGCTCCGGGAAACGTTGTTGCAGTGTTCGAAATCCATCACCCGATGCATCTGGGCCAGGGGATTGGCCATGGCATTGGCGTGGTTCTTGGACGCGATGGCGGCCATGGACGCCATGGGGCAGTGGTAACGCTGGCGGTACTGCTGCGCGGCAAGGCCGAACAGTTGCGGAAAACTCAAGCCCGCCTCCTCGCTATCGTTCTGGTACCCGGCACCGGCCAGGGCCTTGGTGACCTTGGCCGTGGAGTTGCCGGTCATCTTCTCGGCGCCCACCACCAGCACCAGCTCGGCGGAGCCCGAGAGAATCGCGTTGATCCCCGCCTGGATCGCCGCCGAGCCCGAAGCACAGGCGTTTTCACAGCGGGTGGCGGGTTTGAAGCGCAGCCCCGGGTCGGCTTGCAGCAGCAACGAGCTGGCAAAACCGTCCGGGACCAGGCCCGAATTGAAATGCCCGAGGAATAACGCATCGATCTCCGAAGCCGAGATCGCGGCATCCGTCAGCGCCTGACGGGTCACTTGAACGATCAGATCTTCCAGGGTGGAACCTTCAAGCCGGCCAAAGCGCGAGTGGCCGGCCGCAACAATGGAGACACAATCATGAATCATGGTGATTTTCTTCTTGGCATGGATCAGGCATTGCTTACAATGGCGCATCGCCGGTATCGCTCGCCAGTTAGTACAACTACCTACCTGGGTACGTAGCGATTCCGGGCCGGAAATCGCCAGTATCGGACTTACCTTGAGGCAGGATGCCAATGACCGTCTTCACACAACAACTGAAAGACCTTCAGCGCCTGGCCTTCATGGTCTCGCCCGCAGCGCAATTGATCACCGGCAATCGCCTGATGCTCGATTGCAACGAGGCCTTCTTGGAGTTGTTCGGTTACCCGCGCGAAGAGCTGCTGGGGCAGTTGACCCTGCTGATCTACCCGTCCCAGGCCGACTACAAGACCATCGGCAATCGCAGTCGCAGTTGGCTGCGCCGCAGCAAGAGCGGCTCCTACGCCGACGAACGTTTTATGCAGCACAAGAACGGCGAGGTGTTCTGGGCCAGGTCCCAGGGCTATACCCTGACTCCGGACGATCCGTTCAAGCTGATGGTCTGGCACTTCGAACGCCTGGATCGGGCACACCACGCCACGGTGGACCTCACGCCGCGGGAACGGGAAATATCGATGCATATCGTCAACGGCCTGACCTGCAAGGAAGTAGCCCGCAAGCTGGCGATTTCCCATCGGACCGTGGAAGTCCACCGTGCCCGCCTGATGAAAAAGATGCAGGCCAAGAACAGCGCGGACCTGGTGTCGAAGATCATCTTTGTCGATTGAGGCAAAGTCCTTCGGATTTTTTTCGAAAGCGGCTCAACCAGTGGCATCAGCCCGGACCAGGCAAAGCGATTATCCGGCGTATTGCTCGCGCTAAACCGGGCAGAGACTCCAGATGATGTGAACCTTCCTGGTTGGAGGCTACACGCGCTAGAAGGTGAAATGTCAGGATTCTGGCCAATCACCGTGACCGCCAACTGGCGTGTAATCTTCCGTTTCGTAGGAACGGGCGTCGAATTGGTCAACTACTTGGACTACCACTGAACGGAGCTCCTTCATGGGCATGCCCCCATCAGCCCAGATCTTGCTGTAAGACTGGAGCGCGCTGGCATCAGTACTGCACGTCTCTGGCTGAGTATTCAGGCAGACGGTGGAGCATCGAGAACAGCCCACTATCGAACGTTATACCCAGGCGGGTTGATGCAAAGTTGGGGGCAACCTGCGCTCAGATCGTTCCCGGCGTTGCGGGAACGATCTGACAAAACCAGGCCCTAGCGCTTGGCCAGTTCCATGATCATGCGGCTCAGCAGATAGATCCGGGGAGACACGCTTTCCACCTCGGCGTATTCCTCGGGGGTATGGATATTACCGCCGACAATGCCGAAGCCATCCAGCGTCGGCGTGCCCACGCCCGCCGACAGGCTGGCATCCGCCGCCCCGCCGCTGCCCTCGATAGTCAGCTTGCGGCCCAGCTCACCGTAGATCCCCTGGGCGATGGTCACCAGCGCATCCGACTCGGCGGTTTCCGGCATCGGCGGCAAACCGCGCAACAGACTGGTCTTGACCTCGGTTTCCGGAATCAGCTTGTTGGCCGAAACCCGTGCCAGGTCCTTCTCGATCCGATCGAACTCCTCCGGCAATGCCGCCCGCACATCGGCCTTGGCGGTGGCCTGGTCAGGGATCACATTGATCCGGTCCCCGGCCTTGAGCACGGTGAAGTTGATGGTGGTCTTCTTCTCTTCATCGCCCAGCTTGCTCAGTTGCAGGATCTGGTGGGCTGCTTCCATGGCCGCGTTGCGTCCCAACTCCGGTGCCACGCCGGCGTGCGCGGCCTTGCCCTTGATCTCGACTACCGCGGTGGCGCTGCCCTTGCGCCAGACCACCAGGCCATCGGCCGGACGACCGGGTTCCAGGTTCAGGGTGACGTCGTGGGCCTTGGCGGTGTTCCGGATCAGTTCGGAGGCGATCTCCGAGCCGGTTTCCTCGCTGGCGTCGAGCAGGAAGGTGATTTGCGCGTAGTCCTGGAAGTTCTGGTTCTTCAGCACTTTGAGGGCATAGATCCCGGCGACGATGCCGCCCTTGTCATCCATCACGCCAGGGCCGTAGGCGCGACCGTCCTTGATCTGGAATGGACGCTCGCTTGCCGAGCCTTCCTTGAACACCGTGTCCATATGCGCCATCAACAGGATTTTGGCCTTGCCGGTGCCCTTGAAGGTAGCGAGTACGTGGCTGTTACGGGCGTGTGCGTCGGGCACCAGTTCAATGGTCGCGCCGAGTTTTTTCAGCTCATCGACGGCGATATCGCGCACCTGGGTCAGGCCCGGCTCGTAGCCGGAACCCGAATCGATATTCACCAGGAGCTCCAGCAGCTTCAGGGCTTCGGCCTTGTACTGTTCGGCGTCGGCCTGGATTTGTTTATGGGGTTCGGCGCTCCAGGCCGGTGCGGTGAAACCGCAGGCGAGCGCCAGGCCGAGGGTGGTGGCCAATACGGTGCGGGGGAGATTGAACGTCATGAACGGATCCTTGTTTTTTATTGGAGTGATGCATGTCTACCGGTTGCTTCATCCTCGCTACATCTTGATGCCCGTCAGGGTGTAACACATCGGCACAGCCCAATAGCCGTCTTCATAGATGTCATAGATCTCTTCCCGGTTGGAGTGCGGGTACTCCGAGAAATGACTGATGCGCAAACCGGCACTGATCGTGCCGGTGATGATTTCAGTCAAGGTATGAGGATGCCAGTAGCTACTGATGCCGTTGGCCTCGGCTTGGCCTTCGTAGACGATGGTTTTGTCTTCAACGATTGGGCCGGTCTGGAAGTAGGAGCTGGAGATTCTCCACGGGTCGGTAGACTCGGGGTCCAGCATCTCCAGAAAGGGATGGGTTTCGTAGATCACCAGCGTGCCGCCCGGCCTGAGCGCCTTCGCTGCGTGGACGAAGAACGCCTTGATGTCTGGCATCCAGTTCAGGACGCCGATGGTGATCAGGGCGATATCGAAATTTTCGTGAAGATCGGCCGGTAACTCATGCACATCGGATTCGACGAATGTCGGTGTATATGGGGAGCGTGCGGTCAGCTCACGGGCCTGATCGAGAAAGGCCGAGGCCTGGTCCAGCCCCACGACGGTTCGGGCGCCCAGGGCAAATAACGAAAGTGATTCGCGGCCGTTGTTGCAGCCCAGTTGGATAACGTCCTTGCCGGCGATACCGACCTCACGCAAGCGCTCGGTCAGGGTTGCATCCAGGCAGGAAAAGTCCGGCATGCCGACAGATTCGAGGAGAGTCGTCCAGGCGCGGCTGGTTCTGTGGTGGTCGGCGGAGGCGTTCCAGGCGTCTCGATTGCTGCTGATGACGCTCTTGGCGGATGACATGTTCTAGTTCCCTTAGAATGATTCTTCGTCTGCAATAAATCTTGCCCGGGCTGTCTTGCCTGGGTCGTACGCGATGGTCATTGCGTCTAATACAGAGATCGAACGATCTTCAAAGCGTACGTGAATTGCCCGGTACAAGGAAGGCGGCAAGATTTGCGTTGCCCTTAAACGAAAAAGAGATCAAACAGCCAAATGCTTGATCTCTCTAAGTGGAGAAACGGGAGCA